>NZ_LT840184.1:771486-1089417 GCF_900177425.1 Paenibacillus uliginis N3/975 | reverse complement strand
ATCACAATAAACATTATCAAGCAAATGCTGACGAACCAGTGCCGAGAACATATCGAAGCACCGACTTTGCTCGGAACGACAGTAAGCAAGCAGCTCTTCATCCCTGATCATAAACATGATTTCATATTGATAAGGATTGTTCAGTCCGAACCGAACGAATTCAAGCAAAAGCTGTTCCAGCTTAGATACTCCATCACTAGGTGCTTTTCCGGCTGCTTCATTCAGTAATAAGGCAAGATCGTTGAAGTCTTTCATGACAATGGCGTAGAAAAGCTCCGCCTTTTCCTTAAAGTGATAATATAAGGACCCGTGGCTGTAACCCAGGTGCTGCCCGATGCTCCGCATCGAGATGGCCCGGTATCCTTTAGTAATAAACAAATGCCTGGCCGCTTCCAATATACGCTCCCTTGACAACTCCCGTTCTACCGCTCTTCTTGCCATATCATTTATTCCCCTTCAATAAAATAGAACCGCTCTCCCTCCGTAATCACGGACTGTCCCTGAGTTAAATCCACCATCCATTCGATAAAAATGTCTTTTTCCTGATTCAGTGGCAGACAAGTCAGTGTAACCTTATCTGCAAACATCGTCTCACCCATTCGAGTGTTCCGACTCCGTAGTTCGTTCTCCACCTTGCCCAGCCAAGTATAATCCAGTTCGACAAATACTTCCCTGTGAAGCACACGGGTGATGGAATCCCCAGCCTCAATGGCCGCGACAGCACCATCGGTATAGGCTCTGATTAATCCACCTGCTCCGAGCATAATACCGCCAAAATAACGTGTCACAACAATGGCTACATTTTTAAGCCCCTGGTTTCGGATCACCTCGAGAATCGGCTTACCTGCCGTTCCGCTTGGTTCTCCGTCGTCTGACTGCTTCTGGATCTCATCCCGTTCCCCAATCATATAAGCGGAGCAGTTATGAGTTGCATTCCAATGCTTCTTCTTCATTTCCTCAATGAATGCGACCGCGGACTCCTCGGTCTCCACTGGCATAACATGCCCGATAAACCGGGATTTCTTGATGACGATTTCTTTCGAACCCGTTGACCTCACCGTTTTGTAACGTTCCAGCATATGCCGATTTCAACCCCTTATTGCCAAGAAAGCAGTTCCCGGCATAAATAAACCGGAAAACTGCTTCCTTCAGCTGTTCTGTCTAATGTGTTAGATGGTGTTATTCGGAAAGTCTGGCTTCGAGCTCTGCTTTTTCTTTCTCGTAACCCGGCTTGCCAAGCAAAGCGAACATGTTCTTCTTGTACGCTTCCACGCCCGGCTGGTCAAACGGGTTTACACCTAACAGATAACCGCTGATTCCGCAGGCCTTTTCGAAAAAGTATACCAGATATCCAAAAGAATAGGGAGTGAAATCTGGAATTGTAACAATCAAGTTAGGAACCTGGCCGTCTGTATGTGCCAGCATCGTGCCTTGGAACGCTTTTTTGTTTACAAAATCCATTGTTTTACCTGTCAGGAAGTTGAGGCCATCGAGATCATCTGGATCGGACTCAATCGTAATGTGGCTCGATACGTTGTCCACCTGAATGACGGTTTCGAAAATGTTTCGGCTGCCTTCCTGCACAAATTGACCCATGGAATGCAGATCCGTGGAAAAGTCCACAGACGCCGGATAAATACCTTTATAGTCCTTGCCTTCACTCTCGCCAAACAGCTGCTTCCACCATTCCGAAACAAAATGCAGGGAAGGCTCATAGTTGACGAGAATTTCGATACCTTTACCTTTGCGATACAGAGCGTTGCGGACAGCTGCATACTGATAAGCTTCGTTCTCTGCCACGTTCGGGTTGCTGTATTCCTTGGAAGCGTCAGCTGCACCCTGCATCATTTCTTCAATATTGATACCTGCTGTAGCGATCGGCAGAAGGCCTACAGCGGTCAGAACAGAGTAACGTCCGCCAACATCGTCTGGAATGATGAAGGATTCATAACCTTCTTCATTCGAAAGTTTCTTGAGCGCGCCCTTCTCTTTATCGGTTGTTGCATAGATGCGCTTACGTGCTTCTTCCTTGCCATACTTCTTCTCAAGTGCTGCACGGAAAATACGGAAAGCGATAGCCGGCTCTGTAGTCGTACCGGATTTAGAAATAATGTTAACGGAAAAATCCTTGCCGTCAACCAGCTCAAGCAGGTGGTTCACATAAGTGGAGCTGATATTGTTACCTGCAAAATAAATTTCCGGAGTCTTGCGCTTGTCCTTCGGAAGAATGTTATAGAAGGAGTGGGACAGCATTTCAATAGCTGCACGGGCGCCGAGGTAAGAACCGCCGATACCAATGACGATCAGAACTTCAGAATCACTTTGGATCTTCGCAGCAGCCTTCTGGATCCGTGCGAATTCCTCTTTATCATATTGAGTCGGCAGGTCGATCCATCCAAGGTAATCCGAACCTGCGCCGGTTTGGTTATGTAACTGATTATGAGCCGTGCGAATCGGCTCCGCCAAATAATCGATTTCATGCTGGTTAATAAAAGATAGAGCCTTGCTGTAGTCAAACTTAACTTTTTTCGACATTAGTTTACAGCCTCCTGTTTTATCTTGTAGAGAGAGTCAACATTTATAATAGAATACTTTAATTTGCTGGAGTGATCAAGTTTCGCCTCTGAACTGTCATGTTTAGCCCTTATGGTATAAAACACCTGCCCGCTCCGCAGCAACGAGGTGTAGAATATACCATAGTCGCGTGTTAAGATTAACGCGTTCGAAGAAATTACATATGAAGGTGATATTTATGAAAAAAATCGCATTTGTTGGCCTTGGCACCATGGGCGCTCCCATGGCTTCCAATCTGCTTAAACGAGACTATGAAGTAACGGTATACAACCGTACAGATGAGAAATGCCGCCCGCTCGCAGAACAAGGGGCTTCTACTTCCCCAACCCCGCGAGAAGCCTCGGAAGGAGCAGACGTTGTCATTACGATGGTGAGCAACGATGACTCCGTTCGTGACGTTTTTTATGGCGAGAACGGCATCCTCTCCTCATTAACTGAAGGCATGACCGTTATCGACTGCAGTACCATCTCACCGGACCTCGTTAAGGAAATCGCTGCTACGGTATCAGCTCAAGGCGCTTCCTTCCTTGACGCACCTGTCACGGGCAGCAAACCAGCAGCTATCGACGGCACCCTCGTATTTATGGTCGGTGGAGATGCAGCCGTGATTGAAGCCCAAGCTGATGTGTTCGATACCCTCGGCAAAAAGGTCATTCACATGGGACCAAACGGCAGCGGTGCTGTAGCCAAGCTAGCCCATAACACGATGGTCGGGATCAACAACCTTGCCCTGGCCGAAGGGTTTGCCATTGCAGCCAAATCCGGTATCCCGGCTGACAACTTCCTGGAGCTCGTCCAGCTTGGATCGGCAGGAAGTAAAGCCGCAGATCTGAAAGGCCGTAAGATCATTGAAGGTGATTTCAGCAACCAATTCTCTCTCGCCCTGATGCTCAAAGATTTGAAGCTTGCCTCTTCCCTCACGGATGGAATCGGCATGCCTTCGCCCATGCTGAACCTGGCGAAAAGCTTGTTCCAGGCAGGTGCAAGTGAAGGCTACGGGGAAGAGGATCTTTCAGCTGTCGTGAAATGTTACGAAGCTTGGATCGGTCAGACCATCGGCGGACAAAAAGAGCAGTAATACATGACAGGATTACAGCTGCTTTCATCGATGTCACTCCTTGTATTGCAAAGGATTGACGTCGGGAAGGCAGGTTTTTTTATATCCGGATATATCAATGCTGCAACCTTTCCCGGTATATAACGTTATTCACAGTAAAAGGAGGAATTACCATTATTAAATTCAAAGGATTTAAAATACTGACTACAACTGCCGTCCTAGCAGCAATTTTGACGCCCTCGTTCAGCACCCAACAGGTGAAAGCTGCCTCAACCACGGTTTCCGTTTCAACTCCTATGGCTTACATTAACAGCGATAAAGCCTACGGAGAGGTGTTAGTTAGGGAAGGAAACACCTTCGTCACTCTAACCGACCTTAAAGGGCTCGGAGACTATGACTACCAGTACGACAAGGTGAAGAAGCAGGTAAGCATCACCGGTAAAGGTACAACAGTCATTGTATCCGCCGGCAGCAAAACCATGCAAAACAATGGCAACAAACAGACGCTTATAGTCGCACCGTTTCTCCACAAAGGAAAGATGATGATTCCGTTGCGGGCCGTAGCTGATGCATTCAGCGCAAAGGTATACTGGAATGGTCCTGCGAAGACCGCATACGTAACCAAACCCCGTTCCGAGACGATTGCCGATTTGAAGAGCAAGGATCTTTCCACCGCACGGAATGCGGCTATAACGGTTCCGCACATATCGAAGCTTCCTCAAGCAGAGCTTGAGAGGACTTATATGGAAATGCAGGGCATGAACTATTATTTTCCTAAAGGTAAATGGGACAAGTACTTTATTCTGGATAACGATCTTATCAGTTATTATGAAATTCACAACAATACAGCCGAATTAATATGGCAGGCCAAGCTTGGTAACGCAGGCAAGAAGCACAGCAACTTATTCTTTCTGACGGCCACTTTCAAGAACGAAATCGGCACACAGCCCAACGTTAAGGATTGGACCATTGCCCAATTTATCTTCCGCTATCCTGTCGGTGCAACCTATTACGGTTTGATCAACAGCAAAGGTACACTCGCTGGCGGTGAAGTCGAACTGGATAATCATGATCCGTCCTACAAAGGCGTTATTGTCGATATTCCCGAGGAGTCCAGCAGCAAATAGTTATTCAAAATATGTATATATAGATCGACACCCGCAACATTTGCGGGTGTCGATATCTATCCAATCATGATGTTGAACGTTATGGTGATTAGAGCAGCGATTTCACGCGGCTAACCACATTTTCTACTGTAAAGCCATATTCTGAAATCACGCGATCGCCAGGAGCCGAAGCACCGAACGTGGAGATGCCCAGAATAGCGCCTTTATCGCCGACATAACGCTCCCATCCGAACGGATGAGCCATTTCCACAGCAAGACGGGCTTTCACGTCAGGCAGCAGGACAGAATCTTTGTAAGCCTGATCCTGCTGATCAAAGAGATCCCAGCTTGGCATGCTGATCACACGGACCTGAATGCCTTCCTCAGCAAGCGCTTCTTGTGCTTTCACAGCCAGTTGAACTTCGGAACCTGTCGCAATAATCTGCGCCTGTGCCTTGCCTTCCTTCGCATCAGCTACAACATAAGCACCACGCTTGATACCTTCACGCGCGTTATCAGCCGTAGCATCAAGAATTGGCAAGTTTTGACGAGTCAATACGAGGGCTACAGGGCGATCCTGGTTCTCTGCTGCATAAGCCCATGCAGCTGACGTTTCGTTCGCATCCGCAGGACGGATAACAGTCAGACCTGGAATAATACGCAGGGATGCAAGCTGCTCGATCGGTTCGTGAGTCGGGCCGTCTTCCCCAACTGCAATACTGTCATGTGTCAATACATAAGTTACAGGTAGCTTCATAATCGCAGCCAAACGTACAGCCGGACGCAAATAATCCGTAAATACGAAGAATGTGCCGCCGAAAATTTTGAGTCCGCCGTGCAGAGCAACACCGTTCATGGCAGCTGCCATTGCAAATTCACGAACTCCATAGTAAACGTTACGTCCTTCGTAGCTATTAGCTGTGAAAGAAGCCAGACCGTTCAGATGTGTCATTGTGGAGCTCTCCAGGTCGGCAGAGCCACCCAATAAATTCGGTACGCCTTCAATCAAGCCATTCAGAGCTTTACCGGAAGCAATACGGGTAGATACCGCTTTATCTTCCGTCGTGTAGTTCGGCAGATCCTTGTCCCAGCCTTCTGCCAGCTCGCCGGATACAGCTTGTTCAAACTGTGCTGCAAGCTCAGGATAAGCTGCTTTGTATTTCTCGAACTGCTCTTCCCATGCTTTAAAGGATGCAATTCCACGCTCTTTTACAAGGCCGAAATGCTCACGAACCTCTTCTGGAACATAGAAATCCTCTTCATAAACCCATTTGTAGAATTCTTTAGTCAGCTTGGCTTCCTCAGTTCCGAGTGGAGATCCGTGAGTACCGCCGTGACCGCCTTTACCTTGTTTGTTCGGACTTCCGTAACCGATAACGGTCTTCACTTCGATCAGAGTCGGACGGTTCAGGTCAGCCTGGCCTTCCGCAATAGCTTTCTCAATCGCAGGCAGATCGTTACCGTCTTCTACGCGGAGTACTTGCCAGCCGTATGCTTCAAAGCGCTGTGCTACATTTTCGGAGAATGCAAGATTTAATTCACCGTCAAGTGAAATATCATTGGAATCATAAAGCATGATCAGCTTGCCCAGCTTCAGGTGACCTGCCATCGAAGCTGCCTCAGCAGACACACCTTCCATCAAATCGCCGTCGCCACAAATGCCATACGTGAAATGGTCAACGACCTTAAAGTTATCTTTATTATATACTGTGCCCATGTGAGCTTCAGCCATAGCCATACCAACAGCCATTGCAATACCTTGACCCAGTGGCCCTGTCGTTGCATCAACGCCAGCAGTGTGACCAAATTCCGGGTGGCCCGGTGTTTTACTACCCCATTGACGGAACTGCTTCAGATCTTCAATAGAAAGATCATATCCGCTCAGGTGAAGCAAGCTGTATAGCAGCATCGAGCCGTGACCAGCGGATAGTACAAAACGGTCGCGGTTGATCCATGTAGGTTGGTCCGGGTTATGATTCATTGTTTTGGCAAACAGCTGGTAACCCATAGGTGCTGAACCCATCGGCATGCCGGGATGACCGGATTTAGCTTTTTCAATGGCATCAATAGCCAGTGTCCGGATTGTAGCAATGGACAAGTTGTCAATTGTTTGATTCGTTGTCATGATTCGTCCTCCTCAAATACGGTGCTTGAATTCCGTTCCACCTGTGATGATTCTTGGGATATAAGGCAGTTAGGAATGTTGAGAATATCATTTTGACTCTTATTGTATCATCTGTGCCGTTTCATTTCCATAAGACAATTTTCATTTCTCATATTGCGTGTTCAAAAAGGTCGGTTTTCAGCACCGAAGCTTATGCTTCCGATGTGCGTTTTTTCAAAACGCTTGAGTTGGATGAAGCTAGGGACAGAGGAGCGGAGCTGCACGTTTTCGTAGAAAACGTCTTCGGAAGCATCAGCTGTTTTGGGTACGTGAGCACCTGAGATGTTTCCGGAGGAAACATTTTAGCTGAATTCAAGATTCGATGCCGAGCCCACTTCCTGATTCACTTCGTGATAGATATAGAATTTATAAGTTATCTAGCTACGCTGATGAAATTCTATATCGCAACAAAACCAACCTTTGAATCGCGGTCGCTCATCCTTGAATGGCCTCGTTAGAGGTTTTCTTATCAAAAGCGGACTTTTTGAACAACCTCTTATATTGAGTCGACAGTCCTTCATGCATTATGTCCCTTATATGAGAGGTTATAACCGAAAGAAGTCAGCTTCAAGCATGTTAAAATAAGGCGGTTACATGAATATTATGTAAGTAATGATAACAAAATAAGAAAAACGTTATCGATGTACTTCTAAGAAGAAAGACCAAAAACCGGAATCCCATTCTTTCATGGAATTCCGGTCCGTCATTTCTTTATTCAGCTTTGACGAGAATTTTCACTTGATTTCTTTCTCTGAGCAAACCTTCAAAGCCTTCATCGATCACTTCATCCAATGTGATTCGCTTGGTCACCAGTTTATCCGCAGGGAAATAACCTTGTGCCATCAGGCTAATCACAGCCGGGAAAACATCCCGATATCCGATAATCCCTGTTACGGTACGTTCTTTTAGCACGATATCTTGCGGGTGGATGGATGCCTCTTTTTCAAAAATGCTGACGATCATCGTTTCGCCGCCGAGCTTGGTTGATTTGATTGCCTGAGCCAGTACCGGTGGAACGCCGGTGACTTCAAAGGAAACATCGGCACCGCCGTTTGTCCGCTTATGAATTTCTTCAACAGCATCATATTGTTTCGGATCAATGACGATAGCGCCGAGCTCAGTAGCCTTCTGTTTGCGTTCCTCCGAAAGCTCTACCGCATAAATCTCGGATGCTCCGGAAGCTTTCAGCGCTTCAATAACGAGCAGACCGATAGGGCCTGTCCCAAATACAACCGCTTTGTCACCAACCTTTAATTTGCTGGAGCGTACCGCATGAAGAGCTACCGCAGAAGGTTCAACAAGAGCTCCCTGCTCATAGGATACAGACTCCGGAATTTTATGAATCATTACCTCAGGTACAGCTGCGTATTCAGAAAAACCGCCGCCACCGCCGGCCAGTCCATAAAAGCCCATTTTATCACACAGATTATAATGTCCTTGCTTACATGCCTGACATGTTCCGCACGCATAAATCGGCTCGACAACGACCCGATCTCCAACACTTGCTCTTGTTACGCCTTCTCCAACTTCAACCACTTGTCCGGAAAACTCGTGACCCATTACAATAGGGGCTTTATCACCGCTGAGGGGGTGAGTTTCCAGAGGGATAAAGATCGGCCCTGCCGTATATTCGTGCAAATCACTGCCGCATATACCGCACCATTCCACTTTTATTTTAACCTCGCCCTTGAAAGGCTTAGGTTCCTCAATGTTTTCCAATCTCAAATCTTTGACAGCATGCCATCTCAAAGCTTTCATCAAAATCATCTCCTGATGGGTATTTGTTGGAACGCTTGCCTAAACAAGTCTACTCTCTATTTCAAATTTTAACAAATGAAATTCTTTATACTTTTGTTATTAAACTCAGTAGCTGGAATTTACTTGATACTAAGCAAATAATAACAAAAAGCTCCCGTCTTTCGGGTTTATGACCCAAAGACGGGAGCGGAAAGCTTACATTATATTGCAGATAACAAAGGAGTTAGTCTATCTATACTAGCGCGAATTACGGTTTTTCGCCTTGAGCAGGCGGTCCATTGCAGAACCGCTCTGCTCTTCTGCCTCCATAGCCTTGCCGCCGGATGATTTCGGCGGCGGCGGTGGAGGCGGCGGGCCTGCAGAGCGCCCGCCCGTGCCCCCGGCCGGCTTCGCCGAGGCCGGCGGTCTCTCCCGCTGCGGCACCTTCGGCCGCTGCGGGGCACGCGCCTCCGGCGGGGCCTTTCGGCCCGCCGCCGGAGCAGCCCCGGGAGCCGGGGCGGTTCCTCCGCCCCCGGCTTCCCCGGTGCCCGCGCCGCGATTACGCGGCTGCTCGGGCACGGGCCCGTCGGCAGCAGGCGGCTTGGCGGAGCCGCCGCCGCTGCCGTAGAAGCTCGCGGCGCGGTCTTTGCGCGCCGCGAGCCGATCGAGACCGGCGTCACGCCCGGTCTCGGCGGCTGGCGCCGGCCGCCTGCGCAACGGGGCGGCCAGGCGTGCGCCGATGGCGGCCCATGGCAGGGCCAGGCGCCGCACGGCGATGTCGGCGACCCACAACAGGAGGGCCGCTACAAGTAGCGAGTAGCTCCAGTCATGGAGCACCTTCCGGGATGTGGCCTCGCGGTCGAATACCTCCTCCGGCTTATCCCAGGAAAGAACGCGGCCGCCAGTCATCTCGGCCAGCTTCTTCAATCCATCTTCCCCACTGCCTGAAGCAATCCGGTATTCCGGCGAATAAGGAACAACAAATCCTGTGCCTGGCGCCGCTTGAACCGAATTGCCTCCACTGGCATCTTCAAGAGACATCAGGAATGCACCAGGCTTCGAAACGTTTACCTGTCCCGTATAACGCCCAGGCGCTTCCTGAATCAGCTCCACCGTCTGTTCCCCGGCCTCATCACCAGCAACTTTGGCAATGAGCTTCTCTGGCGGGTTATCGCTATCTGACTCGACCTGCAGCTTGACTTGATTACCCGCTGCTGTCGTTGTCACCTCATAAGGGGAGGAAGCAAATTGCGGGAAAGTCCACTTCACAATTTCAGTTAATGTGTTAGCAAACGCAGGCCAGGACACCCACTCCTTGGACCATTTTCCGCTCAGATCACTCGTCCATGCAACCGTTCTGCCTGAACCGTATTGCCATCTAGCAAGAACAGGATCCGGTTCCGGGCTGGTCAGCACGGTCTGTGCTGAAGCTTTCGGTGTCGTTGCTACATACCCGTACAATCCCGGTACCCCTTGATCGAACAGGGAGGCCCAATCACCCGCATTTTGCATGGCAGGTACAAATGGTTTATCCACGATATATGATTTCGCCATCAACACCGCCTCACGGCTGAATACGGCAGGAAGCGTCGTTTCATCCTCAACATAGTAATATCGGCCTTTGGCCGCATCCGCGAGCGATTGCAAAAGGTTCGTGTCCGAGTCCATCCCGACCGCGACCGATGATAATGTAATTTTATTGTCCACCATGGTTTGGGTCAGCTCATCATAACCGGATTGGACAGCAGACTGCCCATCAGTCATGAGAATAATATGCCTTCTCTGCGTTTTAATGGACAACATCTCATCCAGAGCCGAAGAAACGGCGGGATAAATATTCGTTCCTCCCGCACTCGGAATGGAGCTGATAGCGTCCAGCACTTCCTCCTTATCCCCAAGCTTCTGAGGTGGAACGACCCACCATGGACTATCGTCAAAGGCGACCACACCAACCGTATCTTTGGAACGCATCAGCTCTACCGTGCGCATGGCGGATTCCTTGGCCAGTTCTATTTTATTCCCAGCCATACTGCCAGAACGGTCAATGACTAGGATAAGTCCCAGTGATGGGATTTCCCGTTTGCCTTCAAGTTCCATCGAGACAGGTAGCGCCTTTTCGATCGGGGTTTTAAAATAACCACCCATACCGAAGCTGTCGTCTCCCCCGGCCATCATAAATCCGATACCGAAGCTTCGAACCGCCTGTTCGATCATGTCCATCTGCTTGCCGCCGACATTGCTGCCGGACACGTTATTAAATATAATACTGTCATAAAGAGCATATTTGGCTGCTTCCAGTGGCAACATATGGGGCGAAATCACTTCAGTCCCGATCATGCCGGACTCAAGGGCTGCTGTAATGTTGCCTGAAGTTCCCGGTGTCCCCTCAACAATCAACACCTTCGGCGGTCCGTCCACGCGTGTGAAGTCAAACCCTGCGTTGTTAGCAGAGGATTCATCACCATCCATGAAAATTTCAGCCCTATACCTGTGAAGCCCCGGTGACTTAGCTAATCCCTTCACAGCAAAGCGATTCTCACCAGGCGATACTTCAACCACTTCCCGACCAATTTCCCGATTGT
Source organism: Paenibacillus uliginis N3/975 (assembly GCF_900177425.1). NCBI lineage: Bacteria > Bacillati > Bacillota > Bacilli > Caryophanales > Paenibacillaceae > Paenibacillus > Paenibacillus uliginis. Next base: position 1,078,197 of record NZ_LT840184.1, on the reverse strand, counting down.
CCTCATAGATACGGAGTTCACCGGCTGTCTTGAACGTGCTCTTGATCATAACTTCAACATAAAAAGATTCTGCCTGATACAGCTTATCCGGTACACGCAACTCCTCAACTGCCGCATCCCGTATTTCTCTTTGGGGAACCGGGAGAACGTCCACTGCTATACCACGGTCCTTTAGCAGCCTTCCTGTTGCCGCCATACTCCCGACATTCTCTTCTCCATCGGAGAGAAGAACAATTCGGGAATCAGCCGTACCTTCAAACAGATTCCCTGCCAGCTGAAGACCTGATTCAAGGCCCGTGAATTTCCCCTCGAGTGCCGCATTAAGGGATGCTCCTGCTTCCCCGGAAAGGGAAAGCTTCCGTTCTACCGCACCTTCAAGACCAGTAGAAACAATAGCCGTACCGTCTTTCTCCCCTTTGGCATCCATAGACTTTCCAATCCATTCACTGAGTCTGGCCGTGTCTCCCATACTGTCAGACCGGTCGGCCAAATATACAACCTGTTTATCCCGTAGGATCGTAAATCCGTGAAGTCCCGATAGCACAAAAATAAGTAATATGATGACACAAGCCCGTAGAAATAGTGCCAGCTTCTTGCGAAAACCACCCAGCCGGAAATCCGATTTATAAGCATAGTAGAGAAATGCTCCAGCTGGAATCAACAGCAGAAGAAACCACGGACTACTAAATTGAACGCCCACGCTGGTACACCCCCCATTCTGCCGCAATCACGGCAAGTGCCAACGCTGCAAGCCAAGGCATAAGCTGAGCTGCAGAAGCACCTGCATCTTCTGTAGCGCTTGCTGCTTCACTGTCTTTCTCCCCATCTGGCTGTCCTGCAGCGGTACGGCTTACGTCAGGACCTTTATCTGCTGACCAATCTCCTTCAAAAGGATCAGATGTCACTGCCAACCAGTGGCTCACCTTCTCCCCTGATTTATTCTCCTGTTCAAATTCGTATAATCCAGGTATTTCAGGCACGGTTTGGGCTGGGGAATATCCCTTCTCGGTACGTATAGCCTCAGATGGCTCGAAGCCGGACTTGAGCGCCAGTCCGCCCTTTGGAACCCAGGCTGCCTTCACGGTATCCGCCGCAACCGGAATATCGGCCGTAGCGCCGGCCATGTACCGTCCCAATCCGCTTCCCTTGCCTGATGTCATCCACTTCAGAGCGTTATTGACGAGCACCGGAAATTCAGATGATAACGGGAGATCACTGTCCTGCAGCAGAAATCCAAAGGATAGCCGTGGATGTCCTCCCTCCTTGCCCGCATAAACGAGCGGTGTATCCCCAAACTTGATGACTGGCTCGCCCCATGCCGGATTTTCATCCAGCAGGGTACCGATGTATACACCCGACAAGGAAACATAGGACGTTACCGGGTGGCTGACCATTACCGGCCGGCCTCCGGGACTCGCCATTTTCTTCCCTTGCGTGCCGATTGTCCACAGCGGAGTTTTGGCTATTAGCGTTGCCCATTCCCCCTGACGGTAAGCTTCCGGCATCGGACCATCCATCACGATCAGATTGTAATTGCCTTCCGGTACGGGTACCGCATTGCTCTGATCTTCAGCACCCTTCTCTTTACTATTCGTAGAATCGGAATCACCGCTATTGTTCACGGTAACCCGGGTAACTTCAGCACCGCTCAACTGCAGGGCCTTTTCCAGAAACAAATTGCCTGGTGTAAGGAGCAGCACCCTTGAGGTTCCATGCTTCATCCCAAATGCATACGTCTCATTATCAGCGGTATAGCCGTCTTCTCCCGCCAGCTCCAGACGATACACCTCGGCAAAAGGAACATCCGCAAAAGATATGGTTGCCTTAGCCCCTGATTGTACTTCAATCTCCCTGCTTGTCAGGAGCTTGTCATCGCCGTACAAGCCCACTTCCACCGGCATCGGCTGTGCCGAATTGCTGCTGATAACAGCTACAGCTGTATTGGACACCCCTGCTGTATCTTTGTTTGAAATACCGAACTGTTCTATTGCGAAATTAAGAGGAGTTCCCCCGGTAATTTTCTCAACCGAGACCGGAACATTGAACACCGTTTGAGTCGTATCTTCCTTCCACTGTCCATCCGTGAACACGACGACTTCGACGTCACTTTCTTCTCGGGTCAGCGCCGAAGCCAGCGAAAGTGTCTCCCGATAGGAAGCCTGTCCATAATAAGGCTGCATTTCATCTACGGCCTTCAGAAATTTATCCTTATCCCCTTCACGGGACAAAAGGGTGACCGGCCTTGCCCCTACGGTCAACAGGGTAATATCTTTGCTCTTACCTTGATCTTTCACGTATTCCTTCATCCGATCCTTAAGCAAATCCATTCTAGAAGAGCCGTTCTGCTCCTCTTTCTGATTCGTTACACCGCCCAGAGGCTTTACCTTCGCGCTCATGCTGCCCGAGGTATCCGCGACGATAACGATATGCTGGCTGCCGCTTCCGGACACCCGCAAGAAGGGCTGCATCAGTGCGAAGATGAGTAGAGCCGCTGCCAGCAGCTGAAGCCACAACAAAAGCCGGTTTTGCAGCTTCTGCCAAGGCCGGTTTGCCTCCAGGTTGCGGAGTACCCGGTCCCACAACAGATGGCTCGGCACTGTCGTATCTACATATTTCCGCTTGAACATATACATCAGTACGATAGCCGGCAAAGCAAGCCCGAACCATAGACTGAGCCATGATTGAATCCCCAAAAAGTCCTCCTCCTTAAACCCACTGCTCCCGGTAAAGCCTGCGAACCCCTACAAATGTGAACAACAAGCTCGCAGGCACCTACCCTTTAACCAGTCCCGCACCAGCAAGAATACCGAACACCGCTTCCTGCAATGGCATATCCGCTGGAATGAGCACATAGGTCATACCGCGCTCCGCGCATACCCTGGCTAGCATTTGGCGATAGTTCTCCAATTCCTCCCGGTAAGCATCCAGCACACGGCCGGTCACAGCCACCTCTTTACCGGTCAAGCTTTCGCTATCCACCAGACGTAAATCCCCGGAGAGACGCGGCTCTAGTTCCTCTCTCGACAGCACATGCACAAGTACGGTTTCCTGACCGGCTCCTGACAATAGTGACAACGATCTTGACAGTTCCTCTTCTCCGCCTTCCAGCCAGAAGTCCGAGAAGATCCAAGTCATGCCTGGCAGCCTTGGCAGTGCTCCTGGTACCGACAGTGCCGCTGCCAAACTTCCGTCACCACCGGTAGGAGCCTGCTGCAAGTGCGCAAACAATCGGTGTGCTGCACCCTTTCCACGAAGAATTGGCAGACGTGAATCCAGGGTACGGCTGTAACAGGCTACCTGCAGTCTGTCATAAGACGAGAGTGCCATATAACCAATACTCGCCGCTAATTGCCTAGCCAACATCCATTTGGCTCCCTCTGAATCCATTCCCCCGGATACAGGCGTACCTGAGGATGTAGAAGAATCCAATAAAGATGTTGAAGTTCTTGCGTTCATGGATGCAGAACAATCCACATAGATGCTGACCATCAGCTCCTGCTCATCCATGAATTGTCGTACAAATGCTTTGCCTGTTCTGGAATAGACACCCCAATCAAACCTGCGCACATCATCACCGGGTGCATAAAGACGATAATCTGCGAACTCAAGCGATGAACCGAGACGGCGGGAACGCCGCTTTCCTTGCAGCGTGCCGGCCACTCTGGTTCTTGCCCCCAGGCTGAGCCGCTCTAGGCGAGTCAGCCACTCGGGCGGAAGCAGATGTCCGGCCCCGCTCACGCTGATCCCTCCAATTTATCCAGCACGGCTTGAATAACACTGTCTGTTGTAACGCCCATCGCTTGCCCTTCAAAATTTAAAAACAACCGATGGCGAAGCGCAGGCAGCGCGGCAGCGCGAATATCGCCTGTAGATAGATGCATTCTTCCGCTGAGCAGTGCACGTACCTTGCCAACGGATATAATGGATTGAACTCCCCGCGGACCAGATCCGAAGCGGACATATTTACGCACCTCCTCAGGTGCGGATGTTTCTTCCGGATGAGTCATCATTAACAGTCTGACTGCATAATCGAGAATTTCCTCAGCCACCAGCACCTCTTTGGCGCCGTGCTGAATTTCCAGAAGCTCTTCGGCGGACATCTGTTTCTGAACTTCTGTCTCGTGCGAAGACGTTGTTCGTTTGACGATTTCCTTCAACTCATCTGCACTTGGATAGGAAACTTCAATTTTTAACAAGAACCGGTCGAGCTGTGCTTCCGGTAGCGGATAAGTTCCCTCGTTCTCAAGAGGGTTCTGGGTTGCCAATACGAAGAATGGCTTAGGCAGCCGATGCGTCTCACTTCCTACGGTAACCGTCTTTTCCTGCATCGCCTCAAGAAGCGCACTCTGTGTCTTTGGTGTGGCACGGTTAATCTCGTCAGCAAGCACGATGCTTGCGAATAAAGGTCCTTTTTGGAATGACATCCCTGTGCTTCCCTGTTGGCCGAAAGAGAGAATATTCGTCCCTGTAATATCGCTCGGCATCAGGTCCGGTGTAAATTGAATACGCGAGAATGACAGATCGAGCGCCTCAGACACCGTCCGCACGAGCATCGTTTTACCCAGTCCAGGGATACCTTCCAGCAAAGCATGACCTCCGGCAAAAATACACCAGAGCATCTGTTCAACAACTTCCTGTTGGCCGACAATCACTTCACCGATCTGCTCTCTCAGCTTTGATATTTTCTCTACCCATTCCTGCGGTTTAACTGTGATTTCAGACATGAACCGTCCTACCTCTCTTATATGAATTAATGAAGTTACGGATTGGGATTGATCTGAGTGAAGTAATCCTCCACCAGTCCCTGCATCTGTTCCGGCAACTGATTCCGACCGAGGGATTTCCGGGCTTCAGCGGCATAATCCTTATATACCTCTTCATAGGGCCGGGAGGTTCCCGGTACGGTTGGTGAAACACCGCCCTTCTGAATTTCGCCCCCCTTACCGTTAAGTGCACCGGAATCATTTTTCACGTTTCCGCTGCCCTCATATTCACGTGGGGTCGTTACCAACTCACGGCCTCCAGAGCCTAATCCAGCACCAGCACCTTGACCCGATCCAGAACCAATTCCTGATCCGGCCCCCTGGCCGCTACCATCTCCCTGACCTCCGGCTCCTTGTCCCGAGCCTTTCCCTTTACCTGCACCTTGACCGCCTTGGCCTTCCCCTTCTCCGGAAGAATCTTCTCCATCACTGTCTTCCCCATCATCCGATCCTTCGCCAAGCCCGGCCTGAGCCAGCGCTTCCGCACTTCCTCCCGCACTCCATGTGTCCGACACAGACATGCCTGCAGCGGCCATTTGTTCAGCAAGGTTCAAACCTTGCGAAGCTAATGCCGCCGCCAGATCAGATGCTGCCTTTGAGGCTCCGTCCGCCATATTTTTGGCTTCCGCCGCTTTAGCTAGCTCCTCGGCAAGTTTTTGAAGCGCTTCTTCCTGCTCTTTCGTCAGCTTGCCATTCTTTAAAGAATCCGCTGCTTTTTGAAGAGCTTCCTTCAATTTATCTGCGTCTATGTTTTTCGCTACTTCATCGGCCATTTTCTTTAATGCGTCGGAAAGTTTTTTCTTTTCATCCTCAGACATCTTCTTAACCTGCTCCGTCAGCTTCTTCATTTCCTGCTTCAGTTGCTCGGAATTGCCTTCCTGAAGACTTTTCCCTGCATTCGATAACGACTTATTATTCTTCATCTGCTTCGCAAGCTCAGAGATGGCTTTTGCCTGTTCTTCTTGTTTCTTTACCGTTTTCTCCAGCTGCTTCATAACCTCTTCCAACTTTTCCAAAGCCTTCTCTGGATTCTTCTCATTCTCCAGTTGCTTCTTCAATGCATCGATCTGTTCCTGAAGTTTCTGCTTATCCTCCGGCTTAAGGAGATCTTTCTTCAGCTCCTCAGCCAGCTTCTCCGTTTGTTTTACCTGTTCCTTAACCCAGCTCCGCTGCTCCTTGGCAGCTTCGACCTTCTTATCCATCGGATTAGGAATGAATACCATAATCAGTACGGCAGCGAGGCCGGCCAAACATATCAGCAGCTGCTTTTTGCGCTTAGGTGCAGGCAGCCGCTGTTTAAGCGCTGCTATGAAACGACCACCGTAACTTTCCGCTTGTGCCCGCTGAAATTGTGCAGCAGGTGATTTATCCTCCTTGAAGGAAAGAGCGGTAACCATCATATCGCTACGCTCTGCCCCTTCGGGAACACTATCCATAACGGAAGCGGCGTCTTTAACCGGTACACGGCGAAGCAGTCCCCACAGTAGCCCAGCTGCAGCACTAGCTACTGGAAGGGATGCGGCTGCGATATCAAGCCACGGGATAGGCACAAACCTTCCTATAATTAGCAGCAGCACAGCAGCTGTGAAACCGACAGCGAGCCCATACAGCATAAAGGCGACCATGCGGAACCGCTGCAGTCTGCGACGGGCCGTTTCAATGAAGCGCATAATATTTTCCATCTAGTACTACCCTCCGGTCTTTTACGGCTTAAACGCCTGAATCCTCCGACATGACCTCCCTAGGCTTCGATGCCTTCGGCTTGCCGAACAGCTTCCCTCTGCGCACAGGACGGATTCGGCGGATGGCTATCCATAACGAGACGACAATGACGACCGAATAAACGATAACGAACTCTTGCCACAGCTCAATCGGAGCCTTGCTGTTTAACGTCCCTCCCTGCACCATGAACATTTCCTTGGAGAATGAAGGCTCGAACAGACTGATCATCGCGCCCGCCGGATTCAGACCCAGCAAATAGCCTATCCAGGAATAACTTTGAGTTACGGGCGTGCCTGTCGAATACATATTCCGCACTTCAATTCCTACAAAGAATATATACAATAGACCCGTAACCAGGAAAATGACCAATCCCACTCCATACGTTACGATAATTGCTATGATCGTCCGTTTAAACAAGGTAGAGAACAATACCCCTAGCGATCCGAGCAGCAGCATAACAAATAGATAGAATAAAAAAACCGATATGAGCTGTTTAGGCGAAATACCTCCATAAAGAAACACAATACTATAAATCGGAAGCGTAGCAAGCACGATCAGTGTCATGAAACTGAGAGACGATACCAGCTTGCTGAGAACGATGGTTGACGAGCTCTGCTGAGTTGTAAGCAGCATGCTGAGCGTCTGTTTTTCACGTTCACTGCTGATGACTCCCGCAGTCAGTGCCGGCGCCATAAATGCAATCAGTATCAACTGGGCAAAGCTAAGCACATAAAACATCATTTGGCTTCTCGTGGGATCGAAACGCTGGGAGCCATTCTGGCCCAAATACAAAAAGATATAAATAAAACCCATTGCCACAGCACCGAGTGCCAGTACATAAAACAGGACTGACAGCATGGAGCGGGGCGACCGCATACGCAATCGGAATTCCTTATCCATTACAGGATTGATCCATTTTCTGCTCCAATTCATGCTCTTGGCCCCCCTTTGGTTATTTCCAGGAACACATCTTCAAGATTGCTTTGCGCTTCCTGGAAGGATACAACGGGCACATCCCAAGAGATAACCTGACGCAGCAGAGCACTCTGCTGGATATCATCACCGCTGAAATGGACGTGAACGCCTGTATTATCCGTCAAGACGGACGTGACAAACGGCTCGTCTCGCAGTTTCTGGGCAAGCTGTTCCTCATGCTCCAGAGTACGAATATGAATGACCTTTTTAACCCGCAGCCGGTTTTGGATATCGGATACTTTTCCTTGGGCAATCATCTCGCCGTGTTCGATAACCCCGATCTCATCCACCATCTCTGCGAGCTCCGGCAGGATGTGTGATGAGATGATAATCGTTTTGCCCATCAGCTTCAATTCCTTCAAGATTTCACGCATTTCAATACGTGCTCTCGGGTCAAGACCAGAGGCCGGTTCATCCAGAATTAGCACATCCGGGTCATGGACCAGGGACCGTGCAAGACAGAGACGCTGCTTCATTCCCCGAGAAAGGCTGTCGACATACGCATCCGCTTTATCGCTTAAATTCACCAGCTCCAGCAGCTGGGGAATCAACTTTTCCCGCTCCTGCCGAGGGATACCGTAACTTGCTCCATAGAAATGGAGATACTCTGTCGCCTTCAGCTGATCGTAGACACCGAAGAAGTCCGGCATATAGCCGATCCGTTTTCGTACTTCTTTCGGGTACTCCGTCACTTCATATCCGCCCACCTTAGCTGTACCTGAGCTCGGAAGCGCAAGTGTTGCCAATATAGACATCGTTGTGGATTTCCCAGCGCCATTCGGTCCTACAAATCCAAACACGGTTCCTTTATCGATATCAAGGCTGATGCCTTTCAGCGCTTCAAAGGTTCCGTAATGCTTGCTTAAATCTCTGATTTCGATCATTCTATAACTTCCCCCTTCAGCGACAGTTCCGGCATCTGGAACATGACCTGATCCTTAGCGGTAACGGAGAACCGGATCCGCTTATCCACAATATATTTTTCAGTATTGCCCTTCACTGTAAAGACATTGTTATTATCAGGTATCGGTTCCCATGCATTGTCGGCAGCATTCCATATTTCCATGGTCATTCCTCCGCTCAGCTTGGTCCCTTTAATAGAGAACTCGGAATATTTTGCATCCGTCTCTGACATCAGTGGAAACTCGGCAATCATCGTTCCCTGTGCAATCTCCACTCCGTGCGGACTCACATAGAACGTCGGAGCGTTCGACTGCGTTACCTGAGGAACCAGGAAACCGTATGGAATGTTTACCGTACCATTCTGGTTCCAATCGATACTCACAGGTTGTGTCCAGAAATTCAGCTGGTCACTCTGCACTTCCTTGCCCTTTAGCTTATAATTCGTCATGGTGTCATCGCTCCAGCCGAATATAAAAGCATCTTTGACCGTGTTACTCCTTCTGTAGCTGTAGGTGGATAATATTTCCCGCTGGCGACTATACTGATCATTTGAGCTAAAAGGATACAGAATATTGCTCAAATCCCCAGCCATAACCTTCACAACCGATTTTCCAGAGACCGGAACATCTGCCGAGCTCTTGCGGGCAATATCCCCCATCTTGTGAGCCTTACCACCGATGACGAGTACAACTTCTTTAAGGTCATTCGTCGTTTCATTGATCACTTTACCTGCCAACTGCCCCTTGTCATCCAGCTTCAGATCCACTTTTAATTGACCCGTCTCTTCATTTACCGTATTCTCAGCCCACATTTTAGCTAGTGACCACTGCGGCATATTTTTTAGCTCCAGCTTGGTTTGTTCCTCTCCAACACGGATATAGCTTTTATTCTCTGCCGCTCCCCTGCCAAAAGCACCGTTGGAGTTTTGGGTCTTCAAATAAGTGTTCTTAGGAAATTCAAGCTCATAATCACCGCTTCTTGGTGTGAAGAAAGCAGAAGCTGTTGATTTAACCGCACTTCCCTTTCCGTCCAGTTCCATAATATTTATCGTATGTGCCATTTCTTCGGTCTTATCGGATGAACCGATCATATATACGGTACCGCTGGCGATAATTGCAATAAGAGGGATCAGGAACCAGGCCCATTCGCGTTTATCAGTCTTTTTCAAAATGTAATAGAGAATCGGCGCCACAATCAGCGCATAAATAATGAGCAGCCACATCAGCACTTGAAATGAAGGCATTTTCAGTGATGGAAAATAATCCAATACATAGCTCAAATTATCGATCATGGATCCGTAATACACGTTGTTAGACAGCGGGAGATCACTACGTAAAATCGAAGCCCAGACATCGCTGTGCCCCCCCCAGGAACTAACGGGCTCCATTGCTACATCATAAGCCGCATACCACACTTTCCCCTGTTCCACATTACGTGAAGCGAAGAGCGGAACTCCTGAAGTCTGGCTGTCAACAACAGCGCCTTTCACTGGTTCAGCCGTAGAAATAGTGAATTCTTCTTCCAGCTTCAGCGGCTTTCCTCCAAGCTTTTGTAGCTCAGGCAATGACTCTACAGTTGTGGTCCCGTTCAGCTTAACCGGAGCAATATTTTCAAATGGAGCTGCTGTCTTGGCGTATCCTGCTCCGCCAGATAATACTAACGTTCCACCGGACTTAACCCAATTCGTAATCGATTCCTGTTTCTGCTGGGAGAGGGTATCGGATGCAAAATTGTTAATAACCAACACATCCAGCCCGTTCAAAAGCATGGAATCATTCGAAATGTCCTCTTCTTTCAAAGGGATAACGATTAAACTGCTTCCCTTACCGTTCAAAGCACTGAGGAAATTCATCGTGTCCTGATCATCGGACAGAACCCCGACCAAGCCACCCATCATTGCTGACTTCTGTATATAGTTCTTCCCTGTGGAAAAAGATATCGGTTTTCCATTCTTGTACGAGCCTTCATAGAACGTAATTTCGTTATTGTCTTTACTGTAGGAAAATCCGGGAATGCCTATGGTAATTTCTTTTGGCGTATCCTTGGGCAGCTCCACATGCTGTACATAAGCTGCCTCCTGCCCCATTCCGTTCGTGTTGTTTACCCGCAACACGATATCTCCTGAAATGTCGCGGTCGCTTGTGAGTATCAGCTTCAGCGGGTTCCACTTATCCTGCTTGATATTTCCTTTGTAACCCAGCTCTGTCTTAATTCCGATTTCCGGACCATCGGCATAAGCCGTACCACCCTGGAACGGATACGGAAGTACTGCTGTAAATAGCAGCACCATAGATAACACCATAATCCCCGTTAGCTTTTTATAAAACGACAAATGATGATTCCCCTCTCCCTCAAATGATAGCCATCTAAACATAACGTTTTTCCCTTTGGCTTGTTTACCGTTTCTTTAACAATCTCCTATTAATGACGAGCATTAGGAATTAAAAGTTTGCCGAGAAGACCTTTTTTGACAAAAAAAACCCCACTCCAAAAGTGGAGCGGGATGTATAATCCTAATTGCAGCAAAACTCGGCTGCTCCAGTAAACACATATGAACATCACATATGAAACGGCTTTGCCGTCCTTAAAAACGACGGCCGTTTCTGCGAGAAATACTTATATTTTTAAAAAACTACGGTTTTGTTGTTATGGACAAGAATACGGTCCTCGATATGCCATTTGACTGCTCTTGTAAGAACAACCCGTTCAATGGTGCGTCCAATGCGTTTCAGCTCATTAACGTCATCACGATGGCTGACCCGCTGCACGTCCTGCTCAATGATTGGTCCGCCGTCCAGCTCCTCTGTCACGTAATGCGCTGTAGCGCCGATGATCTTCACACCGCGATTATAAGCCTGGGCATAAGGCTTACCTCCGACAAACGCCGGGAGGAAGGAATGATGGATATTGATAATCCGGTTCCGATAATGCTTGATGAAGGTTGGCGATATGATCTGCATATAACGGGCCAATATGATGACATCGATGTCATCGCCGATCACCTCAAGCTGACGCTGTTCGGCTTCCGGTTTCGTATCAGCCGTGACCGGAATATGATGGTACGGAATACCAAAAGATTCGACATATTCCTTCATATCGAGATGGTTGCTGACCACAAGGGCGATATCTGCATCCAGATCTCCAGCCTGCCACTGCCAGAGCAATTCTACCAGGCAGTGATCCTCCTTCGATACGAAAATAGCAAGCCGCTTCTTACGAGCGACATGATGTATGTTCCATTCCATCTGGAATTTATCGGCTATATCGCGGAAAGACTTCTGCAGCTCAGGAAGTTTGCTAGCAAGCTCAGGCAAATCGAATTCGACCCGCATGAAAAACATACCGCCTGCCGGATTCATCGTATACTGATCCGATTGAACGATATTTGCACCATGCTGATGCAGAAATTGCGATACCGCTGCTACAATCCCTGGTCCATCTGGACAGGAAATGAGCATACGAGCCCGATTTAGATGTTGATCTGCCGCGGAAGGCAGGTTTTTTTTCGTGTGAATATCCATACGCGTACTAACTCCCCCTCATTAACTGCTTATTCTTGCGTCTAAGCCTTCTGCCCTTTGCCGGCCAGCCAGGCGATAATACGCTGGTTGATTTGTTCTTCAGTGCAATCCTGCAGCAGGCCTGCAGCTACGACCATGTCGTAAAGGCGCTCCATAGGCTCGCGAGGATCTGCCTTTTTCGCTTTGGCATCATTCTTCAATACAGCCCATGTGTCCAGCACGAATGACCGCCCTTCAATTTCCTCTTTTGCAAAAAACTGTCCCAGTTCTTCAACCTGAGCTATAAACTCGGAACCAAAACGCGCCTCCACCTCATCACGCAGCAGTGCAATTTCGATCTCGTACATAGGCCGCTGGGTTTTTGCATCCTTACCGATCCAAGGCGTCTCCAAAATGAACGGACGGCCCTGCAGGCGGTCATTATGAACGATGTTATTGATCGTTTCAAATCCGATCCAGCCTGTTCCAAGCGGGGTGTGACGGTCTTTCGCCGCACCGCGAGGATTTTTACTGTCGTTAATATGAACAACGGAAAGACGATCCAACCCGATCAGCTTGTCAAACTCGTCCAGTACGCCATCGAGATCACTAACAATATCATAGCCCGCATCGTGAATGTGACAGGTATCCAGGCAGATTGCGAGACGATCGTTGTATTTTACCTTGTCGATGATCTGGGCAATTTCCTCAAAGCTGCGGCCCATTTCTGTGCCTTTGCCTGCCATTGTCTCCAGAGCAATTTTGACATCCGTTTCGTCCGTACCACCAAGAACCTCATTCAGTCCTTCCGCAATCCGGTCGATTCCGTACACCGCATCCTTATCTGTATATGCACCCGGATGCAGCACGATATTCTTCACACCTACAGCATGGGTACGGCGGATCTCCTCCTGAAGAAAGCTTACCGCAAGCTCATAGGTATTGGGCTTGTACGATCCCAAGTTAATAATATATGGTGCATGAACGACAATTTCGTCGATCCCACACTCTTGCATCATGACTTTGCCTTCTTCCAAAAACATCGTGTCAATTGGCTTGCGGCGCGTATTTTGCGGTGCGCCGGTATATATCATAAACGAACTGGAGCCATAGGATTTGGCTTCCGTCGCTGCACTCAGCAGCCCCTGTCCTGAAAAGGACACATGGGAACCGATTTTCAGCATGTGGCATCCCCCTTTTTCACACAATTATCACTTATTTTAGCGTGTATATCGAAATAAATCTAGCGGGATGGAAAGCGGAGGGTCATTTTAGAGAAAAGAGAGAAATAATATGACAAAGACCCTACCGATGTGTGCTGATAGGGTCTTAGTATCTTTAACAGTAACATGGTCTTTACCCGCTAAACGCAAGTCAGCCCAGTTCCCTCTTTAATATCCACAACGGTCTGACGTTTAGGGTTATACCGCTTCGGGCTCAGGCAAAACCGATGTACATTGAGAACAGCGGGTAGCAGCTTTCGGAATTTCAGAGAGACAGTAAGGACATTCCTTGGTAGTCTTTTCTGGTTCAGGCTCTTTTTTCTCTCTTTTCATCCAGTTGATCCCCTTAACAAGCAGGAAGATACAGAAAGCAATGATCAGAAAATCAATCATTGTGTTAATGAATTGTCCAATGGCAAGGACAGGAGCGCCTACCGCATTAGCGTCTGCTAAAGTGGTGATCTCACTTCCGTCCGGCATCCGCATATCCGGCTTTATCTTAATGATGAGATCTTTAAAGTTAACGCCACCAAGTAATACCCCAATCGGAGGCATGATGATATCGTTCACGATGGAAGTGACAATCTTTCCAAATGCTCCGCCAATAACAACCCCGATGGCCAGATCGATGACGTTACCTCGCATCGCAAATTCCTTAAACTCTTTAATAAAACCTTTCAATAAAATCCTCCTCATATGGACTCATTCATTCTACATACCCATATTAGAGAGTCCTATAATTATTTCTTACACATTATATCCGTACTAAATATACAGCTACAAGTCATTTCTGGTGAAAAAGCTTGGAAATATTCATAAACTTTCAAATATCCATAGTATATTTCATAGGTTTTATATTTGCTGCACTCTCGAAATAAATCTGGAATTGCGTTATAATTCTCATGAACGTATCCTGTGATAAAAATCATTGAGGTGATATAAAGATGCTGAACACTGTGGTCGTCCTTAGGACTTTGACATCCAGTGCGCCACCGTCATGGTTCATGAACTCCATTGCTTTTTGGGGATGGGTCATGCTTGGGCTGATGTGCATCGGCGGATTTTTCATGTTCCGCAAGTTTCTAAAGGTACTGCCTAAGGCTGACGGTAAGTCCAAGCTGGACTGGCAGAATTATTGGGTGGAGAAGAGCCGACCGCTCTGGACAGAAGACTCCAAGCAGTTTCTGGGTGAGCTTGTTATGCCGGTACCCGGTCCATTCCGGGACATCGCCAAACACTCGATCGCAGCCGAAATCGGTAAGATTGCAGTGGAAACCGGATCCAGCGAGGTAACCCGAGATCACTGCATCAAGGGTTATATCATAGCAACTCCTAAACGCGATTATCAGTTCCTGATGACCTTTCTTCATAAAAAAGGCATCGATTATACGCCTTACGAACATCTGCTCAATAAGTAATAACACATCATTCGGACTCTACATAATAAATCTAGCTTCTTCGTGTAATAAAAATAGCCCCTTGCCTTCTAGCGGGATTGTCCGCTGGATTCTTGGCAAGGGGTGTTTATCTCTACGATGATTGTATAAATACTGTTATCCATGTTCATGACACAAAAGGCATCTGGGCAACCGTTGATCCAGAGATCAAATGACTCGATATACCCGGCCTCCATATCAGGAAGCACGAAACGTATATCTTCCGCCGGCGATCAGAAAGACTAAAAAGAGACAGTGTATCAAATGTACAGAAGGTTTTAAAAAGAAGACGGTCAATTCTTATAATTGTGGGATCAGCGAGTTATAAACTTGAATTATAAGTTGCATCCTGACCGAATTAAACCGTCAATTTCATCCCATCAGGCCGAGACAGTATTCGTTTGAATTTTGATTCTGTTTCCTAAAACTCATATCGATTATATAGGATAAATAGTCCTTGTCGTTTCACAAAGATTTTCCTTAAGGGATAATATAGGGAAAGAACAAATAAAAAAGCCACTTCATAAGAAGTGACTTCTCAAAAAGCCCATTATATTACACAAGGGAATTTGACATTAAAATCATCAAGGCCTAATTCAATAATCAAATAATCTTTTACATCGAACAAAGACATCATCTCATTAATATCGTAATCGTTATTTGTGGTAGTACTTGATATAATATCAATATTACTGCAAATCCCCAAATCGCCATCGATAGAAAAAATAAATTGACATCCAAAGTTAGTTGCTACATTTAGAATCATTGCATCCGCAGAAGCTAACGGGATTTTAGTCATCGTGATTAAAACTTCTTCAATGATTGAATCATTACATTCAATTAACAACATTTGCTTAATTAGTGGTTCAGCTTTAATGATAGCCAATTCACTATATTTCATAAGAACTTCTGGTTGCTGTTTTATTACATTCCCCCAAGTGCTCTTATATTGGTTTTCGAGTCGTTTAACGCTTCGAGTTTCAGTGGGATTGGCATGAAGATGTTCAGTTACCTTATTGTCAATGTATAAGACCCTTGCTAAAGAATTTATTAATTCTGCAATAACAATTTCTGATGTACATAGTACAACTTCATTTTTAACTAAATAGGAAAGGAGCATAAAACAGGGAACATGCTTCTCATGTTTCTCATACATATATGCTACTAAGATATTCGTATCAAGAAAAAAAGCATCCGTACCAGTTAAAGGTACAGTGCTTTTCCCAAAATCTATATCGGACAAAGGCATCTTATTTACCTCTTACTTCTCTACAAATTTCTTGAGCATCAATATAATTTCTTGTTTTTATTGATCCACCCGCTTTAATCATTTGACTTTTTCTCTCAGGTGTAAGTTGTTTTTTCTTTTCGGCTATTTTAGCAAGTGTAGTTGGGGACATCGCTTTCTCCTCCTTATTTTCACTCAAGACGATCACCTCCAAGTTATACTTGGTAAAAGTTATGTCCAGTGAAAATTACTTTATACTTAGAAAGCCTAACCGTTGGTTATATTTTCCTTCCCCGTATTGTATCACATAACACTTGCCACATAACACTAAAATATAAAAATAGTTAATAACACAATAACTACTAGTTGGTAAAAGTACATTTTTGTTACTCGCTCAACTTTTGCATATTGAAATTGGTAGATAGGCCTTAATGTAGCTAAGCAAACCGGAAATCCATTGTTGGTGTTGACAGATTGAATACGAGCATATTTTTCCCTTTCTATAATCAAATCGACCAATTGTTGTAAGCGAAAGCCTAATCAATAGTACCAACTTCAATACAAAGCAAATAAAGCAGACCGCGATTCACTACTTTTTGAAAGAGTGGTGCACGGGTAAACCAGCTATCTATTAGGACATAGGAAACTGGCATCCCCGCAGCAATCGCACAATCTAACATAGCTACTTTGATTTGCTGTGAGGTGAACAATACTTCTTGACAGCGCTTGTAGCCTGAAGTTCTTTTCTCGATTCTCTCCATCATCAATGGGAATTCAATTGATCCAGAGATCTAACGATTGGATACCATGCCCACAGATCATGAGGCGCGAAACGTATACCTTCCGCCTGCGATCAGGAAGGTGTCACCTTCCTGCAGCGGATATTCCTTATAAGGAACCATGGGTTCGCCTTTCAAAATGGTTCCGTTTTTGGATCCCAGATCTTTGATAATATACCCCTTCGGTCCACGGGACAGTTCCACATGTGCACGTGAGGTGCCAACGACCTGGGCTACGTACTGGGATACCTCAGCCGACCGTCCTATAATAAAATGCGATTGATTCAGTTCCACCCGTTCCGGCACTCCGTCATTGTTCACCCCAATCACTTCCAAGAAAGCACTCGGAACGGAAGCAGCTCTATTGGCTCCATCCTTTACTGTATCCGTCTTAGGTTGAAGAAGTACGGTTCCTCCGTCTCCAGTTGAAGATAATACTTCGGTCCGGCTTGGCAATTGATTGTAATAATCTCCAACAGACGGTATCTCCTCTTCGTCCTCCTGGATATGTCGACTTATGGTATGCTCTCTTGGAGATTGTTGTCTCTCACGGGTTGAAGTTGAAGGTTTCGCCCATCGCCAATCCTCATTGGAGGCAGACTCCTCTTCATGTGTTTCATCTTTGCCCCTGCCTGCAAACCATCCGGTTAATTTGTCCGCTTGAAACCCGAATAATTTAGGATTTCGCGGCTTTCTATGTTCTAGCTCAACCGAATCAAACATAGGCAAAGAATCTGAATAATCCTCTGACCGATCAGCCGATTTCCCAATCTTCCCCTTCCAGCCCATCAGTGATAATGCGCCGAGTGCTACTGTACATACAATTGAAGCTGCCAGCATTACTCCGCTCGGGTTGTTCAAATAAAGGAATCTCCATACGACGGCCGCTGCAAGAAGCCCTCCCAACAGCCAATAGGTTCTTAACGAGGAATTTTCTCTCCCTTCCTCTAATTCCGAATCCGGCGGCATATCCCATTCCGGCTGGCTTCTTGAAGGAAACAGCGGCTTTAAAGACTTTCCTTCCAATGACTCGGCGCTATTGGCAATCCCTCCTCGCCTGCTGTGTACGCCAAACCCAGCGTTAAGTTGTACACCGCCTGCTTCCGCAAGCCCTCTCTGTAAGGAAGGGCTTGAATCCGCTTTTGCATTATTATTTCCTATGCCAATCACACGGTGGCTCAACCGATTTACAGATTCCATTGCCCCATGTCCTGCCGGAGTACTTGATGTACTTGAGCGAGTTTCTTGGGCTCTATCGTCACTCCTGCCTACAGGGTTCATCTTGGCTTCGCCAGCTTTTGAGACCATAGAAACAGAACCTGTCTGATAGCCGCCGTTCAACTGACCTGCTGCTCCTTGCTCCCGGTGACCATCGTCCTCCTCACCCGCTAACAAATCAATGAGCAGCCGTTTGAGCCCGCCCAGACTAAAGCCCTCATCATTGCAGTAATGCATCATAGCCTGTACACCGCCGCCTCTCAGCTCAGAGACGGCGGACATTAGACGGGTAATCAGATCCTTGACTGACGTCCTTATTTGTTCAGGCACAGCTTCGACCTTATCGAGTGGTACATAAGTTAGATGCAGCTTTCCCAGATGAAGAGGGCCTTCGATGAACATATAGCTTTCATCCAAAATATACTGCTCTGGCCGAAGCATATACATGAAGCTATCATTCAAAGTTGTGACGATTTGCAGCAGCAGACCATAAAACTCCGTAAGAGACAGCTTTTCACTTTTCAGTGCCTGGGACAGCATTTTCTTGCCTGTAATGTTGTATTCCAACGTAATGCGAAAATCCACTTCCTTCGTATGGAGCGGTAAAAAATGGGGTATCCGGGAGGAGCGGATCATCCCCAGCTGAACCTGGCTGAGATGGCCCGACATCAAACCCTCCGGCCGATCCAGAATCATAAAGGTTCCCCCATTTTGAACAAAATCTCGTATCAGGCCGTACAAACTCCATCCCTCCTACAGGTGATAATAAATATAAGTACAGATTACACCGGGCAGAACAGCGATCATAAAAGGAAATCTCAAGTGTTCCTCTTTACTATTGCTCCATGGTGAAAGACTTCTAAGTATGAATACACCTGCAGCGTTACCTGCCATTTTTCTCAGTCTTTTGAATGTTTCCCTGCGCCAGATCAGAATGAACAAGCCGATCAATCCGGCGAATAATACCGAGTAAACCACTGCCTGGAGTGTAAAGCCGAGCCCGCACCAAGCTCCTATGCCTCCAAATAATTTGACGTCTCCCGCGCCCACTGCTCCGATAAAATACATAACCAGCACAATAAGGAATCCGCCGACCAACCCTTTAACTGAAAAAAGAATTCCTTCCCATCCGCTCGTCATTCCGTAATAAACCAAGCCGATCACCATCGCCGGCATTGTAAGCAAGTTCGATATTTTCATGGAGCGAATATCGGTATAAAATGCTGCAGCCAAAAAGACCGCACATACTGCATAGGCAAAGTCCATCAGACCTGTCTCCCTCATTAACACGTATACAGTTCTTACTGCCGCTCTATCACCGTAAACATCACTTCCATACGTTCCCCATCTGCAGTTTCAATAATAAATGGCCAGGTTCCCGGAGTTGTATTAAAGCCCACGTTCCACTCCCATTCGATATAGCCATTCTCATCTGCTGTCTTCCAGCCCAAATACTTCGCCGTGCTTTTTCCGGTTTTGTAGTACACTGACATATTAGCGGAAGCTCCAGGCTCCACTTTCACCTTAACTTTTGCCTGTTTACTTGCGATTGCTGGATCAGGCTTCTCCAGCAGCTGGATGCTTCCTTCCTTTCCCTCGTTCTCATTCGAGCCGTTCCCCCCACCTTCGCCGGTGTCTCCAATCCATAGCCTTTCCTGTGATTTAGCCTGTAGTACGATCTTCTTATTCATAAATGGAACACGGATTGGCAGCTCATAGCTGACCTCAATTCCAAAGTATGGATTTTTCCCACTCTTTAGATTGGGCACCGAGACATTGGATACATGAATACGGTCGTAATCCAGAAGGCCTTTGGGCATAAACGGCTTTAAGATCGGCTTGATGACGGGATCAAGTACTGCCTCTGCAGCCTGATTTTTTAGCTGCTGAAGCGGTTCGTCACCAGCTACGGCTGCATCTGCTACCCATTGATTTAGAGGTGAGGGAAGGGAAGAACTGTACTGTGAAGCCCAGTCCGTAAGAGATAATTTCGGAATCTCCCAATGTGAAGTTTGACCTGCCTGTCCTTCCGCTCCGCTGCCCTCGTTCCCCTTGTTAACGGCTAGAGATATAGGATATATATGGGATGCAACTGTTTTTACGGCATCTGACACCGTACTCTGCAGCGCTGTTGAAATGAGTGTCATCTGAACAATATAAATGAGAAATATAACAAAAAACATGAACAAGGGTAGTACAATCGATGCTTCAACAACCATACTGCCCTGTTCGGACGCAGGAACCTCCCGACTCCTTTTTAGCTTCATAAGCATAGTTCGTTTCATTTATGAACTCCTAATAGGAAAAATCAGCATTACGGGTTACAACGTATCGGTTGCCCTCAACTTGATCGGTGCCGCTATCAAACACGGAGCCAAGCGCTTTCGTAATCCCTGGCAGGAACCACAGCCGTATTCCCGTAACGATTTCACCGGATGCATAAGTTCCCCTGTCGGCCGGGTTCACTCCTGTATTTAGCCGGATTAGCGCCAGCATACGGGACATTTTTTTCTCATTATTGCTGTGGATAAACAGAAACATCCTCAAGTGGTCCCTGTACGTTATCTCTACAGGCACGTACTTCGACAGCTGAATTGAACCTTTCTGACAGAGCTGGATCATATCCTCTATAGCCTTTTCAATGCCGTACAGAATAGCTGCCGCTAAAATGAGCAACGGGTTGCCCATTTTACTGTTCACCACAAAGCCTTCCATAGTCCGTATTGCAAGCCTTGAAGCGAATATTTCAGCATAAGCAGCTGCAACATTACCTGCAGGATTATGAAATCCGTATAGTATGTACTCCACTTCCTGTTTACCTACTGCAAACTCCTCACTTAATTGGTCTGCCGATGCAGGATTTCTAACGATCTCTTCCAGCCGAGTAATGTCAAAATGCTGAAAATAATGAACTGCATATTCATTTTGAAAAAGCTCATCCCTTATACCGTTTAACATATTCCCCATCGAGCCGTAAGCGCTGTCCATTTCATCCATTGATGATTTCCCCGCATCGTAAGGATCATTGTCCAGCGCTTTGCCTTTAATCGGAGCCTCACCAGATCCTCCTTGTCCTTCGTTAAACGTGAGGCTTCCATTGTAATAACGCTGAAGTTCACGAAACTGCTCCTGTATTTCATTACTCTGCTGACTTGATCCACCGATGGCATTGATGACCTTGGCGGCCTCTTTCAGTTTCATTTGAGCCTTCTTCTCCGTCGCTTTGCGCTCTTTATCCGATGACCGAAACTGCTCCAGCATAGCAAGCTCACGATCCGGAATATTGTCATTTCCCGGTATGCCGTACTTCCGAACATAATCCTGGACGCTGCTGCTGGCTCTTATTGTGCTCCCCATCATACCGCTTCCACCCATTGATGCGAGAAGTCCTGAAACCTGGCTATCTACCGCATCCCATCGGCTTTTCTGCGTTGAAATTTCACTCTTCAAACCGTTCAACAACTCTTCCGAATGAATGAGCTTTTCCGCCTGCTGTCGTATCGACACAATCATTTCCGCATCACCGGCATTCGAACCATCTGACCCAGGGGTGTTATCCCTTGTCACTTGATCATATCCTTCGGTTTCGGAGCGGTTTTCCGCATCTTTAATAACCTGTTTCATTTCTTCATTTAATTGCTGGGCTTCTTCCCACCGTTCGTTCGCATCATTCAACAGCTTATCCTGTTCCTTACGGATCTTCTCCACTTTGAGTGAGATGGTAATACTCATGGAAGAAACTCCGTCTAAGTAGGACTGAATGAGATCAGTGTACAATTTCTCTTCATCTGACGGGCGTGCAGCATCCTCCTCAGATTTGGTCACGTAATCGTTATATTGTGCCGCGGCATCCGCAGCTGTACGGATACCTCCCCCCAAAGAGGTATCCGTAATGGATGAACCCGGCGGATTCATGATCAGCTTTGACAATGCCTCTACAATTTCACCTGCTTTTCTCTGCTTCGCCAGCATGTCATCGAGTGCTTCTTCCCTTTTGTCATATAACTTCCTAAGTTTTTTTAAGACGTCCACCGCATTGGACGCCTCTTTCATCGACTGTGACAGCGGTTTGAATTTATTCACTAGCTCCAGCGTAAAATCAATGGGTGCTTTGTACTTCATATCCTCACTGATTTGACGGTTAAAAATGTTATACTTCCCTAACGGGCGCTCTAGTGAAAGGCCCGAGCTATCGAGTTCCAGCGGCAGCAAATGGAAAGCATCGCCTCTTTCTCCTGGGCTGAGGCTTTCGTTAAGCATCTTACCCATAATAAAATCTCCGCTGCTATCCCCGAACGCATATAGACCATACTCCTGCTGCAGTTGGGGATCATAGGAGGACATGACAGACCGTACAGCGGCACGGGCCAAACGCTCACTTTGGACCTTCATTGCTGCTACCCGCGCGTAATCAATAAATACAGCGACGAACATAAACACCATAGACAGAGCAATGATTAAAAATATCGAGACAGATCCATCAGAAGATCTTACTCTGCCCATTATCCTATTTTTCTTGTTGGGCCGTTTCATTGCTATCGACGCCCCCCATACTTCTGAATTACTTCGGAAGCGCTACCGGGATCGGTTCGGCTTCCACCCGCACCCTTAAATTTCGAGCCGTAATAGCGCATAAGCTCAACGGTTCGGATAAACTCGACCGGATCCACAACAACAGACTGCGAGCTGACCTGAAGATCAGTTCCCCCGGACATCACCTTTTCTAGCGGGGAGATCGTTACAGGCCAAGATAGTTCTGTGTTCACTTTTCGTAAGAGCACTTTATTGTCATACATCATCTCCCCCTGCATCCCATCTGGTACAGCAGAGGCTCCCTTGGACATTTTCACCTCCGGTAGTTCAGTGCTCTGATCTCCTCTAGGGATGGTAATGGCCCCGGCTGGCTCTCCGTTTCCTAGACCAAATAAGGAGCTAAGCAATCGATCATCCGTCAAGCGCCAATATAGCGGATCATACTGCCCCTCCTCTGCCGCTCCGCTAACCGCATCCTTATGGCTGTTATCCCAGATAAAGGCCGTGCGTTCAGAAGCAGCGGAAGAAGCTTGGACGAGAAAAGATCTCTGATAAATATACAGACATAGGAACAGAAGCAGCGCCGTCACCAGCAGCACTATGGGCAGAACAAGAGAGGCTTCAATCGTAAAGTTCCCCTCGTCATTCTTCCAGAACCGGCGCCTATTTCGAGTTGATGAATTCATCTGATCTAGTGTTAACATTGTTAAACAGTCGCGTAACTAAATCTTTAAGCTGATCCTTGAATATAAGAGCAATAATCAAAATCACCACAATAATGAGAATCATTTCAAGCGTACCAATTCCTTTTTCATCCTTCCAAAAAGCCCTAACCTGATTTCGTAGTACAGACAGCATCCTTATCACCAAACCCTTCTACATATTCATCATCATAAAAGCCGGCGCACCGACCAACACAATCACAACCATAAAAATAACGACCATTGGAAATACCAGCTTGGATGAAGCCTGTTCACCTCTTGTCCGTGCGATCGCCTTCCGTTTCTCCCACAACACCCGGGACAGATCACGGAGCGCCAGAACAAAATCATTCCCTCCGCGCCTGAAGTTCAGCAGTACGGTTGTAGTAAAGATCGATACCTCTTGCACGGCACAGCGCTTGCTGAACTGCTCAAACGCCTGTTGAAAGGAATGTCCACCTTCCCAATCGCCAACCATTTTCCTGAGCTCCGAATACAACGGATGCTGATCATCACATTTCCGTTCTACACAATGAACGATCGCTTTTTGAACAGTCTCTCCGGCTCCAACGAGCAAAATCATCTTGTTCAACAGCTCGGGGAGCTCCATCACGATATCTTGATCACGAAGCAGTACTTTCTTACTCAGATCCTTCACCATGGAAACCGGCAAAAGAATACTAAGAAAGCCGCCTCCAAGCACACCAATAGGTTCACCTGTCCCGATCGACCAGAAACAGCCGCCAATAAGGATCAACCAGCTGTAAGCAAGAGAATCTGCCATGAAGAGCAAGCTCATCTCCGCACTGTGGCGAAGGCCGTGAATTTTTTGCACGGATCTCTGTATACGGAAGAAGAGGATAGGGAATCGGGTAGTCACCTTACTCTTCTCCAAAACGAATAACAAAGGCGGCGTAAGCTTCGCAAGCCTGAGCCCTTCCATGGGCAGCCTGCTGAAGCGCCGATATCGTTCACCTCCCATTTGATTCAGCACCACCCAGCCACCCACCAGCAGAATCAGCAGAGCACCGCACAGCCATCCCAACACAGCTCACTCACCTCCTACACCTTAATGTTCATCATTTTCGTAATCCACCAGAAACAGCCCCCAAGAACTAAAAGTGCTAAGGTAGAAATTATGAATCCGGCTGCACTACCGTGCATAGGTTTCATATAATCTGAAGCCGACATGTTCATAAAAAGCAACAACAGAAAAGGAGCTGCCAGCAATGCTTTGGATTCAAACTTTTTTTGAGCAATCATGACCGATATTTCCTGCTGGATATCCAGCTTCTCTCCAATGACGGAAGATGTCCGGCGGATGACCTCCACCAGATCACCTCCGGTTCTTTTGCAGGTCGTAAACACGTCAGCAAAATTCGTTATATCATCCATCCCTGCTCTCAGGGCAAAATCCTGCAGCGCTGCTTCGATGGGCTCGCCAAACTCCAGTCGCGAAACAATAACCTTTAATTCGAATATCAGATCATTTTGAGCTCCGGGATCCAGCATCAGCAGATCTTCCACCGCATCGCGAAATCCGTTCTCAACAGAGCGCCCTGCAGATAGTGAAGAGGATAGAGAATATAGCGCCTGCTTAAAGTGAAGATTCAGCATAGCTCTTCTGCGGTTCAGAAGATGACGCCGCCATAACCGCGGAACGATCAACCCTCCGGCACTCAGTATCAGAGACATGATCACATTTTGATAAAACAGATAGCCCATCCCGAAAAATAATAGTCCGCCCACCGCAACACAGCGGATCCGCTGTCCCTTCGATAGGTTATAACCCCTGTAATCCGGAAGTATGTTTCTTCGTGGTCTCATTTCACCACCTCAAAGTTTTGAAGCGGCCAAGTAGCAATCCCCGCCATTCGCAGCTTATCCCTATTCACAAGCGGGTTACCGCAAGGCTCAAGCCTTCCCATTACACGCCCTCCGATTTCGCCCGTCTCCCGGAACTTATAAAGGGAATTAATCATAACGACATCTCCGTTCATACCGATAACCTCACTAATTTCTGTTACACGACGCGAGCGGTCTCGCAGCCTGGAAAGATGTACAAAAATATCAATCGCCGAGCTGATCTGCTGCCTGACAACCGAGACCGGCAGTTCAGCTCCGCTCAATACCATCGTTTCCAGACGGCTGATCATATCCCGAGTACTGTTGGCATGTCCGGTTGACAAACTTCCATCGTGTCCTGTGTTCATCGCCTGTAACATATCCAACGCTTCACTCCCCCGCACCTCTCCGACCACAATCCGGTTAGGCCTCATCCGAAGGGACGAGCGGATCAAATCACGAATAGATATTTCGCCCCGCCCTTCGGTGTTGGCGTTTCTCGTCTCTAGTGACACAAGGTTCGGCACAGTCACGATCTTTAACTCGGCTGAATCTTCAATGGTAATCACTCTCTCATCAGCCGGTATGAACTGGGATAAGGCATTCAGAAAAGTTGTTTTTCCTGAACCTGTTCCTCCGCCTATAAAAATGTTATATTTTCCGACTACCAGCGTCCGGAGCAGATCTGCCGCCTCCTGACTTAGCGCCTCCCTGGCCACCAGGTTTTCCATCGTCATTGGGGACTCGGGAAATTTACGGATCGTCATTGTCGGACCCTTTAGCGCTATGGGAGGAAGAACAATATTAACCCGTGACCCATCTTTCAGACGGGCATCAACGATCGGTGAAGATTCGTTTACAACCCTGTTCACCGTGCCCACTATAGTCTGAATGATATCCTCCAGCCTGCCTTGGGATTCAAACTGAACCTGGAGACGCTTTACTTCACCTTCCTGTTCAATGAACACATCCTTATGACTGTTAATCATAATTTCCGTAATCGCGGGATTATCAACCAGAGGCTGCAACACATCCAGGCCACGAAAGGAATCAAAAACTCTCCGCACCAGTGTGCGCCTTACCGCTGCAGTCAGTTCACTCAGCTCTTGACGCGCCCATACCACCTCCTCGATATACAACATCAGTTCACGATTGCCGACAGCTGCTGTAATATCTAGTCCCGCCCTTACTTCATTTCGTATAGAGATAAAAATTTCTTCATCCATAGGCACGTTCACCGCTGGTGCTTCTCATGCCAAACCATCCGGTCTCCCCAAGCAAATCACTGCAAAGCTTCAATATTTCCCTCTGAAAAATCGGCGAACACAACAGCAAGTCCTCCTGCTGCACCTGCTTCCATGAAGGAATGTAAGGCAGCACACCATCCATCCTCATATCCTTGCGGGGAAGCGGATTACCCAGACTGCCAGTGAACCGATTAACGATAAACCTGCTCTTGCCCATGATCTGTCCGAACCAATCTGGATTCTCTTTCTCCATGTGACTAAGCCATATACCGTTCTTATACATACTGATGAGGTCATCCAGTAACATCCACAGAAGAAAGTGACAATTCTCCATCACAGCATTCAGACGCTCCCTTGACTGGTTGTCCGTGTCAATGACGATCACATCGTATTGGCCGCTCTTGTAGATCAGATCAATCAGTACCTTTACATCCTCAGCCGTCATTTCCATCAGCTCTTTCAGATGATCACTCGGTTCAAACACATCACACTTCAAGGCATCGTGCGCCATCACATATCGGGTTAGAGACAACTCGTTTCTTTCCCCATTTTCTTGTGAGGATTTAATCTCATAGAGCAGCCGCGAGAAGGTGCCCTCTCTTCGGTTACCGCCCGAGAACAAAGCACTGGAGTTTACCGTCTCCAAATTCAAATAAAACACCTTCAAGCCCATTACACCCAATTGTCTCGCCATATTTACAGCTGCTGTAGTCCGTCCGCTCCCTCCAAGAACCGACACAAGACCAATGATCTGGGTGCTTCCGGAGTGAAGCTCGTTCTTTCTTGTGCGGTTTCCTCCAACATGGCTGATCCACATATCCAGCAGCTTGGGCAAGGGCTGATACTTCGCGGCAGTCAGTCCTTCACCAGCCAGATTTAGCTCTTCTCCCCCTTCAGTAAGAACGATCCACGGCACGGATAACACCTCTTCTGACAACCAAGCTTCCAGCATGTTTGCCTCACCTACAATAAGGTCCGGTATGTCTCTATACTGCAGCAGTGCTTCAACCCGAGTGAACGCCGTAACCTGCACCTTCTTCACATACTCACTTCCGTGTATATATTGAAGTAGCGGTTCGACATACTCGGAATCCTGAACAGCCAGCACAACCCTGACCGGTAACATGTTTACAGATCCCTTCTTTCAATAGACAACGCAAAAAAGCACCGTCCAAGCCGCATTTAAGCGATCATTGAACGGTGCTTCCGTTGTCTTGTTATAATTTTACATAAGAATAGCATAACTTACGGTATGTCATCAAGCGATTTTTTATAATCCTTAATAAAACAGTCCGACATACCCTTGCCAAAAAGATGAAATACCGTCATAATGGACTCGGCAGGAACAGATGTTCCTAGAAGGAATCTCTCTATTCATCGTCATCCTATATAGAGTCTCCTATACCTACCTTAATTACAAGGCATCTTAGCCAGGAGAGTGACAGCTTATGAAAAGACGCATTTTACCAATCATCATTACAGGCCTGCTTTTATTGTCCGGCTGCAGCGATCCACTTCCCACTGCATCGTCAGAGCAGTCAAACACAGACATTAATACGGCTGCACCGAACAATTCCAAACCCACAACTTCAAAGCCTGACCATAAATCCTATCCGACCGATGATCTCAACATTCCAAGAGTCCCCGTCGAACTTGTTAAATCCGTAGACGGCGATACAATCAGTGTTAAATATGAAGGTAAAACGGAAAAAGTTCGCTTTTTGCTGATTGATACACCGGAAACGAGCCATCCACGACTTGGTGTACAGCCCTTTGGCCCGGAAGCAAAAGCATTTACTAAAGATATTGTGGAAAAAGCCGATAAGCTTGAACTCGAATTCGACATCGGACCGAACCGGGATAAATACTCCAGACTGCTTGCGTACGTGTACGCAGACGGCCAGATGGTTCAGGAGCTCCTTCTGGAACAGGGGCTCGCCCGAGTGGCCTATATTTATCAGCCCAATGTACGTTATGTCGATAAATTCAACGATCTTCAGACCATCAGCCGCAATAAGTCGCTAGGAATTTGGAGTGTCGAGAATTATGCACAGGATGATGGCTTTCATCCTGAAGAACAGAAGAGTAAGAAGAATGGTGCAACCGCGAACACAAGTTCCAATACGGATAAACCTATAAATGGATGTAACATTAAAGGCAACATCAATTCGAAAGGTGAAAAAATTTATCATACCCCGGAATCCCCATACTACAACAAAACCAAGCAGGAACAGTGGTTCTGCAGCGAAAGCGAGGCTAAACAAGCCGGTTTCCGCGCCCCACGTTAGTATGTCTAAAGAAACCTGCGCCGGATTTCCGGCGTTGGTATCATGCATTCCTCGTCTTGCCCGAACCAGCGATACCGATTTTTTGCTACCCACTTGTACAATACATCGCGGAGTGCCCGCGGCACGATGATAAATCCATATAGCAGCCGCCACGGAAAAGTAAGACGACGTACAATGCGCAGAGCAGCCGCAGAGCGGGTATAGTAAGTACCGTTCTCCACAACAACGACGGTGTCGACCGTTTCCTCAGGCAATCCCCCTTGCCGAAGAATATCTTTTCCGATATCGGACTGAAGTGAAGCGAACTGAAACACACCTGCAGGATCGCGCTTTATGATAAACTTCGTGAGCCCCTGGCACATATGACACACCCCGTCAATCAGCACGATGGTATGCTGTGACTGTTCAAGATGTTTGTCCATCATCTCTTCCCTCCCTTGTATGTATAGCTCCAATGATACTATACAACTACATCCCCTGATTCAATTACTTCCGTTTCAAATATAAAAGTGCGTGTTCAAAAAGGTCGGTTTTCAGCACCGAAGCTTATGCTTCCGATGTGCGTTTTTTCAAACGCTTCAGTTGGATGAAGCTAGGGACTGAGGAGCGGAGCTGCACGTTTTCGTAGAAAACGTCTTCGGAAGCATCAGCTGTTTTGGGTACGTGAGCACTTGAGATGTTTCCGAAGGAAACATTTTAGCTGAATTCAAGATTCGATGCCGAGCCCACTTCCTGATTCACTTCGTGATCAAAAGCGGACTTTTTGAACAACCTCTAAAAGAAAAAAAGCGCAGGAGGATCCTCCCGCGCTCTATCGTAGCAAGTTCTATTATTCTGCAGCTGCTTTACTCAGCCATTCGCCATCTCTCATCTGTTGATCAAATTCAGCGGAGAACTTCTCCATGCATTTGCAGATGAAATCTTTACGGCAAACCGGACAAGGTGTTTTTCCAAGTCGGCTTACATTAGTCATTTTCCATTCCGGAAAACGGTTGTAGAACACGCGGCAATCTGTTCCATCAGCTAAGCTGATAATGAACTCGTAAAGCCCTTCTTTGTCGTTGCTTCCGGCTTTGATCACGTTAGAAATCTGTGGTCTGTATGACACATGCATCACCCATCTATTTAAGTTTCGTCTAGATTACCTTGTACTTTCTGGTACTTAGACATATTAAAGAATTTTAAGGATGATGTCAACCAAAGAACACATCCAGTATAGAGCCTAGCTGTCCGCGTTTCTTGCCTTCTAGAATATCCGGATTAAATACTTCTACATATCCGCAATTGGTACAGGAAACGAATAGGAAATGATTGTGCTGAATATCAAACATTTTGCTTAGCCCTGATCCAGACATCGCTACTTCCTTCGTTGCACAATGGGTTCCTCCGCATTTGGAGCATCTAAAGCGTTCCTCTATCATTTCTTCAATACGCATATTGAATATCCCCTTTCATAACAATCCATACACATCTCTTACGGATCATCTGGGGTTGCAGTTGCATATTTTTATATCAAGAGATGAAACGTTGTACGCCTGAAAACAAAAAAGAACAACCCCTTGATAAGCAAGGTGTTGTTCCTCTGTTGTATGATGCGGTAGAGAGGACTCGAACCTCCACGGGTATACACCCACTACCCCCTCAAGATAGCGTGTCTGCCATTCCACCACTACCGCATATTGTAAGGGAAGTTCTACAAGAGAACATTCCCTATTATATAGATTTCTTGCCAAGAAGTAAAGAGGAAATTACTCCCTATCCCGATGCTTCCTGTATTCCGTAAACTCTAGATACTCTCTAATAAAATCCTTCTCATCATCGGTAAGGTTTGATGCCTGGATCTGTTCAGCCGTCTCCTGCTTATGATTTGCCCCGTAATTTTCCCGAACTTCCATCACACCTGGAGAAGGACTTCCCCTACCGACAATAAGCCAGTCCAGACTAACTTCGAAATAGCCGGCGATCTCAATCAGTTTATTGGTGCTTGGGGTTGTCTTACCTCTTTTCCAGTCACCAAAATTCCCTGTGCTGATCCCGAGGTTTTCACAAAATGCTTTTTTAGTCATACCCCGGCTTTCAATGAGATGTTCGATTCGTTGGTATATTGACTGCATGAAACAACCGCCTTTCCCAATCCTCTAAAAAATAAATACTTATTTACGTTATTTTTGACTTGAATAATGACTTAATTAAGTGTATAATGAGAAAATACACGTCTAAATTATACCATTTCTTCATGCCCGTTGTCTCTTATCCAAAGTTTCTATACCAGGGGAGCGAGTAATTTGCGACAATCTTTATCCACATCTTGGAATTGTGCAATCCATTTCCTGAAACCTGGACTGATGATTATCCGTCCGGATGGTACGATAGATCAAATTAACGACTCATGGAGGCTGATGGCTCCAAAGTATGGTGCCTCTCCTAATTTTGAATGGCCTGGAACCCCTTTTTTTGAAATGCCTCCACAATTTTTTGGCAAATCCTCCTTCGGGGAATTTTATAAAACGATATATCTCACCTCATTGAAGGATGTACTAACAGGAAAAAATTCTAGTTATACTGTGGAGTATTCCATAGACTGGAGCGGTAGGATCGCTTGGATTTTGTGCGAGGCTTATTCTCTTACAATAGATAAAAACAACCCCCATGGAATGATTGTTTCGTTCTCCGATATTACGCGATATAAACAAAAAGAGATCCGTCTCGAGCGGGCGCTTGCTCAGACATGCTCGCTTCACGGACATGTTCCGATCTGCGCCGTATGTAAGCATGTCCGAACTGCGAAAGTCTGGGAACCCGTCGAAAGCTATCTGGAAAGCCGTATGCCTATCGAATTTACACACGATATTTGCCCTAGCTGTATCAAAAGATTATATCCTAAATACTCATATGCGTTAGAGGATCCTCATTTTTCGTCAGAAGAGTAGCTACGAGTTAAATGGTCACCTTAATGATCTGACCCTTGATGATACATCCTTTACCAACTCTAAGTTCCCAGCATAAAGAGCCTTCGCTCATGAGCGAAGACTCTTTATCTTTTTATTCTCTTATTTACTTCGTAATGAAACGGAGTAGCGGGCTGATTAGCGAAGGTATAACCGAAACATGCCCCTCACCCTCAACTTCTTGAAATATTGGATGTATTCCTTTTGGGGACGCTTTAAGAACCTCATATAACTCCTTCGCATCTTTTACCATAGACGGCTTCTCATTACTTCCTACGAAAATAAGCAGTTCCCCAGATGGTTCATGCTGCCCCAAGTTTTCCTGTCTCTCGTTCCATATCTGATAAAGGACATGATTTTTCCACCAAACAGAAGGACTGGCCGCGATATAACGCTGAAAAGTCCCACATCGAGTAAACAAAGAATACAGCGACAAAAATCCTCCAAGAGAATGGCCGAACAGTGACTGCCTCGAATGATCGATGGAGAAGCACTCCTCAACCTTCGGTTTCAACTCTTCCTCAATAAATGTGAGGAATTCCTCGGCCCCCCCGGTTTTAGGCCATGGGGACCCATCAGGACGGGCTGGCAGTTCAGTTTCGTCAGCATGAACAGTGTAGTCATAAAAACGTTCATTCGTTACGATCGGATTGTCGGAATCGTAGCCGATTCCAACGATAAGTGCCGGCGAAATCCCATGTGGGCGCCTCGATTGCATCCGTATGGACTCTGCCAGAGAACCAAACGATGCATTTGCGTCCAACGTATACAGGACAGGATATCCCTCTTCAGGGGGCGGTTCTACCGGCTTAGCGATACTAATTCGATACCAACGCCCCGTACGGTTCGATTGCACATTCCACACTTGGGTTCCTGGTATACTAAATTCTCTTGTACTTTCTTTTTCTTTTACGGGGCACTTTGCTTCAGGACGTTCGTTAAACAGCCACTGTAGCGCTTCAGGGAACCGCTGAATCATGAATATACCATCATGTGTTCCTTGTGGCTCCAAAACCAAACGGAGCGAGTCTTCAGGAAAACCTTTTTCGATAAATAATGAAGCTGCGGCTTTGGTATTTGGCACCATTTGCTTCTGTGCATTCAGTTTATATATCCCTTCGCATAAGCCCACGGACATGAAAATTCGCAAGTCATTGTTCATGCTTTCATTTTGTCGGATGTAATCCATAACCCCCTCATACCAGAAGGAAGCTGACAGCAGGCCGATCCGGCCAAATGTATCCGGGCGCCAATACCCGGCAAACAGTGAAATTAATCCTCCAAAAGAACCGCCGATGATCGCCGTATTTTCAGCTTCTTTATGTGTCCGATAGTGATTGTCTATGTAAGGTTTGAGTACATCTGCGACCTCATCTACATATACCTTCCCATTGCCACCGAAGGCGTTCATGTCTTTAAGAAGCGCTTCTGCAGGCCATGGGGTATATTCATCATTTCGGTTTGGGCTCGTGATGCCAACCAGAATCAGTTCCTCCAGTGCTCCTGTAGCAAATAAATGCTCCAAATAGTTCAAGCACTCGGTAAAAAGGTAGCCATCGTCCTGGACATAAGCAACGGGATAGTGCCGGTCGGATTGATCATAGGAAGGTGGCAGATATAATATGACTTCTCTTTGTTCCACTTTTAAATGATGAAAGTGATTCATTCCACTCCTCCAGTCTTTTTATTTCCTCGTTCGAATGAGCAAATAAACAAAGTAGGGCACACCGATGATGGATACCACAATACCAACAGCCAGTTCAGCAGGTGCAAATATCGTTTTTCCAATGAAATCACCGATAAGAACGATCGCCATGCCAGCCACACCACTGACAGGAATGATATTTTTGTGCTTCAGTCCTACCAATTGTCTGGCCATGTGAGGAGCGATCAGGCCCACGAAACCGATACTGCCTGAGACAGCTACACTGGCACTCACCAATCCAACGCTGCACAACAGAAAAATATTTTTCTCCCTTTCAACAGATACGCCAAGCCCTTTCACACTTTCCTCACTCAGCTGAAACAAATCCAGAACATGAGCGCGCAGCCAAATTATTAGTGGAAGAAGCAGTATCCAAGGCAGCATGGTAATAACAAACTTCCAGTTCGCGCTGTGAAGACTGCCCGCGAGCCATACAACCGCCATCTCAAAATCATTCGGATTCATTTTGAGAGAGACATACATGGTCACAGCGCCGAATCCGGAAGCAATAGCAATCCCGACCAATATAAGCCGCTGCGGATCGAGCGTTCCGTCTTGTCTGGCAAATAAATAAATCGCCGCTGTGGCAGCCATCCCGCCGACCACACCGAACATTGGCATCATCATTACGCCAAGCCATCCCGTCATTGTTATACTCCCTTGAAACAGGAACATAAACAGTACAACAGCCATTCCCGCACCTGCGTTAATTCCAAGTATCCCGGGATCTGCCAGTCCATTTCTCGTTACGCCTTGGATCACGGCACCGGCTATTCCCAAGGAGAAGCCAACCAGGGCACCAAGAACGATACGAGGAAGGCGAAAATCAAACACAACAAGATTATGGTCTGGCTGAGGGTCGATTCTTAGCAATGTTTTGATTAGATCCATAACTGACATGTCAAAGGTTCCGCTCGTCAAACTGAAATAAGCAGCCGTAAACACAATGACGGTTCCTATAACTAAGACAGTACTCACACGTGCATAAGATGTGTTACGCATGCTGCCCTCCCCCTCTCGTCTTAATCAAATACAAGAAGAAGGGAACACCAATCAAAGCCGTAACAACACCTACCGGAGTTTCAAAAGGAAAATTGATAAACCGCGCAAGGATGTCGCACAGAGCCAGAAACACTCCACCTAGCACCCCGGATACGGGAACGATCCAGCGGTAATCAGAACCCGACAAAAATCTGGCGATATGGGGAATGATCAAACCTACGAAGGCAACTTTTCCAGCTAGTGCCACAGAGACACCGGTCAAAATAACGACGGCCAGTATCGCGAGCGATTTAACAAGCACTGTACGTATTCCTAGTCCCTTCGCAATCTCTTCGCCGAGTGAAAGGACAGATACAGATTTAGACAGACCAAGAGCCAGTGACAAACCCACAACGGCAAACGGAATACTTAACTTAATCAATTCCGGATCCATCTGATGCAGCCTGGCGTTATACCAAAAACTAAGATTCTGGGAAATCTGATAATAAGTCGCAATGGCATTAGCTGTTCCGCTTAGAAATGTTCCGATAATTGTACCGAGTATTGCCAGACGAACTGGACTAAGTCCATGAGGAATCATCCAGGCAAGACCGAAAACAATGCCTGCACCGACGGCAGATCCGATCAAGGAACATACAATATACCAGGTGGAATTCGCGTTTGGCATAAATACCATAAATAGAGTAACCGCAAAAACAGAACCGTCCGATACGCCCATGATGGAGGGCGATGCAAGGTAATTTCTTGTCATTCCTTGCATGAGTGCTCCTGATATAGCCAGAAAAGCACCAATCAGCATCGCTCCAATGACACGCGGCAGCCTAGAAGTCATAATGATCTGATGATCTACACTGTCTGCATCAAATGCGAATACGGAATCCCAAATCACATCAACTGTAATATTTTTAGCTCCATATAAAATAGAAGCGATGATGAGCAATATAACTGCTGCCGGGGCTATCACAAGGATAGCCGCCGGCAGCGAACATCTGAATCGCATATACAACACGCCTTATACTGATCTATTTTGTGAGATGGCTTACCGCTTCCTTCAAAAACTGAATTTTGCTGTAGGCTGTTCCGCCTTGAGCCAAGGGATCGACAACATTAACAAAAACGTGATCGTCCTTGAAAGCCTTAATGTTCTTCATGATCGGATCGTTCTTGAATTTCTCAAGCGCATCCGGTGTTTCTTTGTTCTCTGCTGGAGAGAACTGGATGAACAAATAGTCCGGATTCATGTCTGCAAATTTCTCTTTAGAGATCAATTCCTGTGCTTTTGCTGCTTTCACTTCCTCAGGAACTGCGATCCCAAGATCTTCATACAATACCGGATTAAAGAATACAGCGTCCGGATAAATGTACTGCTCTCCACCCCGGATCCTTAACGCAACAACCTTTTTATCCTTAAGGGAATCTCCAAGCTGAGATTTGGCCGCATCCAGGTCAGTTTTGTATTGGGCAATTTCTTTCTCTGCCTGCTCCTGTTTGCCACTTAACTCCCCGAGCAGTCTTAAGTTACTCTCCCAGTTCGTCGAGATATGGGAATACGGAATTGTCGGTGCAATTTTGTTCAACTGCTCAATAACCTCCGGTTTGGCTTTGGAAGATGCCAGAATGACATCTGGTTTCAATGACAAAATGGTTTCGAAATTCGGTTCCATTTTTTCTCCAACGGATTGAGCATCTTTCGTTATGGATTGAAACAAAGGAGGGAACTCCCCTGCAAAAGTAATGGCCCCAACAGGATTAACTTCCAAAACAATGGAATCCTCCATGGCTTCGACAGCACCTGTGATAACAATTCGCTCTGTCTTAGTTGGCAGTGTGTACTCTTGGTCCAGATATTTCACAACTTTGGTATCTGCAGTCTGAGGAGCATCTGCTTTTTTCTCTGTGGATTCATTCTGCGAAGCATTGTTTTGGGATTCACTATTAACGGCCTGCTCTTTTCCTTGCTTATCTCCACCACAAGCCGATAAAATCATGGCCATCACTAGGAATAACCCCAGCATAAACTTCATTTTTTTCATCTCTTTCTTGTTCCCCTTTCAACGGTCACCCTGTAATTGATAATGATTATCATTATTAATAATGGTAAGGGATGAACGTTCATTACACCATGGACAAATCACCGAATCTATCATGGACAATTTCCGGAAAAGGTTTTAGCAGCCTCTTCAGCCATTAGTTCCAGTGCAATCGGTGAATATTCTCGCCAGGGATAGGAGGATATCTGATGAAACCTTCCTTCTCTAACAGCAGGTATCGTCATCCAATCCGGAGAAGATTGCAGTTCTCGCCAGTATTCAAGCGTTTCCGAATCCTGACGGACCAAAAGAAAAATATGATCTGCCTCCATTGTCTTTATCTTGTCAACAGTTAAGGGGACATCGTCAGTCATTTTTTCTATAAGGGAAGGTGAAAGAAAGTCCAGATTGTCATACAGCACTTCTCTTATACCGTGGCTTCTATATGAGACCAGTTCATGATCATGAAGACGTGCGGTCAAAATCGTTGGCGGATCTTTGATTTCCCTGAAAATCTCATGCCGGAAGGAGCGTAATTTACTATAAAATGACTCTATCCACTGCTGTGCCTCTACATTTTTATCAAGTAAATGTGCCATCCACAGTAGCTGCTCCTCCCACCCAACACTTTCCTCAGGAAGTTCATAAACAGGAGCAATCTGCTGCAACCGCTCCTTCTCCCATAATTCCAGATCCTGTGAACAGATAATAAGCTCCGGCTGTGATAATTCAAGCTTTTCCAGATTACCTGTTTTGTTATGATTTTGGCGGAACGCATTCAAGTGTACAGGGATATCCGGACCAAGGTTATGATAGTAATTCCAAGACCATTTGGGATGCAACGGCGCTGCATACGGAATGATATTAAGCGGTATTAAATAACCTAATAGGGAGGTTGAACCATAGACGGCTAGTTTATTTTTTCGTTTTTTTATGTAGGCCGACGGAGATAGACCAAATTCTTTTTTGAACTTTCGACTGAAATAAAATTCGTCTTTATACCCCACCATGTGCGCGACTTCCTTAAGAATGCGTCCTGAACCCAACATTAATTGTTTCGCCTTATTCATTCTGACCTGAGCCAGATATTCCATCGCACTAAGACTATACGTTTTTTTAAACATATCCATATAATATTTGGGACTGAGTTCGGCCATACCGGCAAGCTGGTCAATCGTTAATTCTTCATGATAGTGATTGTCCATGTATTCTCTGGTCCGTTCCAATCCCTGAGTTTTATCGCTCTTGGCATTCAAATTGCCCAAAAATAACATCTCTTGCAGCAATTCTTGAAAATCCAGCTGAGCCCGCCATTGTTTAAAGTCATCATCACTTCGAAAATGCTCATATATGGATCGACAGAACAAACTCAATCGATCTGCTGAACTTAGCGTCAATGCACCATCGTACTGAAGTATTTTTTCGGCGTCAGCCTCCTCCAGCTGTCTCCTGCATAACGATTCTTTATAGAAGTTAAAATAAATGACGGCAACAGACACCGATTCCGCACCATGCCTGTTTATTCCGAAAGTTGTACCACCCGGGCAAAAGTAAGCAAATTCTTTTCCCATCCGATTTTTACGATCTTCTCTTTCCAGAAAAGCCTCTCCTCCGAGCAAAACAACAAGTGCTGGTTGAAGCGTAAGCCGCTGTTCCAGATGCATGCCTTCCAGAGTGAACACTTCTATATTCCACAATTTGATTGTCAAAGAGTTGAATGTTGTTTGCTGCTTTCCTTTGCCGTTGCTGTCTTTCCTTATATTCAATATCAAAACAAATTCCGCCCTTATATGAGAATGGTTATCATTATCATATAAATAACATATTCCTAGTCACTCTGTCCAGAAAACTACTGCTATTCTTCTGTAGCCTGTACAGTAAGAAATAAAACAGCCATAGCCGGGTTCAGCCCCAGACTATGGCTATTCCTAATTACTTATGAAGGTTCCACCTGACAAAGTAACAGCAAGTTACAGGGTTACTACCTTAAAGAAGATACGTTATATATCATCTGCTCTTATATTAACCTAGCCGTTGACGTGCTCTGGCCTGACCGCCTTTACGTCCCGCTTCCTCTCGGCTCAACTTGCCGCTATTTCCACCATTACTGGAGTTATTGCGGGACTCGCCACCTTTTTGACCAATTTCTTGATAAAACTCTTTACCCTGGGAGTCAGAAGTAGCTTCTCCGCCCTTCCTGCCAATCTCCTGATAGAACTGTCTATTGTGAGAATCTGACGTTGCCTTGCCACCCTTACGTCCGATCTCCTGATAAAACTCTTTATTATGGTTCTTGGCTGTTGCTACTCCACCTAACCGTCCTGCTTCTTCACGGCTCATTTTACCAGTGTTGTTTCTAGCCATTACGAATCACTCCTTATAGGTTTTTGGGAAGTTGCCTGTCCATGGTATCCTATTAACCGCTGGACCAAAAATGAAACATCATTTACTTCTCAAGGACGCCCCTGCGAACCCCTCGTTCGGACCGTTAAAAGACCCATCTCCAAATTAAATTGGAAATGGGTCCGAATAATTAAATACCTATAAAGTATAGCCGATATTCAGTAATTGTTTTTTGGCTCAAATCCAAAATCGTTGCTTGCATTAAGCAATGAAGCCGCTACGTGGATGGATCGTTCTTACGATCGCTGTTGTCCCCAAATTTCTTATGAATCAACTTTTAAAGTGGATGAAATTCGGGGACAGTTTATGCTTCCGATGTGAGCTTTCCTGTGGAAAGCTTTCGGGCGAACGCTTCGCTTCTTCAGATCGATTCCATCCCCTCCGCTACTTTGCTTTTTATATCAAGAACTGATTATTAGATTGAGCCTGTTTTTTTAGATCGAAATCCTTAGGTTTGGGGTGAGAACGCCATTTCGCCCCTTTTTTAATCCACTCTTTAAGATATCCTATATAGGTATATCCTAAATCATCATCATGATATCCAAATTCAAACCCCTATCGAAATCCTCTTATTGCTGAATTCTCCTAAGTGATGTTTGCGATCGACTAAATTTTTAACGTTTCTAAAGTTATATTGTTTAGAATTAGATCCGGACACTCTTCGAACTGTATAGACTGCTTTTACAAATTGATCCTGAAGCGTGAATTGGATCATACTAATGACCTGGATACCTATACGAATTATTCAGAAGAGCTGGTGGAGGATAAACGCAAAAAGGAACAGCTAAGCAGGAAATATCTCCTGCAAAAACGCCAAAAAAAGCCCCTGCAAAAATGCAGGAGCTTTTTAGTATGCGGTAGAGAGGACTCGAACCTCCACGGGTATACACCCACTACCCCCTCAAGATAGCGTGTCTGCCATTCCACCACTACCGCATATTATAAGGGATGAAACTGTAAAGAATGGTGAGCCATGAAGGACTCGAACCTTCGACACCCTGATTAAAAGTCAGGTGCTCTACCAACTGAGCTAATGGCTCTCGATGACAATCAAAGTGGCTGCCATAAAAGTAATTTTATGCTTCGACGAACCGCCGGGGTTCTCATCCCCTGAAGCGAGTAAATAATGGTGACCCGTAGGGGATTCGAACCCCTGTTACCTCCGTGAAAGGGAGGTGTCTTAACCCCTTGACCAACGGGCCTTATTTTCAACATCGCCGTGACGACAAGATTGAGTATAGCATAAAAATAAAACTGATGACAAGCTTTTTTTATATGTTTTTTTAAAAAATTTTAGTTTTTATCCTTCATCAAATTCACCCCAAAAATTTCGTTGCTATCGATTCCTCTATCACGGTATTCCCCTTACATTTTAAGTAATAGGCTTGGGCATTCGGTCTTGAACTTACAACACCAAACAATTGACCATCTTTAAAATGGATTGCTGCCCCGTCATCTGCCGCATATCCTGCTTGAATACCGCCATTACGAATGAGCTCGCGATAGGCTGGTCTTCTTTTATTTTCTCCGTCATAATGCGGGCAGTGACTCCCTTGCAACAGACCTAGCCCCTCTAACTTGTACAACGGTGCATTCAGGGGATCTGTCAGTCCCTCTTCAAACCAACAAATAGAGCCTGCACTCAAGCCTGTTAAAATCACACCCTTTTGGTAAGCTGCCTTCAAGACCTTATCCACTCCCCATTCCTTCCATAGGAGAAGCATATTTCTCGTGTTTCCCCCGCCGACATAGATAATGTCATGCTCAAGTATGTATGATTCCAAATCCTTAAAGTTCGGTTGAAACAGCGATAAGTGATTGGGGATGCAAGATAAAGTGTTGAATGCTTTATAAAATCTTTCAACATAGTTGTCTTGATCACCGCTAGCCGTAGGGATGAAGCATACTTTAGGGTGTTTCTCCGGGGATTGGGCCAGCACATATTCATCCAATAACAGATTATCTGGCTCCATGGAGAATCCCCCTCCACCCATCGCAATGATTTGTTTCATCATAGGTCGCTCCCTCCCCCTTTTTTCTAGACTGCGATGCTTGATCCTACCGATGCCTATGCTCCGACGAACCCTTGGGAGGGTTCTCCTCCCTTTGCAAAAAAGCTCCCTTCGCTTTCGCGTCGAGAGCTTTGATGATGTTATTCAGAACGGAGAGAGAGGGATACTCACTTCGCTCGAGACTGCGATGCTATTCCTACCGAAGCTCAGGCTCCGACACCCCCTCTTTTGAGGTTCTCATCCCTGTACATACAAAAATGACCCATCGCATATGCTACAGGTCATTTTCTAATCGATGTTATTTCTAAACGGAGAGAGAGGGATACTCTCACTTCGCTTGAGACTGCGATGCTATTCCTACCGAAGCTCAGGCTCCGACGCCCCCTCTTTTGAGGGTTCTCATCCCTGTACATACAAAAATGACCCATCGCATATGCTACAGGTCATTTTCTAATCGATGTTATTTCTAAACGGAGAGAGAGGGATTCGAACCCTCGCACCGCTTACGCAGTCTAACCCCTTAGCAGAGGGTCCCCTTATAGCCACTTGGGTATCTCTCCAATGAATGGCTCCCCGAACAGGACTCGAACCTGTGACAACTCGATTAACAGTCGAGTGCTCTACCAACTGAGCTATCAGGGAACATTATGAAGTAACTGAATATTAATTTACCATGATGTGCGCTTTCAGTCAAGCGGCAGAAGACGAAGACGACCACTGCAGCGGCCACAGCGGTAACGCGTTGGATCCATTTTTCGTTTGCGCTTGTATTCTGTTCCACAATCCACACACCGCAGCACATAGCGATAGGGCTCTGGTTTTCGTTGTTTATCCTGCGGTTTTACAATTGCTTTACAGAAACGGCTGCCACCTACAGCCTTAAGCAGTGTTTTGAAATCGGAATCACGATGCTTATACCCCCGTCCTGCCAGATGTAGATGATAATGGCATAGCTCATGCTTTATAATCTTTTCCACCTCTTCTCGCCCATGAATCTCAAGCTGGTGAGGATTAATTTCTATATTGTGGCTCTTCATAAAATACCGCCCGCCTGTGGTGGAAAGCCTACGGTTAAACAAAGCACGGTGCCTAAATGGAACATGAAAACTTTTAATCGAGATCTCTTCCACCCAAGCCTGAAGCTCTTCGTTACTCATCTCATGCATAACGTCTGCCTTCTCCCTTTCCGCATTCCTTTATTTGTGCACACGACACGCGAAGGATACTACTTGAATTTTAACTTCTCTCTAAGCTACACTGTCAAGTAAGGATGATGCAAATGAACGGCTTTCGTCAAACGATCAGAATGAATTTTGCAAATAATCTGAAGCAGGAAAGTATGAAGGGAGAACTTACAATCATGCCGAACATGCGTTATGTGATTTTACAGCTGAACGATAAACTGCAATACGTGGAGATGCCTTCGGATTACGCTTACCAGCTTAGCGCGCTCAATCTGCGGCTCAATAAGGAATTCAGCAAGTTGACCGCACCGGACAAGCCGGAGCTTCCGCTCGCCATAGCTGAATGTGATAACCTGGACTTGCTTCAGGAATCTGCGCAATTGGTCAGTGGTCTTGACTACATAAATGAATTGGAGCGCACCTTTGCTTCCCTGGATGAGACTCATTATCCGCTCATATCTCTGCTCACTGAAATTCGCGCCCTACAGGCACAGCTAGAGCAGTGGTATGAAGAAGAAGCCGTTTAAAAATAGGTAGACCTGCACGCTTTGGGCGTCTTCCCCATATGCTATCCATACAGACGGATCGCAAGAGGAGGAGATACCCTTGCCGCAATGGCTCTGCAATCAACTGACACGTGCCTTTCGCAAAAAGGACAGACGCCAAATCAAACTACTGAACGAGTGCTGGTTTTTTTACCGAAACTCCCCGGGTGAGAGCTCGGATGCCCAATAAAGGGTGCACAATATTATCCATATCAGGTATGCGAACAAGCCAGACCAAGGGTCCGGCTTGTTTTAGTTTATTTTGAGATGATTTCAAGTTTATTCCCGATCATTCAAAACTGCGCGTTAAAAGCCAATCTCTTAACAAAAAGCCCCGATCCAGCACTGGATTCGGGGCTTCTCGTTATTCTTATTGGTCCTTCGGCTTACGCATAGTCAAACCGACGCGGCCTTTTTTCAAATCTACATTCAATACCCATACGGTTACATTGTCACCGACTGATACAACATCCATCGGATGTTTGACATACCCATCGCTGAGCTGTGAAATATGAACTAATCCATCACTCTTGATACCGATATCAACAAAGGCACCAAAGTCGATTACGTTGCGGACGGTCCCCTGAAGCTCCATTCCAGGGAGCAGGTCTTCAATCTTCAACACATCCGTACGGAAGATCGGAAGCGGCAGCTCCTCCCGTGGATCACGGCCAGGGCGCTGGAGGCTATCCAGGATATCCCGCAGAGTCGGTACACCGACTTCCAGCTTCACAGCCAGATTTTCGGTCGCTTGTCCATCTAGGAGTTCAGACAACTCTTTCGTTCCAACTTTGTCCGAGCTAACATTCAGCTCCTTGAACAACCGGTCCACCACAGGATAAGATTCCGGGTGAATTGGTGTACTGTCTAGCGTATTATCCCCGTCAGAAATCCGCATAAAACCCACACATTGTTCAAAGGTTTTAGCCCCAAGACGAGGCACCTTCTGAAGCTGCTTCCGGCTGACAAACTTTCCGTTCTCTTCCCGGTATTTCACAATGTTCTTGGCGATTGTCGCATTAATACCCGCCACATAAGACAGCAGGGATGGAGAAGCCGTATTAACATCAACACCAACATGGTTAACTGCCGACTCCACAACCGCCTTCAGACTTTCCTCCAAATGCTTTTGCGATACATCGTGCTGATACTGTCCCACACCGATCGATTTCGGATCAATCTTCACCAGCTCAGCCAGTGGATCTTGAACACGGCGGGCAATCGAGGCTGCACTTCGTTCCGCTACATCGAGATCAGGGAACTCCTCTTGGGCCAGCTTGGAGGCTGAGTACACACTTGCTCCCGCTTCATTAACGATCAAATACGCCAGATCAGGATCGCCAATGTCAGAAATAACCTCAGCAACAAACTGCTCCGTCTCCCGGGATCCGGTACCGTTTCCGATAACAATTAGCTGGATTCCATATTTGGTGATGAGCTCTTTAAATTTAGCGGCTGCCTCCCGCTTTTTATTGTTCGGAGGCGTAGGGTATGTCACAGCTACTTCAAGCAGTTTACCTGTATCATCCACCACAGCCAGCTTACAGCCCGTACGGTAAGCCGGGTCAACCCCAAGCACACAGCGTCCCTTCACCGGCGGCTGCAGCAGCAGACTGCGCAAATTCCCCGCAAAAATAGAGATAGCTTGGTTCTCACCTTTCTCCGTCAGCTCACCTCGAACTTCCCGCTCAATGGAAGGGGCAATCAGGCGCTTGTAAGCATCCTCAATAACCGCGTTCAAAATATCGGATACCATAGATGTGCCGCTTAATACCTGTTTGCCAATATATCCGTGAATCGACTCGGGCGGAACCTCCAGACCAACCTTGAGGATATTCTCGCGTTCCCCCCGGTTGATAGCCAGGATACGGTGAGGCGGCATTTTTTTGGCCAGCTCACGGTATTCGTAATAATTCTCGTAGACGGACTCCGCTTCCTTATCCTTGGCTTCGGAGGTCAATATGCCGTGATCCATACTATAGCGACGCACCCAGGAACGAACAGTAGCATCATCAGCGATATTTTCCGCTAAAATGTCCATTGCGCCTTGAAGCGCTTCTTCCGCCGTAGCCACTCCTTTTTCTTCATCCACATAGTTCGCAGCTTCCGTCAGGGCGTCCCCTTGCTTCGGCTGATTCCAAATCCAGGAGGCTAAAGGCTCAAGTCCTTTCTCCTTCGCCACACTAGCGCGTGTCTTCCGCTTTTGCTTGTACGGACGGTACAAGTCTTCCACTTCCTGAAGCTTCACCGCTTGATCAATCGAC
Source organism: Paenibacillus uliginis N3/975 (assembly GCF_900177425.1). Taxonomy (NCBI): domain Bacteria; kingdom Bacillati; phylum Bacillota; class Bacilli; order Caryophanales; family Paenibacillaceae; genus Paenibacillus; species Paenibacillus uliginis. Next base: position 1,033,743 of record NZ_LT840184.1, on the reverse strand, counting down.
GATCTGAGTTCGTCGGTCAGTTTGCCCTGCTCATCTATAATCCGGATGACTTCCCGCTTGCGAACCTCCAGATTACGCAAATAGTTGGTACGGTCTTCGATATCACGAAGGCGGTTCTCATCCAGTTCCCCTGTCATCTCTTTGCGGTAGCGTGCGATAAACGGTATCGTATTTCCTTCATCCAGCAGTTCAACGGTCGTACGGACCTGCTTGACTGACAACTGAAGCTCCTTGGCGATTTGTTTGACGATCCTCTCATACTCTTCTTTGCGGATCTGTTCCTCATTCACTTCCACGACAGCTTCTAATTCAGACAATGTTTATCCCTCTCTCTTCAAAAAACTATACAACCATTATCCCAAATCTTCGCCTGCATTTCCAGCTTGCCCAACTTGTCTCCTCTTTTAAGTAAACCTTAATCTGCTTTTCATCTGTTTTTAAGATTCTATCTATACAATTATTAAACAAGCATTAAACTAGATTATTCTGTCGTACCATTATATTGGAGGTAATACGGATGAACAACAAGAAGGCATGGGCGTGGTCGGTAGTTTGTTTTGCTACTTTTATTGCAATCACAACTACTGCCTACGTCTTAATACCCGATGGCAGTACCCTTCAACATACGAATTCCAGCAATTCCCCATATCACATGTCTGCAACTAACGAGCAATAACCCGCCGGGATACTTCCCGGCGGGTTATTGCGCCCTATAGGGCTGCTATGTTTAAACGTTAACACACTAGAAATCAATCAAACCCAAACTGATCTGCAGGGAATCATCCACCTTGCTCATCGTTTCCTCGTCCAGATGGGTGATCTTATCGGTTAACCGCTGCTTATCAATCGTTCGGATCTGCTCCAGCAAAATTACGGAATCTCGGTCAAATCCATGGGCCGCCGCGTCTATTTCAACGTGGGTCGGAAGTTTAGCTTTCTGAATTTGTGCGGTTATAGCCGCAACAATTACCGTAGGACTGAACCGGTTACCGATATCGTTCTGAATGACGAGGACCGGTCTTACACCGCCCTGCTCGGAACCGACAACGGGTGAAAGATCCGCAAAAAATACGTCGCCGCGTTTTACGATCACTGTCTACACCCCGCTTACTAAGCGGTCCAGAGTGCTGTCTGCATCTTCCTCCGCGTGAAACGCTTCAGATGCCATAGTCAGGTTGATCTTAGCCATCTCCATGTAACCCCGCTGCATAGATTCACGAATATAACGCTTCTTGCGTTCATTCAAATACAGCTTCATGGCCTGCCTGATAAGCTCACTACGGTTGGAATTTTCCAGCTGAGCAATCCCGTCCACTTCCTGCAAAAGATGATCCGGTAAACTGATCATGATTCGTTTGGTGTTCTGCATGTTGGCCACCTTCTATTCCACCCCCACAACCTTCTTGCCCTGTGCACCAGTATTACGTTATTCAAGGAAATTTATACAAAAGAATATATATGCCGAAGGTATATCAAGTATGCTGCATCTCATTATAAACTACAATCGGCACTTTCGTACAGACTAACTGTCATATTCATAGTTCGTGAAAGTCTGTACTTATTCCTTCTTTCCCGAATAAAATAATGGATAATGCTATCAAAAAAGAAGTGCTACCAAAGGGGGTTCGCCCTTTTAACGGGTATGCCTCCGCGTATATACGCACGCGGCACCCGACGGGCGATCATGCAGACCAATTCATAGTGGATGGTACCCAGCTTAGAGGCCAGCTCATCTGCCGTTATACACGATCCAGACTGCTGGCCGATGAGTACAACCTCTTCACCGACTTTGATTTGTTCCGCCTCCTCGGCGAAAGATTTCAACGATACCATACACTGGTCCATACAAATATTACCGACAACAGGAACGCGGCGGCCGCGTATCAGCACTTCCGCTTTACCGCTCAGCATACGGGAATATCCGTCAGCATAACCGATGGGAAGGGTTCCTATCACTTCTTCCTCCTCGGTTACATACTTGCTGCCATAGCTGATGCCGTAGTTCTGCGGAAGCTTTTTGACATAGACGAGTTGCGTCTTTAACGTCATGACCGGGCTCAAGCTTACCGTTGTTCGATTCACCTCATCGGATGGATACAATCCATATAAACTGATGCCTATCCGCACCATATTATAGGATAGATCAGGAGTATCGATGGCAGCGGCACTATTGCCCGTATGTATGATCGGGATGGTGTAACCCAAATCCCGCAGGGCGTCCGCCACGCTTTTGAATCGCCGGTACTGTTCCAGTGTGTAGTCTTTATTCTCTTCATCTGCTCTTGCAAAATGGGTATACATACCTTCGACAATTACCTGCGGCAGCGAAAAAATCTCTTCCATAAAAGATATGGCAGCTTCGCCCGGAAGCAGACCCAATCGGCCCATTCCACTGTCAATTTTGATGTGCACTTTCAGCCGACGCCCTCCCGCTTCCGGCAGGGCCTTGATCGCTTCGAGCACTTCTGGACTGAACAGGGTCACGGTAATATCATGCTTCCATGCCGTCTCGATCCCTTCTGGAGGCGTGTATCCTAACACAAGAATCGGCATGTGTATCCCCGCCTGACGAAGCTCCAGCGCTTCATCCAAAAAGGCGACGCTTAAATAGTCCGCGCCCAGTTCCTCCATCTCTCGTGCAACCTCTACTGCCCCATGTCCGTATGCATTCGCTTTGACACAGGCCAGAAGCTTCATTTGCTCCGGAAGAGAGCTTCGGAAGCTGTTGTAATTGTCACGCAGATGGTCCAGATTGATATCCGCTTGGGTAGGTCGATATATCACTTGCAATTCCAGTCACCTTCTTACCATTTTGAAAAACATCATGTTCTACAATAGACTAATGGTAATGTTCCTTAAGGCAACTGTCAATTCAGCCGCTGCCGCCAGATTAGTTCAATAGCTTCCCCAGCCCCGCGAACATGCAGAAATGGATCGTTCCTGCTTGAAATATAAGGAAAAATGGAGTTGTGAACCGCACATCCTTACATTTTGAAGAAAGAGGCGAATGGCCTTTATTGCAGAGATTTAACCCTTCTACAATACTCGGTATCCGCCTTCATCGTATTATTTACCCGATTGTTCCTTCATGGAAGCAGCGATTTCAACCATTTCAGAAGTTGGAAGGTTTGCACTCGTGATCCGGAATTCAATCCCTTCCGTCATCCAGGTCAGTGTTTTTTGCTCATCGCCTGTCAGCACGCCCATAGTAAAGCCTAAGTCTATCGCGCTGCCTGGTGCCAGCGACACCGCACGATCCAGCGGACGGGACTCCATGATTGTGTATTGATACACACCGTCATAACGGAGAACGACCGCATGGTCCTTGCTATCTGCAATTTCCTGTGTATCTTTGATCATGACCCCAGCCGGAGTGTATTCAGGCTCAATGATTCCGAATGATCCGAGTTGCTGGGCTGCAGTAGGTTCTGCTTCCGGCCCTTGAGCTTCTCCCGTTCCGTCGGTAGAGGCCACTGGTACTCCATTCTCATCCACTTCAGCCATCGTTTGTTTCTCCGGCTGATTCATCGTGCTGAGGTTACGGTTCGTGTCGAACGATTCTTTTGTCAAATTCGTATCAAAGGTAAATGAGTTGAATTTTACATCCACAACCACTTTAGCCTCAGAGTCAGATACTTGAACCTGCTTTGGTGTGTAGGTGTCCTTGGCAAGCCAAATCTTTTGACGCACGAGGGAATGGCTATGATATTTGGCGGCAACATCAAATACGTAGCTGTCTTTATCCTCCGCGAACTGACGAGTATTATCACTTAAAATGCTGCCGAGCATCGTCTGGTACAGGTACACCTGTCCTTGATTCTCCGGCCAGTCGCTCTTGAAGCGGAAGCTCTTGTTAAGACTTGGCGTAAGAACAAACACCCCATCATCATTGCGCAGTACAATTTGTGTAATGTCCTTCTGTCCGTTGGTCAAGCTGATCCGGTAATAGCTCGGGGATTGATACCATACCTCCACCTGATACTGCTGAGGAGTCGAACCTGTATGTATGGTCATCACTCCAGCACCCTGATAAGCTCCTTTAGCACTCTCCAGCTTATCAGCAACCTTGCCCAGATCCTTTATAACTCCGTCGGCATCCTTCTTTCCACATCCCGATAACACCAAGGTGAAGCTTAATACAGCAGCGAGCAGCACCCATGAAATCCGGCGCATGTCATCATCCCCTTCAGCACATGTTTTGAATTGATTGATACATGTCTATGAGGGACTTGGTCACATTATGCAGACGGGCATGACAAGCCGGGAGTTGTCTAACAAAAAAACGGCATCACATCAACGATGCAGGGCCGCTTTGTAACAGAAGTTATTTGTGAATCTACCATGGATATGGCTCAATCCTAGCTGACTTCATGGACCGTTCCAGGCTTGGACGGGCTGTTATCGCCGCTGAAATAATTAAACAATGATCCGTGTATCTGCTCCGAAGCCGGAAGACGCCGGGTGACAGGGTCAAATCTCCAGTACAGACTGACCATAAGAATCGCAATCCCGCACCACACGATTACGCCGCTTCCGCCTATCCATATGCCGAGCGCCCCGCCGATCAGACTGCCTACAGGCATAGCAATACCGCTCATTCCCGAAGCAGCTGCGAATACAGAACCTAAATTTTGGGATGGTATTCCTTTTTGAATAACGGTGTTAATCATCACATTCGTCACTCCTCCCGGAATCCAAGCCAAACCGTAAACGATAACCGTAAGCCAAGGCCAAGGAATAAATATACATATGCTCCAGGCCAAACCACAAATCATAAACGCTCCCGAATACAAATTCCCCAAGGTAATCCGTTCCAGCTTCAAGTACGGGGCAGCAATCGCACCAAGCAAACTGCCGAGCGCTTGGGCCATCAACAGCACACCGTATATACCGGCACCTCCAAGGCTGTCGCTAAATGCAGGCAATACGGTAAATGTCGCTCCCCCTGCTGCATTGACCATAATAACGCCAAACAGCAGCCGCGATAGCGGTGTCGCCACGAGAAGCCTGATTCCTTCTTTCATATCGGATAAATAACGTTTCATAAAGCTAGGTTCTGCACGGGTTGAGTCAGAAGAAGCATCCGCATTATCTTCAATATCGGGTTGAGAAGCAAGGGATGGAATGCGTATTTGTGCAAACAACAGTGCTCCAATGAAAAAGCCTAAAGAGTTCCACAAGTATAATGATACTGCCCCCAGAGCAACAATTAACACGCCGGATATAGCATTGCATGCAACATCAATCCCTTGGTAAGCAATAGAGAACAGGGAATTGCCCTGCGTCAACGATTTCTGATCCAGTATTTTTGGGAGAGCTGTCATCTGCGCCGGATACACCCACATATTACATGTCGATAAAATCGGTGTAATCGTCAGTACCAGTCCAACGGTAAGAAATTCAAAATAATAGGCTATAGGAACAATGAGCAGAACCAATCCTTGAAAAAGCTGTGTGAATACGAGAATACTTCTTACCGGAATGCGGTCAATCAGCGGCCCTGACAGGAGCTGAATAATCCTGGGGATAATAGACAAGAATCCTGCCAATCCGGTATACAATGTGGAGCCGCCCAAATCATACACCAGCCACATCGCTGCCACTGCATACAGACTGTCTCCGATATTGGTCAGAATACGGCCTGCAAACATAATCGAGAAGTTTCTGTTTCTGAAAATGTCCATCGTCAAATCCCCCGTCCGATCCTAATTTCGATTTAAGAACCAGATTTCTTCTCAGCAGATATCAGCTTAAAGCCGATTGCAAATTCTGTTCCTTCCTCCTTCGATGCCGAGGTAAGGGCCACCCATTTTTCCATCAATGATTTAAATTCCGCTGTTAGCTCTTCTCTCTGGTCTGGTGTCAGAGCTAGCCTAAGGTTAATCTTCGTGGAGCTTGAAGATACAAAATTATCCGCCAAGATGGGATCGGGAAACTGTTCGCCGTCAGAATCGAACCATTTCGCTTTAGCTATATAGTATTTCTCCACGATTCCGCCCGCTGTTCTTGTCTCAACCAGATCAATTAAGCCTCCATCATGCAGCTTCTGAATATGGTAATGCGTACTACCCGGAGACTGTCCAAGTTCATCGGCCACCTGTTTTGCTGTTTTAGCCTCGTCCGCAATTGCGCCTATAATTTTCACCCGCTGTGCACTACCTAACAGTTTAGACTGTTCAACGGATATCGGAATGGAGCTTTGTTTCTGATTCATCCCCGTCATCTCCTTCATCATCAATTATCGATCTACTTTCACAGTTCATACTATAATATTTATTCATTCTAATTTTTTAGATCGACTATACGACCAATCATAATCCATGTTTTTCCTTTTGTAAATACACAGTAATAAATTGGCACAGTAAAACTTTATTTAAATGGCTCTTAATAACCCCTATTGATCATGCTAGGATAACAGCTAGATTGTATGTTCTGATATATGTTGAAGAAAGAAGATGAAACTAATGAAAATATTTGTGGCTGGGGCAACCGGAGTTATTGGACGTTTGCTGCTTCCTGCATTGGTACAAGCAGGTCATGAGGTTATTGGAATGACACATAACAAAGATCGCATAGACATGATTCAAAGCTTGGGGGCACAAGCTGTTATTGCGGATGCGTTAGATCGGGATTCAATCATTTCAACCGTAGCAAGTGTACAGCCCGAGGTGATCATACATCAATTGACTTCTTTGAATAATTGGAATGTATCAGACAATGCCAGAATAAGAGAAATTGGAACCCGAAATCTGGTTGATGCTGGTAAAGCAGCAAATGTTTCTCGTTTTATCGCACAAAGTATTTCGTGGGCTTATGAGCCTGGTGAGGGTTACGCTTCAGAAGAGATTCCTTTAGATTTGAACGCTCCTTACCCGCGAAAAACAACGGTTGATGGAATAATATCGCTGGAACGTGCAGTTGCTGAGATATCTAATCATGTCATTCTCAGGTACGGCATGCTCTATGGTCGTGATACTTGGTACGACCGTAAAGGAGTTATAGCTGAAAAAGTAACCACTAAACAAATGCAGGCAACCGAAGGGATCACTTCCTTCCTTCATGTGGAAGATGCGGCTAATGCAGCCTTGCTCGCTCTGGATTGGCCATCTGGCCCGATTAACATTGTGGATGATGAACCCGCAACCGGAATCGAATGGCTTCCTGTATACGCGGAGGCATTAGGTGCACCTAAGCCCAATCACAACGAGGGCAGCAACCGTGGCGAGCGCGGAGCGTCGAATGCCAAAGCCCGAATCGAATACGGTTGGAAACCACTTTACCCAACATGGAGAACTGGGTTTTATCAAAGTTTGTCATCCGAATAGCAAGAAAGCAAAAAAGAAACCGTCCTGAAAAAAATCAGGCCGGTTTCTTTTTTGCTGTTTAATAAGCATGCGCTAGTGTCCCAGTTGGCAACCTCTTAAAGGTGTTTAACCATATGGTAATAGACATGATGATTAATGATGATTTCTTTATCAACCTCATACCCGCTTCTAAGATATAAGGAATACGCTCTTTTATTGTCCGTTACTACGGCTAATGCAATTTTATTGTAACCACGTTCCTTTGCCCGTTCCTCTGCCGCATGCATCAGAGCTGAACCTATGCCCTGCCCTTTAAACTGAGGGGAAACGGATAGAGTATCAATATAGAATTCATCTTCATCCGCTTCTTTATCTAGCGAAATAGATGGATCATTCTTCAGTTTCCGCAGCCGTTCCACAATCGGACGGTCCAACCGTTCTGCTTCGTCACCAGCATAAGTGACAATAATTCCAGCTGTCTTGCCTTCAACCTCGCTTACCAATGACTGATGATAACTAAGACGCCCTTCCTCATCTTTCAAAAACTGCTCCAGAATCGTAACTGCGTCTTCTTCGCTTTCCTGCCCAGTCAGCTGATGGGCAACATCGTGTAGTGCATCATAAAGCAGCCGAGCTGCCGCAACTGCATCTTCTTTTACTGCTGGTCTGATGTTCATATGCTCCTCCAAATTTCTCCGTGTTGAATTATGTTACACACTTAAGTATATGCCTAACATGCCGGAGGAACAAATTAGCAGTCAGTCTTCCCACGCCTGCACGCTATAATAAAGATCCAGGTCCTTAAGAGCCGTAAAAGATCTGCTTCTCATGGGACTGCCATCTTTATTTTTTTCATGCTGACCGAAGCCTCTTGCGATTTTGAAAGTAAACGTAAGTCCTCGGGGAATCTGCGCACTGCCTTCATACGTATATTCACCTACTCTAAGCAGTTCTATCCCGGCATAAATATTTCGGTATGAAGGCGTATCATCCGGCACATCCACATGTATGGACACTTTTACGTACTCTTGTACCTTCTCCACAATGGTTATTTTTTTATGAGCCTTTACCCCGTTATACTCAAAAATAATCGTCGTTACCCCAGGTGCTTTAGCCTTCAACGTTCCGTCCGGCAAAACGTCAAGCAGTTCGGGATGTTTCACCGTATACTTCCCTGTCATGGGGGTGTGCATATAACCACTGTCGTAATGAACGACCGGGTAAAGAGTAACGACCGGGCCTTGAATCCCGATCACCTCATCCCCATAAATGACAGCCGTCTCCGTTTTTCCGAGTGTGCCAAAAAAATAAAGAAGGGGAGCATGAACTCTTGCAGCCCAATCCTTTTGACTATGACCTGCACCATGATGTATCAGCAGCATCAGATCATCGTCCGGAACAAAACCGTCCCGAATCAGAGCCGTGGCTTCTTCTGACGCATATTTCGGCATAAATAATCCTTCGGCATCCCCCATGTCTATCCATACTTTAAGATTTGGATGTGAGTCATAACGTTGATAAAATGGCTGCTCTTTTAAAGTCCCTTCCTCAAAAACTGTATGTACGAAGTAAGGTGACAACACCGCTATTTTCCCGAATATTTGCGGATTACGAAATCCAATGTTATACGTAACAATTCCCCCGGCAGAAGACCCCATCATTGCTGTATGTTCTGGGCCGGTTAACGTCCTGAAGTTTTCATTTATATACGGTATGATCTCTTGAATTACACATTGTTCATAAAGCCTACCTGAAAAGGGTGGATCAAAAACTAGGCGAATCCCCGGACCATCGTGAAAATATTCATTAAGCCTTTGATGCGGAGCGATTGCAATGCCGACAACAATAATCTCCTCCATCTTTCCTTCCAGAGCAAGGCGATCGGTCGTTTGATGCATTTCCCAAGAAGTTCCTGCCGCATCCGCCTGAAATACATGCTGTCCATCATGCATATACAGAACTGGATATCTCCGATCCTTGTTATGTCGATAACTTGGAGGAAGATAAATATACAGTTTCCTTTTATTATCCAGCCATGATGACTCAAAGTCAGTTACAACGACCAGCCGATCCAAAGATTTACCCATTTCGAAAACCTCCCTTTATTGTGTTCAAGACAACAAAAAAGGCACAACCCGCTATAACAGGTTGTACCTCTTAAGGTAAGCATTGCCTTTAATGTTAGTATAAGAAGTTACAATCTCATTTACAATATGTTTATTCATCAATTGATGGCTCTTTAGGTACCAGATTGAAAATTTCCCCGCTAACAAACGTATCAATTAACCGGTCAAGCCATTTGTAGTATGTGACGGCTTCTTTCATCTTGGCCTGGTCTTCCAGCAGCACGGCGGTTATGATTTCATCATCTTCATGCTGCTTCAGCAGCTTACTGGTTTCATCCAGTGCTCTTCGAAAAATCAAAATATTGCTCTCCACCGATTTTCTCCACTTAATATCAAAAAAATCAGCAAACGTCTGATACCAGTCATATTCGACCTCATACAGATCTTTTCTGGAACCTTTTTCCCATACCTTATTAACCATCTTGTAATCAAGCAAAGTCCGCACACCTGTACTCATGCTGGTCTTGCTCATCTTCATTTCCTGTCCCATCTCATCGAGGTTCATCGGCTTGTCCGCAAAAAATAACAGACCGTATAAATGTCCCGTCGATATCGAAATTCCATATAAATCCATATTGCGTCCGATATTTTCAATAACACGTTTACGGATTTTATGCACGGCGGCCTGCCGTTCTTCATCTAAATGGTACAAGCCCATGCTTGCAGCCTCCTCTTTCTGTAACCATCCCCGCTTTGTGCCAAGTTTACTCAAAACAAGCGAAAATTAATATCATGCTGCTCCAGGAAAAAAACCGCCTAGGTTAATCCTTCACACATTCTCTCGTCTATTGTAGGGAAAGCTATTTTAAAAGTAAAGAACCCCACTCCGAAGTATTAGGGAGCATCTGGGAGCATACAGCAGAATAACTTTGTACAGTTTTTACTGTACGTTCTATACGTACGGATATAACGTTTGATACAATACGTATAATATTGTTACAATGTTACACATGGGTTTAAACATCATAACCACTGTGCGCTCGGCGAATTAATCTTCACTTCTACTATATAAAGGAGGAATATCTTTGAGCATTATGCAAGTCAACAACGTAAGCAAATTGTTCGGTCCTCATGCTGAGCAAGGAATTGAGCTTCTACAACAGGGATGGAGCAAAGAACGTATCGCCAAAGAAAAAAATACTACGGTTGGCGTCAACCGTGCCACCTTTGACATTCGCCAAGGCGAAATCTTTGTCATCATGGGGTTATCCGGCAGCGGCAAGTCCACACTTGTACGTTTGCTAAATCGGTTGATTGAGCCGACGTCGGGAGAAATTCTGATTCACGGTCATGATTTAAGAAAAATGAATAAGGAGCAGCTTCGTAATGTGCGCCGTAAAACAATCAGCATGGTGTTCCAAAAGTTCGCACTATTCCCGCACCGCACGGTTGTCGAGAATGCCGAATACGGTCTGGAAATCCAAAACGCCGATAAGAAAAAACGTCGGGAAGCTGCAATACAGGCTCTGGAACTTGTTGGTTTAAAGGGTTGGGAAAACAAAATGCCGGACCAGCTGAGTGGCGGTATGCAGCAGCGTGTCGGTCTGGCCCGTGCGCTAGCAAACGATCCCGAAATCCTGCTTATGGATGAAGCCTTCAGCGCACTTGATCCACTGATTCGCCGTGATATGCAGGACGAATTGATTGAGCTGCAGGACAAAATGAAAAAAACGATCGTGTTTATTACTCACGATCTGGATGAAGCGCTCCGTATCGGGGACCGCATCGCACTGATGAAAGACGGCTCAATAGTGCAGATCGGCACACCGGAGGAAATTTTAACACAGCCTGCCAATGACTACGTTGAACGTTTTGTGGAGGATGTGGACTTGTCCAAGGTATTAACCGCCGCACATGTCATGCGTCGTCCCGAGGCCATTACGACAGACCGGGGACCACGGGTTGCGCTGGAGCTTATGCGCGAACGGGGCATTTCCAATCTGTTTATTATTGACCGTACCAAGCGACTGCTTGGTGTCATAACGGCGGAGGATGCCATTAACGCTCTTCGTAATAACCAAAAACTAGAAGATATTATTATTAAGGATGGTCCTCGTGTAGGTCCTGATACACTTCTTAATGAGTTGTTTGAAATTACAAGTTTATCGAAGGTCCCACTCGCCGTCGTTGATGATGCTGGTAAATTGCTCGGTGTAATCGTTCGTGGAGCAGTTTTGGGTGCGCTCGCCGGAGAAAACAAAGGCGAGGAGGTGAAGACAGATGCCTAAAATCCCACTCGCCGAATGGATTGAATCTTTGGTTAGCTGGATGGAGGACTATTTGTCAGGCTTCTTTGATGCAATCGCAACCGTTATCGAAGGTATCGTAAATGCGTTCAGCGATCTGTTCATGCTGCCCCATCCGCTAATTTTTATCGTTATTCTGGGAATACTCGCTTTCCTGGCAGGGCGTCTACCACTGACCCTGTTCACAGTTATCGGATTCCTCATTATCGATAACCTGGGATACTGGGCACAAACGATGGACACATTGAGCCTCGTTCTAACTTCGGCGCTCATTTCTGTCTTACTGGGTGTACCGATCGGTATATGGTGTGCATATAGCAAAACCGCTTCGCGGATTATTATTCCACTGCTGGACTTCATGCAGACGATGCCCGCGTTCGTTTACCTGCTTCCTGCCGTCACTTTCTTTAGTCTGGGTGTGGTTCCAGGCGTTATCGCATCAGTTATCTTCGCTATTCCGCCGACGATTCGCCTGACTCAGCTCGGCATCAAACAGGTGTCCGGTGAACTGACGGAAGCTGCGGACGCATTCGGTTCTACCTCTGCTCAGAAGCTGATTAAAGTACAGCTTCCGCTCGCTATGCCTACATTGATGGCTGGTATAAATCAGACGATCATGCTCTCCCTCTCCATGGTCGTCATCGCTTCCATGATCGGGGCTCAGGGCATTGGGGCCGAGGTTTATCGTGCAGTAACCCAACTGCAGATTGGTAAAGGTTTTGAAGCCGGTCTTGCAGTCGTCATCCTGGCGATTGTGCTAGACCGCTTTACACAAAATATTTTCAAATCGAAAAAAAGGGGTGCATAAACATGAAGAAAACAAAACTATGGGCAACGCTCAGTTTGGCGGCTGTACTTGTCTTGTCTGCCTGCGGTAACACCGGCGGAGACGGAGAAGCTGCAACAAAAACAGTCGGCGAACAAGTGAATCATGAGATCATCGGTATCGATCCGGGTGCCGGCATTATGAAAGCTGCTGCAAAAGCCATTGAGGATTACGGCTTGACGGATTGGAAATTAATTGAAGGTTCCGGTGCCGCCATGACTGCCACCTTGGCTAAAGCAATTAAGAAAGAAGAACCGATTATTATTACTGGCTGGACTCCACACTGGATGTTCTCCAAGTATGATCTTAAATATTTAGAAGACCCGAAAAAAACATTCGGTGAGGCCGAGGAAATTCACACAATAGCCAGAAAGGGCCTGAAAGAGGATCACCCTGAAGCGTATCAATTCCTGCAAAATTTCAAATGGACCTCTGATGAAATGGGTGAGATCATGATCGCAATCCAGGATGGTAAAACGCCTGTAGCTGCGGCTAAAGAATGGGCTGACAGCCACCCAGACCGTGTGGACGGGTGGACAAAGGACATCACGCCAGTTAGCAACAAAGAAATGAAGCTGGGTTATGTAGCCTGGGATTCCGAAATCGCAAGTACCCACTTGGTGATGCACATTCTTGAGAATAAGCTTGGCTATAAAGTCACTGCTCTTCAAGTTGAAGCTGGTCCGATGTGGACAGGTGTTGCCAAAGGTGATGTAGATGCTACGGTATCTGCTTGGCTTCCACTGACTCATGCCGATTACTGGAATAAGTTCAAAGATCAGGTAGAGGATCTGGGAGCAAACATGGAAGGTGTTAAAACCGGATTGGTCGTTCCAACTTATATGAACATTAACTCGATTGAGGATTTGAAGACTAAATAATTCTTCTACTATTCTAAGAGATGTGATGAAGCCGCCCATGTGGGCGGCTTTTTTTGCTTCTAACTTAAATAAGGTTACATGATTCTGCATATGCTTTTTTCTAATCGGTATGTGGCTTGACAACTTATATCTGACTAAAGCATTAAGCGTAAATGGAGTTAAGTCGCACAAACAAAAAAACCGCCTTTTCGTGACGTAGCGTAAACGTCTAAAAGGCGGTTTTATATATTGAATCCAGGATCTCTATTCCTTAATTGTTACCGTCACCGGTGAATACTCCGCAATTACGGTCTGGCCGTGAACCGATACGCTGCCTTCCGGTGTCAGGTCTTTCTCGGTCATGATACCAAGAGCAATCGTGAACTTGTTGAATTTGATCGGAATGTTCTTCTCACGACGAATTTCTTCTCCATTTAGATAGAAAATCGCTTCGTCATTGCCACGGTTGTACGTAATTTTGTAGGTGTTAAACTCACGCGGCTTGAAGTTGGTGTCTTCCTTAAAAATGCAGAAATAACGGGTCTTGTCCGACTCCGGAACCTCTACGCCCGGGAATGGAAGCACGGCATAAACACTTGCGTACTTGTCATTGGAAGCGAAGAAATCCAGTGCTGCACCGGTTGTAAAATCAAGCAGGTTCAAAGACACATAGCCGTCGTACAAGTCACCAGGTACTGTTCCCTGTGACCGTGCGCGGATTTGAAGCTCAAAGCTGACTTCACCCGCTTCCGGCACCTTCACATCTTCAACGGAGTAATACATATGTTTGGCATTATCAAGTATTTGCACCTGGTTGTTCTGACGACTGAGCGGAGCGCGTACATACAGAATCCCATTACGAACGATAACAACAGCATTCGGTTCACGGTATTCCCAGAACGTGCCGTCTGGCAGTGGGAATCCACCTATTTTCCAAACTTCGCCTTCTGATAAAATGGTATGAAAATCGCCAAAAATACGTTCCTGTTCCATTCTAGTACCTTCTTTCTTACATAGTTTAAATTAAGCCCTGAACGATAAGGGATATAATTAGAACTCCGCCGCAGCGCAAAGTTGTTTTGGTGGAAGCCTTCATAAGCGGCAGATAAGCCTCGGAACGATTGCTGTCCTGCAAACGTCCATACACCATGTAGAGCGGAATAACCGTAATCACTGCCAGAAGTGCGTAAGGCGGCAAAGCCCCTGCAGCTACACAAGCAATGAGGGACAAGCAAGCTAACAACAGCAGCACCCGCGAGAAGCGAAGCGCTCTTTTCTCCCCCCACACAACGACAAGTGTCTTTTTCCCGGCCAGTCGATCGGCCTGCCAGTGCAAAAAGTGATGGTTAAACAAAATTAATGTGGTCAAAAGACCGATAGGCAATGATAGCATCAATGCGCGAACGTCCATATGAGAAGTCTGCACATAGTATGCACCCATGACCGGCAGAATACCAAAGGAGAGCAGTATCGCCACCTCGCTGTACCCCTTACCGCGGTATCCGAATCGGATCGGCGGGGCCACATAGAAATAAGCGATCAATCCACCCAGTGCGCCAAATATGAAAGCCCACCAGCCGCTGAACAGACTGAGAACGACGCCGCACAGCGTAGCAATCGTAAATAGCAGCCAGGTGACGGTCTCAAATTTACGAATTGACCATTTCTCCTGGGTCAAAAAACCGGAGTTCGTGGATATGGCATCGACGTTATTTTTCGCTTCGTCATCAGTTCCATTTTTATAATCCCACAGATCATTAACCATATTGGAAAATAAATGGGCCGCCCCTGCTCCGATCAATGTTAATATGAAAAGCCACGGATGAAATTCGCCAGTCCATACATATGCACCGATCGCGCCAAGAGCTACCGGGATCAACATAATCGGAATGACCTGCATCCGTGAAGCTTTTTTAAATTGTGTCCATAAACTCACTAAACCTGCTCCTTTCTTTCATACTAAAGATAACGCCTGCAATAGCCATTGCAGACGTGAGTTGTGAAACAATGAACTTGCATATTAAGAATATCACACTTGTCGAAGTTTGTAATCCATCAAACCGATGATCGCTCAATCAGCTCAAAGTCAAGCTCCCTTTGAACAGACTCCTGATTGGGCTCTTGTATGTGGCTATACAGGATCCGGAACGCCTCTGCCCCCATTTCGTACAGCCGGTTATCGATGGTCGTCAACCCGAGCATTTTGCCGATCGGCTGGTTATCAAAACCGATAACTGCCAATTCCTCCGGAATAGAAACACCACGTCTGCCTGCTTCCCATACTAATCCTGCTGCGACATGATCACCTGTAACAAGCATCCCGCTTGGTCTTTCGGGCATATCCCAAAGCCGCTGCATGATGGCTGCCCCCTCTTCCATACCTAGGCATCCGTCCAGTATCCACTCTTCCCGCAGTGGTTCACCCAGCTCAGCCAATATTTTTCGGTATACATCGATACGGGCTCTCGTACTTGGACTATCCATTCGGCCTACCGTAAAGCCAATATGACGGTGACCTTTAGCAATAAGGCACTCCATGGCAGAGCGGAACGCACGTGAATGATCTATATAAACGGATGAAAAAGCCCTCTTCCCCGCTTCCTGACAACAGACTATCGGTCCATAACTACAGTATTCTTCAATCCTTTCTACCGGTGTCGCTGTGGACAGGACGATAATACCGTCAATCTCCCTGTTTCGCAGCATTTCCAGCACTTCACGTTCCTTATCCGGTTCGTATCCGGTCTGACATAGAACCAGCCGGTAATGATTGGCAAGAGCTTCCCCACCGATTCCTTCCATTAAGAGAGAAAAATAGGCATGGTTTATAAAAGGCAGCATGATTGCAACGTTTTTTGTTTTACCTGTAATAAGATGAACGGCATTCATATTGCGGGCGTATTTTAACTGCTTCATGGTTTCAATTACTCTGGCTCTTTTATCCTCACTCACATAGGGATGATCGTTCAGTACACGGGATACCGTGGACACCGACACCCCCGCAAGCTTGGCTATTTCTTTAATGTTCGCCATGTTCCATGCTCCCCTATCTGAGATATTGTCCCTACGCTGAATAGTAGCATGTTTTGTGTCGTGAATCATCTTCCGTGGCGAGTGGCGAGTAGCGAATGAAATCCTTTGTGAATAAAAGGCTTGCTCTGGTATGCTTTTCATACGTTACAATGATCTCGAAAGAGCAGAACCAAGGCCGGCGTGACCGAAAGGGCGTGACGGGGTGTTCGGCTCTTTTGTAATTTTGGCTAATAAAGATCGAATGGTAGCTGGTCCGAAAAGAGAGCAATGCACACAAATAACCCTTGATGAGGTCCATCAAGGGTTATTTGTGTGGGTTATCCGCGAAGTCATTGACCCTCACGCATTAATTTCTGCCATCAGAGCTTTCAGTTGGCCCGGGTAATCGGTAATAATGCCATCCACGCCAGCTTCTAATGCAAATCGCATTTGCTGTTCGTTATTGATGGTCCATATATAAACACGCAGATTGGCCGCCTGTATGCGGTGGATGTCATGCGAATCCAGCTTTTCGCCGTTGGGATGAAGTGAGTATACGTTCGTTCCGGCGGCTTCCGGCAGTTTATCATGGTGATCCAAACACAGGTTATAAAGGAGGCCTACCTTTATTTGTGGCTCAAGTTCTTTAAGATAGCACAGGCTTTTCCAATCAAAAGAGGAGATGACAACGGTATCCATTCGATTTTTCTTTTTCAACAATTCGATGAGGGCAGGCTCCAACTGTTGGTTGTAAGAGCCTTTGACCTCAATATTGATCAAGATATGAGCAGGGGTGTGATCAAACACCTCTTCAAGAAGAGGGATCCGTTCTCCAGTGTACTCCTTCTTAAACCATGAGCCCGCGTCAAATGCTTTCAACTCATCTACCGTTAGCTCGTTAATGGCCCCACTTCCATCCGTTGTACGGTCAATTGTCCCATCGTGAATGACAACAAGTTGGCCGTCTTTGGACAAATGAACGTCAAGCTCGAAAGCATCGCAGCCCTGCTCCAATCCCAGCTTGAAAGCGGCCATAGTATTCTCTGGCGCTTCTCCGGAAGCACCGCGATGTGAAATAATAAGAGGCTGTTTGGTGTGAGACATAACAATACACTCCTTAATGAGGGCTCCATCGAAACAAAGTTCACTTGCAACAATCTTTTGCATCGTTATCATTCTATCGGTGGTCTATCATTACTTAAATGTCGAGTTAGACATAGCGGTAATGATATGTTTTTGGGCAAAGATGAAGATAAGAACAATCGGCAGAATGATCATAACACTCGCCGCCATAATCAGATGGAAATTAAGTGCTTCATCCCCTGCAACAGAGTCCCTCATCATGGCTATACCTACGGTAAGTACACGCATGTCATTCGAGTTGGTCATAATCAGTGGCCAGAAGTACGAGTTCCAGCTGCTGATAAAGCTTAGAATACCCATCGTTGCAATTGTAGGAAGAGCCATAGGAGTCAGAATACGGTACAACACCTGAAAGCGGTTCGCACCATCGACTTTGCCGGCTTCAATGACATCATTGTTAATAGATTTAAATGTTTGGCGTAGCAGGAAAATGGTATAGGCTGACACCGCATGCGGAACGATCAAAGCGTAGAACGAGTCGATCCATCCCACACCCGACATCATTACATACACGGGTACGAATGTAACCTGATCCGGCACGATCAGTGCAGCAAGGACCAGGAGAAAAAGCTTGTCTCTACCCGGAAAGTTCCCCTTGGCAAAAGCATATGCCGCCATGATACCGAGGTTAATCTGAAGAAAGAGAATGCCGACAGTCTGAACGACAGTGTTGATGGCATAACGCCCAAAAGGTGCAGCATTAAATGCCTCGATATAGTTACCCCACATAAATTTATCCGGCCAAAACGTTGGGATTGCAAGCCGCAGCTCGTTCGACGTTTTCAACGATGTAATGAACATCCAGTACACCGGAAAAACCATGATGAGGGTTACTAGGATCGCAGCTATGAGTCTAATGGTTTTCCAAACCGGTTTTGACATCAAACGAACCTACCCTTCATAATGAACTTTCTTCTTGGATACCAGCATCTGTACTGCAGTCAGAATGATGATAATAAAGAAGAAGATAATAACTAGTGCGGAAGCACGGCCTGTCCTGAAGTTTACAAATGCCATTTCGTAAATCCAGTACACAATCGCTTTCGTGGAGTCGAGCGGGCCGCCGTTCGTCATAATATCAACGGATTGGAATACCTGCATCGAAGAAATAAAGTTGGTAATGACAAGAAACAAAGTCGTTGGCGACAGTAGTGGAAGCGTAATATGTAGGAACTGCCAGAACTTGTTCGCCCCGTCAAGGCTGGAAGCCTCGTAATATTCAAGTGGAATACTGCGCAGACCCGCCATGAAGATGAGCATCGTAAAGCCGACACCCTTCCAGATGGATACAGCCAGCAGCGTCCAGAGCGCCGTATCCGGATCCTGAAGCCAGTTTATAGGTTCCAAGCCGAATATCCCGATAATTTTGTTCAGTAAGCCATATTGGTTGTTGAAAATCCACAAAAAGATCATGGATGCGATAACCATCGAAATGTAATACGGCATAAAGATGCCTGAACGCATAAAATTGTAGACTCTGTTAGATACATTCAATAGAAGAGCAAGTCCAAGTCCCAGGGCGAGCGTAAGTAAAACATCAAGAATCGTATAAGTGAACGTAATACGCAGCACCTTGTAGAATAAATCGTCGCTTAACAGCTTATCGTAGTTGTCCAAGCCGATGAATTTCTTCACCGGCTTGGTCATATTCCAATTCGTAAAACTAATATAGAAAGAAAAAAGAAGCGGATAGTAGATAAATATACCAAGAACCAGTAAGGCTGGGGCTGCGAATGCAAAATCCTTCAGACTTTCCATTCTGCGGCGCAGACCTTTATTCTTAGGCGTTTTAGGTACTGAGACGACTGTGGGTGCCTGATTCATTCTAGTTCCTCACTTCCGTTATGATTAATAATCAGACAGAATGTCGTTCATTTTCTGAATGTTCTCTTTGATCAATGGAACCGGGTCTTTTCCATTCAGAGCCATTTCGCCGACAATGTCTTTGTACACATTGCTCATTTCCGGATAAGCCGGGTGCTGAGGACGAGGTCCCACGTTATCGAAGTTATCGAATACAGCTTTATATTGAGGCCATTTCTCAAAATATTTTTTGCCTTCATCCGTATCGATCACGGATTTGTGCGTTGGCAGGTAACCTGTTTCGTCTGCCCATCTGATATTGTTCTCGGCAGAGGTCATGAACTGAATGAATTTCCAAGCTGCTTCTTTCTGGTCATCCTTCGCGCCTTTCATCATGACGATACCTGCGCCGCCGATATGAGATTTACGCTCTTTATCACCAGGGATAAAAGATACACCGACTTCAAATTTAGCATTTTCAACATAGGTTTTAATAATTGCCGAGGAGTGCTGCACCATACCGATCTTTTCTTCTAAAAACATCTGACGCATCGTGTCGGAAGCACCTTTGCCAAAGCCGACCGTTAATGAACCGTCATCGAACCATTTTTTGAAATTTTCTGCCCAACGCTGACTTTCTGGCATATCCAATGAAGTTTTCGTTCCATCATCATTCAGGATCGATCCGCCACCGTTGGAAACCCACGGATCGTAGTACCATGTATCCCAACCGGGAACGGAGAATGCGTAACGACTCGTTTTACCGCCTTCTTTAACCGTAACCTTTTTGTTAAACTCCTCAATTTCGTCCCACTTTTGCGGAGGCTGTACACCAAGTTTGTCAAACATCGTTTTGTTATAAATCATTACGCTTGTGCTAACGATCAACGGAAATCCATACTGCTTATCTTTATAAGCGTAAGCTTGAAGCATACCTTTAGAGAAGTCTTCCATATCCACTTTATCGCGTTTGATATAAGGCGTCAGTTCTTCAAATAATCCGCCATCGGCAAAGTTTGGTACAACCGAAACTTCCACGTTAGTAACTGCAGGAACATCATTAGCTGCTACAGCCGCACTGAGTTTCTTTTGAAGGTCTGTGTAACCGCCCTGGAAGACCGGCTCTACTGTAATGTGTGGATATTTCTTTTGGAATTCCGAAATCATGTAATTCACGCCGCCCATTTGAGCTTCAGCATGGGAATGCCAATACTGAATCGTAACCGGAGTGGTATCGTTTGGATCGCCTTTAGGCATCTCCTCAGATCCACCGCTTTTGGAGCAGCCGACAAGGGATGCAGCTATAAATAAAGCGACCATTGCCGTGTTAAGCCATTTTTTCTTAATCATTAACAAATTCCCCTTTCATAATTGAAAAAGCATTTTTTAGACAACAAAAAATGGAGACAGCGAGATACAGCATGTCCAATGTTTAATACATCGCATAGCGAATAAACATAGCACATGGGTATTCTCGTCATCTCCACCCAATGTAAGTATTCAATTAAGCGCTTTCAGGATTTTATTATGACATTCATCACATTTGGTGTCAACTACCGATAACAGTGAAAAAAAAAGAGTTTTTTCTGAAGAAATTCAAAATATGGCCATGAAGGATATAACCAATGGTTGTCGAAAATATGTAGAATGATGACGAAAAGAAAAGTATTTATCACCTTAGCATTGTTTCTGGTTTCTCTCACATTGTTGCGTATTGGTTGGCTCTCTTTCTATAACGCGCCAGATCATCCGAAAGCGGTTCAGGGCGAGCTGGATTTACGAGACTGGGATATTTCGTCGAATCGCCCTATCTCATTGGATGGCGAGTGGGAATTCTACCCGAATCAATTTCTCCTTCATGAGGAGACAAACCACAACACATCCACTCAAGGTACAGATTTTATCCAGGTTCCAGGAAACTGGAAAACCAAGTTCTCAACGGAACATAAAACCGCCGAAGGTTATGGATCATATCGTTTGCGTATTTTGGTTAATCCAGACAAGCATCAAACCTATAGTCTCCATCTGTCTAATATTCAAACCTCAAACGAACTGTTTGCAAACGGCCATTCATTAAAAAAATCAGGCCATCCAGCTTCGACAAGAGAACAGTACACAGCCAAGAATGCTCCATCTACTGTAACTTTCTCTTCAGATAAGAGTGAGATCGAGCTTGTTATCCATGTGGCTAACTTTGATAGTATCCTTGAAGGTGGTGTGCTTAATCCAATCCGATTCGGAACTGGATCAACGGTAGGTAGTGAACAATCCTTTACGATGAGTCTGCAAATTATGATGGTGGTTATTCTTCTGATACACGCCATTTATGCCGCTATTTTATACATCATTGGGTACCGCCAGAAATCATTGATCTTTCTGTCTCTCTCCCTGATTTTTGGTGTTGCTTCTATACTCATCGACGACAGTCAATTGCTGCTCTCCTGGCTGCCTTTGAACTACGAATGGAATGTAAAAATATTTTTACTCTCTTATATGGGTACCGCAATATTATTGCTTAATTGTGTAAGATTTACGCTGCACGAATTCACAGCTGTCAGATCTTTTCGTTGGCTCACCATATTGAACCTGATGTATGTGATGTTCATTTTGCTGGCACCAGCGAAATATATACTGTTTTCGGTACCGTTTTTTTATATCTTATATTTTCCAACCTATCTTGTTATGCCAGTACTTACTGTGAGTATAGCTTTAAGAACCAGTAAAGACGCGTTGTTGTTAGTGCTAGTTGCCTCCGCACTCACCACCAATGTCTTTTGGGGCATTGTTAAGAATCTCGGTTTTATTGATATGATGTATTATCCTTTTGATCTGATTATTGCTTTAATTGCGTTAGCTTCATTCTGGTTTAAACGTTTTATCCAGACTGCCAATCGAACCAAACAGCTTGCGAAAAAACTCCAGATGGCTGACAAGCTAAAGGATGACTTCTTGGCGAATACCTCCCATGAATTGCGAACACCTCTTCATGGAATGATTAATATTGCTCAACATGTATTAGATGAAGAAAAAGAATCTTTGAACAAACAAAACGCTCAAAATTTAGAATTGCTCCTAACGGTTGGTCAACGCATGTCACACACGCTTAATGACTTGCTCGATTTATCACAGCTTAAAGAGGGCCGAATTCATCTGGAACTCGACAGCATTCGAGTACAATCGGTTGCTTCCGGCGTTGTTGATATGCTCAAATTTATGACTGAGGGCAAGATGATCACCTTGTCGATGGACATACCTGATTCCTTCCCTCGTGTCATTGCGGATGAGAAAAGACTCGTTCAGATTCTATACAATCTTGTTCATAACGCGATTAAATTCACGTACGAAGGAACGATATCAATTAACGCTGAATTACGTGATGGGCAGGCATTTATCCATGTCTCAGACACAGGAATCGGGATGGACGAAGAATTAAAAAATAGGGCTTTTCAGGCGTATGAGCAAGGAGATACAGGCACTTCAACAACCATTGGTGGAATAGGGCTGGGACTTAGCATCTGCCAGCAGATGGTTAAATTGCATGGCGGAACATTAACTGTAAGCTCTACACCCGGTCAGGGCTCTGTATTCACCTTCACACTCCGATTGTCTGATCGTGAAGAGATGGATTCTATTGCGATGATAGAGACTTCAACTCCGTATGTAGCAGCCAGTAACAACGAAAGCGAGTCCGATCTGTCGCCTCTAAAACCGATTCTAGCATCAGACAGACCCAAAATACTGGCAGTTGATGATGATACAGTGAACTTAAAGATTCTTGGAGACATCCTGTCGTCAGATCAATATGATGTTGTAAAAGTAACGAACGGCAAGGACGCTATTCTCAAACTAGATTCAGCTCAGTGGGATTTAATTATTGCCGACGTCATGATGCCGCAAATGTCAGGATATGAATTAACAAGGATTATTCGTGAACGGTATACTCTCTCTGAACTTCCGATTCTGCTGCTGACCGCACGTAGCCAGCCCGAAGATATTAACTCCGGATTTTTGTCAGGAGCGAATGATTATATAACAAAACCGATTAATGCGTTTGAATTGAAGCCAAGGATCAAGGCTTTAACCGACTTAAAACGTTCGATAGGCCAACGTATGCGTCTAGAGGCCGCCTACCTGCAAGCCCAAATAAAACCTCATTTCTTATTTAATACATTGAATTCCATCACTGCGTTAAGTGAATTTGACCTACCTAAGATGAATGATCTAATTGATGCGTTTAGTTCTTACCTGAGAATTAGCTTCGATTTCTGGAATTCTCAACAATTAGTCCCGATTAGGCATGAGCTTGAGCTCGTTCATTCCTATCTGTACATAGAGAAGCAGCGTTTTGAGAACAGATTGAACTTCATATGGGATGTACAACCCGATATCCATGTCATGATACCACCGTTAAGTATTCAGCCTCTTGTCGAAAATGCGGTAAGACACGGAGTTCTCAGTCTATCTAAAGGCGGAACTGTTCAACTTCGGGTGGAACGGCGGGATCAATGTATTGAAATTTCAGTTGAGGATAATGGTGTGGGTATGAAGGAAGATAAGTTAACTCCACTGCTTCACTTCCAAGCTCGGGAAAAAAGTGGGATTGGATTGCTTAATACAGACAGACGCTTGAAACAATTGTATGGCGAGGGCCTCAAGATTTGGAGTCAACCGGATCAGGGCACAAAGGTCTCTTTTAAAATCCCATTGGATTGATATAGGGTGTCACAAATCGAAATAAAGAAATGGCGGCGCAGGATTAACTCCTTGCGCCGCCATTCTTCATGTTCTACATAATATTTTATTTATGAAGTACTTGTTTCTTTCTGAGAACCAGCAATGCCAGTCCTAACACGATGGAGCCGAATCCAGCCAATTGTAACGGAAGTGGGCTATCTTCTCCTGTCTTTGGAAGTACATTGCCTGGTTTTTGTGGCTTTGTACTTTCAACCGGAGTTTTTCCATTGCCCCCGTTTGTCGGCTTTGTGCCTTGATTTGGATTTTTACCTGAATTGTCTGAACCGCCCGACTCAGTCCCTCCATCGACAGGAGGATTTGTGTCTGTACCGTCACCTGAATCTGTTGGGTCAGTTGGATTAGTAGGTTCAACTGGATCAACCGTTTCACCCGGTTCAGTTGGATCTACAGGTTTTTCAGGATCAGGTTTGACCGGTTTTTCCGGATCAGGATTAACGGGAGGATTTGGACCGACAGGAGGATTCGGGTTGTTTTCTCCGCCACCGCCAGTAACTGGAATACGGATATTTTCCACGGTTACTACTGTCTCTTTCCCGCCAATCACTTCGATCTCAGTCAGTTTGTCCTTTATGCTGTAACCGTATGGTGCTCTGGTCTCTTCAACATAATATTTACCTGGTCGGAGCTCTGGAATCTGCAGTTCTCCCTTACTATCCGTAGTAAGGCCTGCGATTTCCTTACCCTCTCTGTTCTTGACCGGAACCTTATTGGCGTCCAGAATTCGGAACTCTGCGCCGGATAATTTGATTGCTGGTCGGCCTAGTTCGATCTTGGTCAGCTTCACCGAACCCGTCTCTAGCTTGTTCTTGAACACAACCTGAACTTTAGTATCATCAATAATTTCAAACTTCAGTGGTTCAAGATTCAATATATAGCCTTCAGGAGACTTCGTTTCAACAAATTGATAGCTGCCTGCTTTCAGTTGGTCTACGAACAGTTTACCGTCTTGATCTGTAATCAAGTCACGTTTCAGAACATGCCCTTCCGCATCCCAAAGTTCAAACTCAGCACCTGCAAGAATGCTTCCTGTATCCGCATCCTCTTTCAACAATTCAACAGCACCGACATAAATTTCATTCAGTGCAACCAACACTTTAGGTGATGTTTGGTTAGGTTCGATTGTAAAAGGAATCGGATTCGCATTCAGCTTGTAGCCTTTTGGCGCTTTAATCTCAATGAACTGATAGCTACCTGGCTTCAGATCGGTGAGTTGGATTTTTCCGTTTGCATCGGTCGTGAGTTCTGTATGTTTAGGCACATCACTGTATTTTCCGCCCTCAAGGTATTGAAGTTTGAAGACTGCACCCTCCAATGTTCGGGTCTCATCGTCTTGCTCCACCTTCGTTAATTCTACAGACCAGTTGCCTTTTACATTTTCGATCGTAAACTTAACCGTAGAATCTGGTTTGTCAGCTTTAAACTTAATAATGCTTCCATTCTTATACTCTTCTGCGATCAGATAACCGTCTGGGGCGGATAATTCCTTAAGCATGTAATCTTTATATTTGTAATCCTTGAATACCGCTTCCCCATTTTCATCTGTCACAAGCTCTTCCAAAAGATTGCTTCCGGATTTGTCATAGAGTCCGAACTTTGCTCCTGCTAACGGCTTCTTACTATCGGCGTCTACTTTAATTACTTTCAAATTGCCTTTACCTGGGGAGTTCGCTCCGCCCCCTGCTCCAGAGAACTTCACTATGACTTGATTTTCATTTTTCTCATCAACAGTACCAGAGGATTGTCCTTGAAAGTTAACGTTATTGGTTATGGTCTCGCCATTATCAGCATTAATGAACGACTGATATTCTAACACGAACGAGGTCTCAATCTTATTTACAAACACGAGCTTGAAAGAATTTCCCTGGACATCCAATGTATATTCTGACTCGTCTACCAGGCCGCCCTTAATCAAGTTACCACTTGAATCAGCTTTATATTCATAAAGCTTAAAGGAATCCTTAACGAGTATCTGATTAGAGGATAATGTGTCCGTTAATACAGCGCCCGCATCGATATGAGACAAGCTGCGATTGATGTTCACTTCCCAATAAGCAAAATCCTGATTCTCACCTGTTCCTTGTTTTCCTGTTTTGATTACATATTCTCCGCCAAATTTAGGAGTAACAGAAGTCCCTTTTTCAAATATCACTTTATCCGGTGTCTGTGAGTCATACAATGTAGCATTATTGCTGTATACCTTAGCTACGGGATGACCTTTCAGACTCGTTTTATATGTTATTCGATAAGCAGAGTCAATCGAGCCAAGCTTCAATTCAAAGCCATTTTTTCCATTTTCCGTTTTCGGTTCAAAGCTATATTTGTCAGCCGGTACCTCTGCCCCAACATCTACTCCATTGGAGCCCCCATTGAGGGTTAAATGATGTACGGTCAATGAATCCGGGAGGAAAGTCTGCTCACCTGTATAGAAATCGCGAACGACTGCATCTTGAATGTTGTGAAGATTGTAGTTCACATCGATCGTCCAGGTAATTTCCTTCGTTACTGCGTTATACTTACCCATTTTATTACCGTTATCTTTCGTATAGTTATCCGGATCTACTGTTGCTGATTTAGTGATGGATGGCTGAGAGACATTATTCTCTTTCCAATTTAACACAGCCTTATTTTTATAAGGCTCTTTGTTGACACGTGTAGGGTCAAAGTAAGTCTTATAAGTGATAAAATGGTTGGTCGAAGTCGGTTCTTTAAACTCAAGTTTAAAACCTTCATCATATGTTAGATCTGGCTTTATGGTGTAATTTCCATTTCCATCTCCATTATCTAACTTAAGCCCGCTGACCTTCAATGTCTCTGGTAGAAATGTCAGGCCTTGTCCAGCAAAACTGTCCTGGATGACGACATTTTCCATTGTTTTCTTGTCATCGTTCAAACTGAGCTTCCATTCAATCGTTTTTGCCGCGTAATCCACTTCACCTGCAGATTTCCAGAAGATTACTTGATTAATGTCACGGCCTATCTCTTTCTCTGTGCCATCTGCAATCTCAACTTTATTTACAACCGTGTACTTATCTTCATGCACACGCTTTATGGCAGAAGTTTTGTAGAAAATTTCATAAGCTACGTTAACATCGTTTTGAAACGCTAACTCGAACCCTTTCGCCGTATCATTGACAGTGTAGTCCGTTCCCTTTACGAGCGGCGTTCCTGTTTTTCGTGAAGCACTGCCGTTATCGTTTATCGTCATCTCGTATACTTCAAAAGAATCTTTATCTAGTAGTTGATGATTCTTATCAAAAGTATCCTTAATCCATGCTTTCTGCTGTTGGATCACCTGTTCATTGTAATTATACTGAATGGCCCAGGTAATCGTTTGACTAGTGGAATCATAATGCGTCGACTTTTTATCCAACGGTTTGCTGAATTTCACATCAACACTGGCTGATTCCTTCAGGATTTCCCCGGTGCTTCCGGAAAGTGTCGCCTTGTTAGTGTATGTTTTGTCGGAAGTACCAGTGATCTCAGTTATGTACTCCACTCGATAGGCGCTGTCTATATTCCCAAGCTGTAGCTCAAACCCATTCCCACTGAGCTGGGGCGTAACAGTAGTAAGTTGTGAGCCCGGAATTACACTTCCATTTAATTGAACCTCTAATGGATACAGCTTAATGGAATTCTCTTTGATTTTCAGTCCGTCTGGAAGTTCATCTTTAAAGACCGCACCATCAATCTTCTTTTCACCAATATTAAAATCAACTTCCCAGCTGATTTCGTTAGGATTCATACCTTTATTGGTTGTTCCACTCTTCTTTATTTCACGGTCATTCTTACTTTTAAAATGGACAGGAATAGTGACTATATCCGTTTCTGTGAACTCAAAGACAACCTCTTGTTGAGTTCCTCCCTCGAATTTGCTTTCTTCAAATTCTCTCCATACAAAAAAGTATCCTGTTAGCTCTTCATTATCTTCAATCGAATCATTAAATGTGAAGGTGACTGTGCCTTCCGGAGTCACTTCATATTCCCCTACTCCACCGTCCAGATCGCCAGTCAATACTCTGTCTACTTTAAATTTATCCGGTAGATCGAAGGTAAAGGTGGCACCGTCCTTATAACCGTGATCGGCTGGAAGCTTCCAGTCAAAATCAACCTGTACACGCGACCCTTGGTCTGGACGGACCGTTTCAATAAGATTACCATCCTTATCTTTTATAACCACACCGGTAATAATATTTTTGGTTATAATGATAGGGTTTTTCTTGTCTTTCTCATCTTTATAAACACTTTCTGTGACAGTCTTATCTGTGGTACTCTCATCTGTCACATTCTCCTCAGTGACACTTTCGTCTGTGACAATCTCGTCCGTGACAGTCTCGTCAGTAACAAACTGCCCTTCTTCACTAACTACCGGGTTTACTAATTCATCAGCAGCGCTGGTAATTGAAGTAGGTATCAAGAGATTGATCATTAAAGCTGCAATTAAGAATAAATACATTGTTTTACTAAATTTCCTCATAACTAAAAACGTTCACCTCGTATTTCATACAAATTTAGTTTAACTGCCTTAAAGTGCATATCTAATTGACATAGGCCTGACTTCAAGTAATGTCTGTTAGGCCGGTCACTATCGCCTCCTTATGATTTTTCATCCCATTTTCAAATTCCTTCAACCCCTGGCTTAAGCAGGCTGTATAAAAAGCTATTTAAACTGCTCCCCTTGATGTAGGCCAAGGCAATGATAATTTACATAGACTATACAGCAACATGTTGAATAATTTCTGAATATGATGAAAATTTGCGAAAAACCGCGAAAAACTATAATAACACAAAAAATAACACCGCTCTCCTTAGAGAGACGATGTTGTCTGTTCATCCTTCTATTTTTCCTTTAACGATAATACGATGTGTAGGGTTAACCATAGGGTGACAAGTGATCAGCGTTATTTCTTTATCTTTACCATTGGGATCCAGCACCCACACTTCCTCAGGCTTTACATATAATTTTTCCGTAACGGTATATTCATATAATTCCTCTCCGTTGTTAACCTGAATTTTATCCCCTTTTTCAATTTCATCGAGCCTGTTGAAGTTTCTTCCGTATGTACGATTCCTGTGACCTGCCACGGCATAGTTGCCGATTTCACCCGCTCTTCCCGTATTCTCAACACTTGCCACGGTCGTATTCAAATTCTTTTGCGTCGCCCCGTGAAGTATAGGCTGAAGCAAATCAATCTTTTCTATCGTTAGAATACCTTCTGCATTGGGATAGCTGCTTAATTTTGAACTTGCATTTTCCTTGGACTCTGAATCCTCCTCCGAGCTTTCGCTTTCATTCGCCGCACTTGTGTTGCTAACGGATATTCGTGACTGCTGACTCTCTTCCACAGACTCATCACCATTACTAATGTTTTGCATGCTGTTTTGCCATTCTCTCACAATCTTTTCTTGCTGATTATCATGATACTTTTCTGCAAGTGTCGGATAAAAAAGAATAAAAATTCCAAATACAATAAGCAGAACAGCTGTTATTTTTATTTTCATGTTACATTCGTCCTATCTTCAGGTTTAATCTTTGTATGTCGTTGTTCCATTGCTCGTACCAATCCGTTAACTCTTTACTGGGAGGAACATCAAATTCCTCTTTAAAAATGTTCGAGATGAGTTGGAATTGTTTCCGAACTTCAGCCTGGTGGTTGAGTAACGCATGTACCTTCATTAAGCCAAAATAGCCCTCTTCCATATCAGGTACCTTTTCTTTCATTTCTTGATACAGCAGTATTGCTTCCGTATATTGACCTTGGGATATGTAGCATTCTGCAATTTGCTTCACATGGTCCAGCCAAATCAAACGAATTCGGTCTTGCTCGTACTCCGCCCACAAATAGCGATGCTCTTCCAGAAAGTCACCTGTGTAACGTGCTTTTATGGATAGGTGATTGTCGAGTGTATCAGGAGTAACCTCAGCAGCTTGACGAACATCATTCTCCCAATCATCCACATCCAGCCTCAACGTCCCCCATACCATTCGGTAGCCTTCATCTTTATATTTAATCTCCAGATCAAGTCCGGCAGCTTTAATAATTTTTCGAATTTGGTAAATCGCTGTATACAACTGAGCTGTTGCTCTTTCAGCATCGTACCCTGGCCATAACAAATCAATCAGCATTTGCTTGCTCACAGTTTTATTTCGATAATATACAAGATAAGCAAATAGTTCGGGGGCCTTTAATGTTTTCCAGGGAAAAAATCGGACATTTCCTAATGTATCGATATAATGCAAGCTTTGCAAACAACAGAGTGTGAGTGGAGCTGCATCCTTCGGTAATGGCTTACTTGTCACGTTCGATTCAACAGCGCGCTTTAATGTCGTTGCCAGTCTGGTCTGGTGTACCGGTTTCAGCAAATAATCGAGTGCGTTCATCTCAAACGCCTTTACAGCATATTCTTGATAAGCCGTAACGAAAATAATCCGAATATGCGGTTGAATCTGCTGAAATCTTTCAGCCAATTCAAATCCGTCAATCTCCGGCATCTGTACATCCAGAAATGCTATATCCACCTTTTCCTGCTGAGCCAATTCTAAAGCTTGGTATGGATCATTAAAAATCCCGACCAACTCAACCTTAACATCCAATTCGGATCTCTCTACTAACAGCTTTTCCATCTTTTTCAGAGCGAGCCATTCATCGTCAACAACGATCACCTTCAAGTCCATTTTCCCTCGTCGGCCTCCTTCTCTTCCATCGTCTGATTCTATTTTACCAAGAAAAGGGGCCCAAATGTTCCGAAGTTTGAACATAGGGATCATTGTTTCACTAACCTTCCTTACGTTTTCGAGTGTCATGATACTGTTCATCCTTTATCAAAGAGCAGCTATCAAAATTGTCCATGATCATGCAACCCCGCCGTACCAAAGCGAAGATTGTATTTGTTGTACAATACCATTCTGGGGTGACCATTCCATGCCAATTTTCCCCTGCGGATGAGGCCCCTTCAACTGTCCAAAGGCCTCCCTTACCTCTAAAGAGCCTTCCACCATTATGTTCTGCATGCTCAAGAGCTTCCTGTTGCTTAATAGATAACTTCATATTCATATCCCAAGTCTCACCACTCATTTTTTTTGTAAAATGTCTATGCAGAAAAGCATATCATTTCAATTAAATCATAAGCTTCTGAATAATTTTTGAATATTAAAGCAATCAGTATTTTTATGCACTCACAAAATAAAGAAATCCCCCGTTCATCTACCAGATGAATCAGGGGCTTTCAGGTGGTCTATATTATTGAAATGCGGATCCTCTTAATTTGTCGATAAGCATGCGGTTTCCTCTTATGCTGTTTTAGTATTTTTCTTGTCCTTGCCTATAAACCCCAACACGATCGTTAGCAATGGAGCTGCGAAACAAAATACTGCATAAGGTAAATACTCCAATGTAGAAACACCCAACGTACCTGTAATAAAAACACCGCTAACCCCCCACGGAATTAACGCATTGAAGGCTGCTCCACCATTAGCAACTGTCGACGACAGATGTTTGGAAGCAAGATGCAACTTGTTAAATTGATGTTTAAAAGCCTTGCCTGGTAAAATGATCGACAAATATTGTTCGCCCAGTAGAAGGTTAATGCCCATACAGCTTAACGCAGTCATAAGAATTAGCTTTCCTTTACTGCTAACGAAAGCGGAGATTTTATCGATTAACGTATTAATAATATTTAACTCCACTAGCAAGCCTCCTAACGCGAGAGCCAAGAGAATCAGGGAAACAGACCACATCATACTTTGAATTCCTCCGCGTGTAAGCAGTTCATCGACACTGGTTACACCTGTATTCGATACGAATCCGTCCTGCATAAGATTTGATAAATCAAGAAAGCTTGTCTGTGGCGCATATAAGAAAATAACACCGACCGTAATGGCAATGCTCAATAGCAAGGTCGGGATGGCAGGAACCTTTTTCCACGCACACAAGAACAGCGTCAAAACAGGAAGCAGCGTCCATACTGTGATGGTGAATGAAGAACGCAATGTATTGACCAGCTCATTAATCTGATTGCCCGTAGTTAAAGAATTCGAGCGACCTATAATGACGAAAAAGACGAGCGAAATCAGGAAAGCAGGAATCATCGTTCGCATCATGTTGCGTATATGCTCGAACAAATCCACTTCTGCTATGGCGGAAGCTAAGTTCGTTGTATCCGATAAAGGAGAAATGTTATTCCCTAAAAAGGCACCAGATACAATAGCTCCTGTCGTAATAGCAGCAGGATAGCCCATAATCTGACCCATACCGAACAAAGCAATACCGATAGTTGATATCGTCGTGAAGGAACTTCCAACCGTAATCCCTACAACGGCACAAATAATAAAGACCGAAGGCAGAAAGAATTGTGGAAGCATAATGTTGAATCCATATACCATAATCGTAGGGATCGTGCCTGCCGCAATCCAGACACTGATCAAGGCCCCGATTAGCATAAATATAAGTATAGGAATTAAGCCTGGAGTAATGCCTTGCTGAATACCTTTATGAATTGTATCCCAGGAAATCCCTTTCAATTTCCCAAACACGATCAGAACACCTATAGATAGTAAAATAGGCACCTGAGGAGCCATGCCTACTCCGATAATACACACACCTATAATGGCTAGTATTCCAATAAGAAGGAAAATACTCTCTTTTAGAGTCACTTCTTTTTTCATGGTAAAACTCCTTGTCGTTAAATATTGCTCTAAGTTGAAATGGTGATAAGGAATGCGCAACCCAATTAGCACGTTACGCATTCCTTTTTAATTATGCTTGTTGATAGTCGTTATAAATGGTTTCAAGCTTTGTCTGAATAGCAGCTTCAATCTTCACCGCGTATTCATCAAATACTTCCTTGTCATTTACATACGGCGACATCGCACTTGCTCTGAGTACAGTAACTTTCTGTTCACGTGCCCACTCTTCCTCACTGAATCCGAGTGATTTCACGAATGGCAGCGGACTGTTGCCATAGTCTGGAACAGCAAAGTCAGTATGTGACGTAAGGAACTCATTGTAATACAAGCCACCTTTAGCATAAGATGCATGCCCAAAGAAATCGTGGTTCAGCTTGTTCATCACACCGAGATCCGTATTGCCAACTTCATTAAACACATAATCGATCATATTGAAGTCAGGTTTGGTTAATGGGTAAACCTTAATGGTTTTCCCGTTCACATGGAACTCTCGATCCTTCAAGAAGTGATAGAAATGAAAAGCACCTTCAATACTCGCCCCCATTAATTTGCCGTAGCCCATTACATTTAGCGGAAGTACTTTGTGAGCTGTCCATACCGCTGCGGCAGTTGCACCTGCTTTGGATCCCTCCAGAATATAAGCCCCTAGCAGTGCAGGAATATCAGCACCCTTCTCAAATACATAAGTAGCGAAGTAGGAGATCGCATCGCGCATTCTGCTGTCTTTTACTGTGATTGCTCCGGCAGAATACGGAATGTAACCCATTTTGTGCGGATCGACTGTTATCGTCTCCACTTGACTCATTGCTTTAAAGGAGTTGTAAATGTCCTCTGTAAGCCATTCGTTCTTTTCTTGGAATACGCCGTATTTTTTATATACTTTATCAAGCTTGTCATAATCTATAAATTCATTGTTCTCATCTATGAAGATGGCACGTGCATATCCGCCATAAGCTGCATCAATATGAATGTAGAAATAGATGCCCTCTTTTGCCAGTTTGTCACGCAGATTAACTATTTTGTCGACACGGTCGATTTGACCTTCTTCTGTTGTACCGATAACACCAACCACACCAAGTACAGGAATTTCTTGCGCAGCAAGCTCGCGAATTTTCGCCTCAAGCTTGTCAATGTCCATGCGGTAATTATGATCTACATCAATTGATACGACATTATCAAGGCCAATACCGATAATGTCGGCAGCTTTCAGCCAAGAGTAGTGTTTTGTTTGCGGTATAATCCATTTTCCTAGTTTTTGTAGATGCCTACCGCTACGAGCGGAGTGAGCTTTTACCTCATCCAGCTTGTCCGGTATTTTGTCCATAATTTCCAATATTTCCTTAGTTGACATGTTTAGCAGTTGCCACTCGGACTTGCCCTCCACATGCTCTGGAGCAACTTCTTTAATGGCAAGCGGAAGTGACTTCAAATTTCGTGCATACCATAATCCTTCCAGATTCGCGATCGATCCATCGGCACAGATATGTCCCCAGCCCTTGTCTTCCTGATAGCCCATCAGTGTTGCAAGTTCATGGCCCACCTCTTCTTCCATCTCAGAAGTACCAGGGGAGGACTCATAAGCGACGTTGTTGCCGTTCCATAACGTAGCCGCTGTATAAGCAATAATAGCCGGCATCAACGTTTCGGAGTTCATATGCCCCCAGAAGCGACCCGCTGTATGCCAAGGCAGCGATTTTGAGCGAAGCTTGGAAGATAATTCATTAAATACGCTGCGAACATGATCAACTGTATTGTTGAAGCTCTCTGAGCTTTTATCAAATGGCGAGATCACAGGAGTATCTTGCGGCTGATAATTTTGACGCCAACCGACATGTTCGTCGATCATTTTAAGCAATAGTTCTTTAAAAATGTCGACATTTTCACCTTTATCACCTAAAAATAACGCTTTTAAATTTATATCTGTAATTTCAATTTTCATTGTCATTTCCTCCATTATTTATTCATGATTGATATGGTTTGGCTGCTATTTATTTTTCTTTTTTCCACTCTGGTTTTTTGAATTTGTAGATAATCAAAGCGATTGCCACCATAATTACCGTTGCTCCAACTTGAAAAATAATGTAGCCCGTATATTGGCTCGGCTGAAGAATGGATGGTGGTATAAGGCTGACGATCATCGTAATAGCAACACTTATCAGAGACAGAAGTGAAATGAACCAGATTAATCCATTGCCCTTATTGCCCAATCGGAATGGTCTTTCGATGTCCGGTAACGTGTAGCGAAGCTTAATGGCCGAAATGCCAATTAAGGCATATACAACACAATATAAAATCGTTGTTGTAATTGTAATAATCAGGAACGCACTATTAACGTCAGGCACAACGACATACAACAGCGCTACTAATGAAATGACCGACGCCTGAATCAAAACAAACGTGATCGGGATATTTCTTTTGGTTCTTTTTTGAAAAAACTTTGGCAAGTTACCTTCATCAGCAACTTTAATCATGGATTTACTTGGCCCAAGCACCCATGCGCTTAACTGCACCAATACTCCGATAAGAATCATGGCCGAAATAATGTTGACAAGAATCATGGGCAGGCCTAAATCTTTACAAAAAATAAGATATGGCTGCGTAATATTTGCTAGCTGCATTTCACCCAATGGCACGGCGTTCGATACGGTTAGTCCAGCCACAAGGTTGAAAATGACTAACAAAATAACCGAAGTAATAACCGCTATCGGGTAATTGCGCTTCGGATTTTCGATATTATTCGCATGTACGGATGATATCTCAACCCCGGCGAATATGAAGATAATGCCCGATAAGTAAGTTAAGCTACCTAAATCACTGAAATTCGGTACCAAATCCTTGGCTTTAAAATTACCCAGATAGCTGATTTGCTGAATGCCATTTTTAAAAAAGAACCAAAGACCGAGAATAACAAGGACTACAAATGGAATGTACACCCCAATGATCGCTCCCCAGTTCCCACCAATTTTAACCATGTCGAACTTGATATTTAATAAGGTAACTCCCCAATACGAAATGAGAATTACCGCAAAAATAAAAATGTTATTGGAAGACAGCTGCGGTCTGTTAATGACATATCCAAACAGAACGCCCACTGTCGAAGACACCATAACCATTCCGAAGAACATTTGAACCCATAGCAGCCAAGAAGTAACGAATCCCCATTTTTCTCCTAGCGCCTTCTTCACCCATACTTGAGGCCCACCTTCTTCTCCAGGAAATCCCGTGGAAAGTTCGGCAGACATCAACGCAATTGGAAGTGCAAATAATAACGCTGCAACAAGCATGTAGAAAATCTGCGTCCAACCTGTTATGGATAACGTCGGAACACTCCGCACTGTCCCAAAAAAAGCCATTGTAATCCCGATCAATCCAAAAAGTGATAATTGTTTTGATTTGACCATTTATCTGTCCTTCTTTCTGTCATTCAAGTCGTATTTGGTCGAGATTGTCATTGATTGGCTTATGATGTCTAACTATATTAAATTGTATTCGAACTATTATTGTTTTTTTGAATATACAATTACGGGAGGCTTGGAGGAGAAAAATTACGGGAGGCTTGGAGGAGAAAACTGACCGAGTCGACAAAAGGTAGACGAAAAAAAGGATTTTTCTACAGCCCAATTCGGCTGTAGAAAAATCCTTTACATATTGAATAGTTATCGATCATGCACTACTTAACTAGCTTTACCAGGCTGTATGTTTTCTTACCTTTGCGGATAATAATGTCCTTCTGCATCTGTCTGCTGATTGATGGCTCCACGCCATTCCAACTCATCTATAATATTCATGATTATCTAACTCCTTACGTGTTGTTAGTTCGTATTAAAAAACAAAAAAATCGTCTCCTTGTCTATTGTAGACATAGGGGCGATTTATTAACCGTGTTACCACCCAGCTTGCACTATTAGCGCGCAGTCTCTAATAATACCTCTCGTAACAATAATATCGATTGCCAACACACGAAACCCCTCTAACCGATGTTAGAGGGGTTTCACAATATAATAAAATATATAAAAGGGGTACTTTTATAGTAAGCTGTGAATCTTAATGGAGGATTAAATCTATATTAAGGACACATAAAACTTTTGCAGTGTTGTCTACTCTTCTTCGATTAATAATTATTAAATTTTCATTGAAGGCTTTATGATACCGTTGTAAAATAGGCAGTTATAGAAACAGACTATTTATTCATGGTTACAAGAAATATTAAATAATCTGCAAGGTGGTTGATTATGGAATTTAAAACAAATGTAATGAGAATATTAGATAAAATGATAGTGAAATACAAAAGTCATTGTTACGTAAATAAAGATGCCATTAGCGGCATTGATGTGGCCAATACTTTAAATCAGAATCCTGATCAGGTGTTTAAAACACTTGTAACGATAGGGAAATCTAAGAAATATTATGTTTTTCTCATTCCTGTTGCCAATGAACTGGATTTGAAAAAAGCGGCTAATAGTGTTAATGAAAAATCAATTGAAATGTTAAAATCGAAAGATTTATTAGCTATTACAGGATATATACACGGAGGATGTTCACCCATTGGCATGAAAAAAAATTTTATTACTACAATTGATGATTCAGCAACTAATTTTGAGACAATCATATTTAGTGCTGGAAAGATTGGATACCAGGTCGAGATGAATCTTGAAGAATTGAAAAAAGTTATCCCGTATAATTTATCAAATATTGTTATCTAATACGTTTTTAAAAGTCATAAGTATGCTTCAAATTAAACAGGCGACATTTCGTTCGATTTTGAACGAAATGTCGCCTGTTTCTTGATACTTTTCTCTTCGATTCTTCATCACATATGGTTGTGCAACAGCACTAGCATAAGCAAAGCAACCACTTCAAGTAATTCATTAAGAGCTCCGTAGGTATCCCCCGTTAATCCACCTAATGTAGCGTTTAATCTCCGTGCCAGCCACGTTCCTGCACCCCAAGCTGCCAGAGGAAGCGTAATGAAACCAAGCAGCGCTATCATCAACGAATGGTTGTCCATGTAGATCAACGGTGCTATTGATGCGGCAACACCTGACAACACGATCGCAATTAGTAACGTTGCCCATATCTGCCCTTTATCCAAACCATTGAATTTCCCAGCCAATCCATCCTTACCACGGGCCATCGGCCATGTAGCCATCGCATGAACCATGAACCAGCGACTCCAAATCAAAGGAAGGAGTAGGAGCCCTAAGTAGTTGAGACCATTAATTAGCAGTGAATAGATTAAAGAGAGTTTCAACATAAGGAGCAGCGTGCTTGCTAGCACACCCATAGCTCCTACGCGGCTATCCTTCATGATGTCTAACATCTGTTCACGAGAACGGTAGCTCAAAATGCCATCCGCCGTATCCATCCAACCATCCAAATGAAGTCCTCCTGTGAGCCCAACCCATAAAATGAGGGTCAACACTGCTGCTGGTAGTGGTGGCAGTAAATACGTAAATCCTGCAGCGCCTCCCCATACAACGAGCCCAATAGCAGCTCCTACAAGCGGATAGAACTTCACACTTTGACGAAACAATGTTGGCGAGTAATCAATATTGGCATTCACAGGAAAGCGTGATAGAAATTGAAAAGCGGCCGCAGCCGCTTGTCCCCATTTCGTCATATTCTATACTCCCTACTCTTCAGCTCGATAGGAATGCCTGCGGTGACCAGGAAAACCTCAGAACTGCTTCTGGAGATTGCCTGATTCATATACCCTGCCAAATCGCGATACATTCTGCCAAGAGGATATTCCGGTACAATACCACTGCCAACTTCATTCGTTACCATGATCAAATGTCCAGGGTATTGCTGTGCTTGGTCCACAAGACAAAGAATTTCAGCCTTTACCTTCTCTTGCATATCCTCCTGTCCTTCATAGGATAGGAGGATATTAGATAGCCATAGCGTAAGGCAGTCTACTAGAACCGTAGGAGCATCATCACTCTGACTGTTCTCACGCATATCGCTCAGGAGCTTCACAAGTTGAAACGGTTCTTCTACATTTCGCCACGAATAGTTCGCTTGATTACGCTGAAGTTTATGAAGAGCAATTCGCTCCTTCATCTCATCATCGAAAGCTTGAGCCGTAGCGACATATACGGCTTCGTGTGACTTCGACATACATAACCTCTCAGCAAAGCTGCTTTTCCCGCTTCTTGCCCCACCTGTGACGAGTATGATCATTTCGTCTGCTCCTTGGTTTCACCCGAGACACCCGCACTTTCGAAGGTTGCCATTTCGCTGACAATACGACACGCTGCATCCACAAGATGTAGACACAACACCCCACCTGTACCTTCACCAATACGAAGGTCTAATTCCAGTGCAGGACGAAGATTCAATTCATGTAATAGCTGCCGATGTCCCTGTTCATGAGAAACATGCGACACAATCATGTAATCAGCAGATGTTGGACAGATCGCTTTGGCAAGCAACGCCGCTGCGCTAGAAATAAATCCATCGATTATAACCGGACAACCGTTTACTGCTGATCCAAGAATTACACCTACTAAACCACCAATTTCAAGACCGCCGACCTTAGCTAGTACATCTATAGGATCAAGCGCGTCAGGAGCATTGACCTTCAACGCTTGTTCAACAACGGCAATCTTATGCTGTAGACGAGAATCGTCAATTCCTGTCCCTCTTCCAACCGCATCGCTGACCGGAATATTAGAGAGTGCACAGGTTACCGCTGAGCTTGCCGTCGTATTTCCAATCCCCATTTCGCCAGTAATAAATAGCTGGACGCCACGTCTGACAGCATCTTCAACTACCTTCACACCAACAAGAATAGACTGAATCGCTTCTTCATAAGTCATTGCAGGACCTTGTGCCATATTAGCTGTACCATACCGAATTTTTCGCGATAGGAGATCAGGATGGGACAACTCACTATTCACTCCGATATCCACACATACAACTTCTGCACCTGCTTGTCTGGCAAGAACGTTAACAGCTGCACCACCCGCAAGGAAATTATGAATCATTTGAGGTGTAACTTCTTGTGGAAAGGCACTTACGCCCTCTTCACATACACCATGATCGCCTGCCATAATAATAACTTCTCTACGGTCAAAAGAAGGCTGTACTACTCCAGTGATCCCTGCAAGCTGTATTGCCATTGCCTCCAATTTACCCAAGCTTCCCGGAGGGACAGTAAGGTTGCTTATATGTAACTTCGCAGCCTGAATCGCAGCTTGATCAAGACCACGAATTTCTCCGATACGTTCCATGATTCCTTGTCTCATATATCATTGCTCCTTTAATTGCTCTAAGTTGAATACTAACACCGAACGCTACTTATGGCTTCAACAGTTCAGGATAGATCGTATTTGCTATTTCTTTGAGACCTTCTGTCACACGTGGACCGGGACGACTAATCAGATTATCGTCTAATCCATAGACAGCATCATTTTTAACAGCCGTTATTTGATCCCAACCACTACGTGCTTTAATCATTTGGTCTAACGTTTTCTTTGTTTTGTCATCAATAACATTCTTTGAGAACAGAATCACATCGGGATTATCATTAATGATTTTCTCTTCACTGATTTCATACCATCCTGCTGTATCAGCAGCAACGTTAACTCCACCAGCTAGAGTGATTAATTCATCCATAAACTCACCACTACCTACCGTCCAACCAGGGGAAAACTCGATATATACTTTCTTTTTCTGTTCAGGTGTAAGTGATTTAACCGCTTCTGTGACTTCAGCCTGCTCCTGTTTCATTTTGTCTATAACCGCTTTTGCTTCTGCCTGATGGTCCGTAATTTGACCAAACAATTCAATATTTGCAATAACATCATCTACCGTTTTCGGATCTGTCTTGAAGATGGTGATACCTATATCACGCAGATGCTGTGCAGCTTCTGCACTCATGGAGATACCTGTTACTACGAGATCAGGTTGTGCCGCAATAATCGCTTCCTCGTTAGGATTGTACAAACCACCCATTTTTGGCTTGGTTGTTGCTGCTTTCGGATAATCATCATAGTCAGATACTCCGACTACCTGCTCATCTAAACCTATCGCAAACAACGATTCTGTCTCTGCAGGCGAGATGGATATAATCTTCTTTGGTGCCTCTTTAAATGTGAACGTCTCACCTGTAGAATCCTTTACAGTCAGAGGATACTCTGTTTTCTGTACACTTGCCTCATCAGCGGGTGGAGCCGATTGTTCTGTTGTTGCTGCCGGTGCTGGCTCTGTCACTTGTTTCGGTTCATTATTATTTCCGCAAGCTGCGAGCGCTAGTACCAGTATGATCGTTATAGCGCCCGTAGTCCAACTCTTCCACATTTGTTTCATTGTGATTTCTCTCCTCTATCTTCGTTTTCATGGTCTGCGAGATGCTCCCCTTGTTATTTCAATGAATGATCTCAACGATAGTCTGTGCAACAAAAAAAACCTGATCTTCTTTTACAAGAAAGAATCAGGGATTACGTCATACGGAGTTCATAGTAATTGCCATGAGTTCCGCGGCTATGTACCGGCTTAAAATCGCAGTACTTCCATAAGCCAAACGTAATCCTTTCCTCGAAGGACCGTCGTACTACTCATAAGGCAGGTCTCCTGACTCACAGGTTCGCTAATATCCTCACCTTCCCATTCTGCTTGTCGCAGAACAGTGGTAAATCGAGAATATCCCTGTTTACAGTGGCGGGACCGTGCCGGAATTTCACCGGCTTCCCCATTAACTAGGTAATAAAAGCACATATTTGCGCTTCTAATCTAGACCTCACAAGTTTTTTATATTCATTTAGATACAAGACTTACTTCTCAATTCAAAATTATAGGTTAGATAGGGACACCTTACAACCCCTTGCTCTAATGGCTCACTCACAAGTGTCCTATCCATTTGCCCTTATCACATGTCAACTTCAACGTTAACAAGCTCCCCGGATCTGCAGAGAAATCCCAGAACGTCGAATCTGGAATAGTCATAGTGGCTAGTTGTCTTATCACTCCTCCATGAGTCACCATTAGCACATGGTTATCCTTACCCTCTTCCTTCACCCAACAGGTCAGACTGTTCATAAAATCTGCCAGCCTCCCCTGAAAATGCTCCCAGGCTTCACCTCCTGGAGGAGTCACGGATTGAGGATTGTCCAGCCATTCCCGGTAGATACTATAATGCTTTAACTGATCGTATGTCTTCCCCTCCCAATCTCCAAAATCCATTTCTCGCAAACGGTTATCGAAGACCACGCTATCTGTTGAAGCAGAATAAATCCAATCGAGCGTTTCCCTACACCTCTTTAAGTCACTACAGAATATCTTATGAAACGTTCTTCCTTCAAGGGCATTTTTCACAGGCAAGAGCTCCGTCAATGATTCTTGGAGAATTCCTATATCTGTATGACCTAAAT
The DNA here is from genome assembly GCF_900177425.1 of Paenibacillus uliginis N3/975. Classification (NCBI taxonomy): domain Bacteria; kingdom Bacillati; phylum Bacillota; class Bacilli; order Caryophanales; family Paenibacillaceae; genus Paenibacillus; species Paenibacillus uliginis. The sequence continues at coordinate 991,611 of NZ_LT840184.1, read as the reverse complement.
ATCGTTTATCCTTATTCCACTGCGTTTTCCCATGACGAATACATACCAACTCTAACCCCATAATGTACCACCTATACTCCATATAGTAAGTATGCTCAGGAGCAGGAATAATAATGATGCAGCCAGCATCAATCTTACGGTTGACTGAATATCCCCTTTATCCATCGGACGGGAATATTCGCCCATATATGCACGAAAAGATACCACACCGTTATAGGCGTTCTCACCTCCGAGCCGAATCCCTAAAGCTCCAGCTACAGCTGATTCAGGAAATCCACTGTTGGGACTTGGATGGAGACGGGCATCGTGTCTTATGGTACGATAAGATTTTTTGTAATCCAGACGCATGATCCAACTGCTAACGACCAGTAATAAAGCTGTTATTCGTGCTGGAATGAAGTTAGCAATATCATCCAAACGGGCCGAAGCCCACCCCAGGTTAATATATTTATCATTCTTGTACCCAACCATAGAATCTAGGGTATTCACAGCCCGATAAGCCATTGCAAGTGGAGCTCCTCCAATAAGTGCGTAGAATAGCGGAGACACTATGGCATCAACAATATTTTCTGCGACCGTCTCAACCGTCCCACGAACAACCTCAGGCTCGTCTAAATGCGCTGTATCACGTCCAACAATCATCCCTAGTGCTTTCCGAGCAGCAGGTAAATCCCCACGGTTAAGATGATTGTACACTTCCATACCCGCATCCTTAAGCCCTTTCGTAGCAATGGTCGTAGCGATTAATATGACCTCCGCTCCCGTTGCAAGCCATGGATGAATCATATAAAGGCCTCTCAACAATGCCCAGGTTATAAGCAGCGAACCTCCCACGATAATAACCGGGAGTAGAATTCCGGCTTTTTTCAGATGGCCCGGTTGAAGGACATGACTACGAATCCTCTTCTCTAACCGTTTGATTGAATGCCCCATACTTATCACAGGGTGAGGAATCCAGCGCGGGTCTCCAATGATGAGATCTAATAGGTATGCAGCGCATATCATCAATATTGTTGCCCACTCCATCATGACGGCTTCACTCCCGCAGCCTTCAAGCTTTCTTTTACCGTTCCATAAACCAGCCGCCCAATCGCAGCTCCCAGATCAGTTGCCGTTCCGCAATATCGATGCTCTATAGGATAGGATGTGGATTGACTGACTCCTAACACGATAGCATCCGTTGTAGTTCCTGTAGCGATTAAACCATTCTCTGCATCACGAATTCCCAAATCAGCCAGAGCAGCTCCCTTCGCTTCTACAGCGGTTGTAACAGCATTCACCATCGCTGCTTGAGTCATTCTAGCATCAATGATGAGCATGATATTAATCGTACCCGGTTGATAAACTGGAAATGTAGTCCGCTCAGATCCAGCACGTGCGCCGTTAGATACTCCCGCTGTAGTACAACAGAATAGGGAAGCGTCTTCCCCGGTTTCTTCCAGAACAGCAGCATGTTTGAGCTGAACAGCTGTCAATAATCCTGCCGTCGATTGCTGTGTATAGCCCCACTCTTGGAACAGCTTCTTCACATCTTTTTCCGGATGATTGCAATCATAGAACCGATCTACATAAATATTGGCTACCCGGTCGATCCTCCCCATACCTCCTCCATGTATAGCGCTGCTAAGACAATCCATATGGACAGGGGAGTGGAGCAGCAAATGACGTTCATGCCGCGTAAGCGTTAGGCCGGGCCAAGCCACAGATTTATAATGGGTACTCTCATCATTCAAAAAAGGCGTTGTCATTTTAAAACTCCTATTCTCATCCTAAACTCTCTATCACACTCTGTATCTCTGTTAGAAATACTTGATTTGCTTCCGAGCTTTTAACGGCGATCCGAATATGTCCTTGTCCAAGTCCAGGATACATCGCACAACTTCGAATTAATATCCCCCGGATTCCAAGTTCCCGCTGCATATCTATCGCACGCCATGGATCAGGGAGTCTTACCAATAAGAAATTCGCTTCCCCTGGACTTACCTCACATCCTAATTTTCGAAGCCCTTGGACCAGCACTTCACGCTCCTTCGTTATCAGTTCCATGGTGCTTCGCTCGAATTCTTTATCGCAATCAAGTGCCGCCTCGCCCGCTAACAATGCCAATCCATTCACACTCCAAGTTACCTGCTTTCTTGTCATGGATCTGATGACATCTGGATGCGCTAAGGTATAGCCCAATCGCAGACCTGGTATGGCATAAAACTTCGTCATGGACCGTACTAGCAGCGTACGGGGATACTTTTCAAGCTCCGTCAATAACGACGCTTGCTGTTGTTCTGGAATGAAATCAATAAAAGCTTCGTCTACAACGAGATAGGTCTGCGATTGCTCAGCCAACTCAGCTAATCTATGTAGCTCTTGAAGTGTATACTGTACACCATTCGGATTGTTAGGCTGTCCAATAAACACCAGATCCACCTGTTGTATCAATTCTCCAATGTCCTCAATCGTTGCTTTCCAATCCTTGTCTTGTCTACCGCGTACCGATTGCACTTCTATATCAAATTGTTCTGATAACTGCCGGTACTCCGAGAAACAGGGCTCAATAATGCCTACCTTCTGTGGGTGAAGCCCGAGTAGAATAAGGGACATACACTCTGCCGCACCATTTCCTACACAGATGTTATCTTCGTTAACTCTCAGCTTACGACCAAGTATATGTTTAAATTGCCGATGGCCTGGATCAGGATAACGAATGATTGACGATAGAGCCAGCTCCAATTGCTTTAGTACTTGCCCAGGTGGACCAAGAGGATTAATGTTAGCACTGAAATCTAGGAATACACTCTCTTCAATTCCATATGCCTTTGCAGCACTTTCCAAATCCCCTCCATGTCCGTATTGCTCTAACATACCGATTACTCCTCTGCCTAAATTTATTCAATGTTTCCATTATCGCGTGGGTTCTTCGGATGCGTCAATTCATAAGTCTATTTTAAACATAATAAAGAAGGCTTCCCGAAAGTTCTGTGAACTTATGGGGAGCCTTCTGTCCGTGCCATTACATAGATATATTTATTATTGATTACTGAAGTCATGAATTATTAATTTTTGGACAAACTGAATTTTGGCAGTGCTAAAATTGTCATTTGTGTTTTTTAACAAAAGGAGGAATCAACAATGTCTAGTGCAAATGATCTTTCTATACAAAAGAAAATGGAAAATATTTTCAAAAACACTTGTGGAACATGGCAAAACTGTACGGAGTCAAACATCCAATCATTCTTAGAACAGTGCCAAGAACATAGTATAGACTCGCAATATTGTATGAGTTGGGTGGAACAACATAAATCACAAATACCTGACTGGCAAGTTGTTTCAAAAGTCTCTCTTGACTGGGTTAATCAGCATACTTCAACTGGCTCCCCCATTTCGTTTACTGAATAGTATCTTTATTAAAATGACATCGACTTTTTCTATGATCGTATGATATCCCGGACTGCTAAATGGGAGATGAGTTTCAAGTTGTTTATTCACGGTATTTCCTCACCTTATTACCCGCAGCCCCATCTACCGATGCGGCTGCGGGTACTTTTTTCTAATCGCTTATTTAGCTGATTGCTCAATCAATCTTACAGCTACAGCCGCTGCTTCTGCCCGGGTAACGCTTCCGGCTGGCTTGAACAGCCCAGCTCCCATGCCTTCCATCAACCCGCTGGCTGCTGCTTGCGCTACATAGGATTGCGCCCACACTGGTATTTGCTCTGCATCGCGGAATTTGCTCAACTGCCCGCCTCCCACTACATCATCCTGTGTCGTACGTGCCAGCACCGCTGCCAGTTCCACTCGCGTAATGCCTTCCTGCGGCCTGAAGCTGCCGTCGCTATACCCTGTAATCCAGCCAGCCTGCACAGCAGACTTCACTGCATCAGCTGCCCATTTACCAATTTTCGCTTCATCTGTGAAGCTTGGGGCTTGCCCGGCGCCAGCTTGCGGCTTCAGCGCCCGTGCCAATATCACGATCAGCTCCTGACGGGTCACGGCCTGATCGGGACGATACGTATGATCGGCAAAGCCTGTAACAATACCAGCTCCGGCAACCGGCTCTCCATTCAGATGAAGGGACTTTAACGAAGCATCGTCTCCAAGCGCATCGGGACGATCGATCGTAATCGTTACTTTTGCCGTATTCGAATACTCGTAACGGTCGAACACGCGGAAGGTGAAGAAATCTTCTCTTGATGCCGTTGCCAGAGGCGTGTAGACAAACTCCCCTGTCCTGCTATCGACAATGGCAGCCGTTCCCTGCTTGCCATTCTCAACAATTTCAAATGTCAGCTCTGCCCCTTCTGCATGGTCCGCTTTCAATATTCCTTGCACTTCTTGACCGGCTTTGACGGTATAAGCGGCATCATAGACGGCTGGGGCTGCCTGATTATACATCCACTGCATCGACCGGAACAGGCTCGGCCTCTTCTCATTGCCGATTCCGGAGCCCCACTCCATCCAACCTCTTCTGCCCTTGCCGTCATTCTCATTCACGAGCAGCGAGAAGCTCATCACATCTCCACGCTGAGGCTGAATCGGCGTCAGCTCCGACCAAGGCAGAGCAAGCTTATAGATCGTCAGCTTCTGTTCCTCATCCCTTGTTACCGCTGCTTCACCATTATGCACTGGCCCTACCGGCAATCCTCCCATCGCCGTCCAGCGGTATATTTGCGGGCCATTAGGCGAATCCGATATGCCATATTCATACCAGCCCCGGCTTTCACCCGGGATTCCCAGAGACAAGGCAAACTGGATGCTGTCATTATTCCAAATATCAGCCCCAGAAGCCGCTGCCGCATGAACATTGTCCTTAATTTTGGCAGTCAGGTACAAATGATCCTGATCAAAGTGAAGCCACGCTTGACCGCTTACTTCAATTGTGCCGCTATGACCGGAAAGCAGCACAGGCTTGCCCTGCGACAAATCGATTGTAGGCGCCAAAGCTTCAATTTCCGGCTCGATGCGGTCATTGACCGCAATCGTCCCACGGTTGACCGGATTAAAGCTGAAATTCCCTTGATAAACATATGGCTCCTGCTCCGCAAACTCGACGCGGATGGACGCAGGCTGATCCCCTCCCGGCGCGATCGGGCTAAGCGGAATGCTGAATTGCTGTTTGCTGCCCGGCAGTACGGCCGTGTTGACAAGCTCTTGACCGGACTGTCCTCCAACCTGCCAGGTTATACTGCTAACCGTAAGACCGACGGCCTTTCTGAAGTTTTCTACATCTATATTCAGCGTTTGACTGTACTGCCCTTCAATCTGCTGCATCGCAGGTCTGACAGTAACCTTGTGCGGTACGCCGGTTGCGACCTCGTGCTGCAGCTTGCCTATCTTGTTGCCCGCCTCATCCAGCAAGTGAACCGTTACCGCGCGGAAGCCTTCCCGCGTCTCGCTGACAGTTAGAGAAAGCGCTTCCGGTTGACCCTGTTCAGCCACAATCGGATAGCTATTTTCCTCCATCTTCGCTGTTAAAGCAAGCTGAGGCACGGCCTCATTTTTCACCGTTACCGTGAACGTATGCGGGTCGCCTACTGCCGTTTGCTCTCCGGTGATTGCAAAAGTGTCGTCCTTCACGATCCGGCTGATGCTTCCTTTTATATAAAAAGGTTCGCCCGTTATCGTCATATAGATCTTGCCATTATGCGGGGTGTAAATTTCTGTGTTCCCCATAAAATCGGTAATTTCCAGGTTCTTGTCTGTTTCGATCACGGCTTGCGTTTCATTCTGCGCCCAGACGACTCTGAGCGCTTCGCCGCCTTTCGTGAACAAATTGCTTTTGATCGGATCACCGAATTGCTCAATCTCCTCGAATGCCGCGCCGGCAAGCTGCCTGCTCATTGCAGCATAGCTCGCATAGGCCGGCTTCGGTGTATAAGCCCCCATCGGGTCATCCTTATGCCGGACCAAACCGAAATTGTCTTCATTATAATCGGCTTTAAGCCCGTCATTCATGAAATCATACCAGGACATCCGCTCTACTCCAAACCCCAATCCCGATACAAATCCGCGCGGCAAATAATTGGCCTGTGTCTTCTCATCGACTCCTTTGGCGGATTGATGAGTCGGCGAACCAAATTCCGTCACCCAGATCGGCACAAGCTTGCCGTCATTGTATTGCTTAATCAAGGTTTTCAGGCCTTCCAGTTTGGCGAATACTTCGTCAGGCGCGTTCGGGTCCATATAGGTCTGAACAGACACGGCATCCAAATATTTCAGGCCGGCGTTTTTGTCCTCGCCTTCTCCTACGCCTTTCAGTACACCTTCAATCCAGTTCAAGTCGACGCCCCCTGAGACGATGCCGACAACCGGCACATCCGGATGGGCGGGCTTGACTACATTATAGGTCTCCTTCATCAGCTTGAAGTAATAGTCCGGCTGCGAATTGGCGGGACTGTTGCCCCTTTTGCCGAATCCGCCATTGAATTCATTGTAGACGTTGAAGCCGATTAGCTGATCCTTGTATTGCTCCACATAGGCCTTGGCGTATTCGGCAAGCCCCTTTCTTCCTGCATCCGTGTAGGGGGTTGCATTATTATCGTAGAACGGGTTATTGAATGCCGCCACAAAGAGCAGCTTAATATCATTCTCCGCAAGCTTCTGCATATAGTCATCCGGTGAAGGAGCAAATGTATAGACGCCTTTTTGCTTCTCGATGCTGCCCCATTCCATGCCATCCCTGACGAAAGATGCGCCCATATAGCGGATCAGCTTGCTCAGCTCTTTGCTCCATCCGGAGGCAGTCCAGTTCAAATGCGTGCTGACGCCAAACGGCGACTCGCCGTTGCCCGGCGGCAAAGCCGAAGAAATGACCGCGTAAGCTGTTTTTCGGACCAGCGGTTCACTGCCGGGCTGCTCAGCAGAAACTTCCAGCGTAAAATAGCCCAATTTGCTGAAAGGCACCGATATCCTTGCCTTTCCGGCGCTCGTACTCTCGCTTCCCGAAGCGACCTGCGCGCCATAAATATCATATGCGGCCCAATTTACTGTCGGCCTGCCTGTTCTTACAACAAAAGCGTTCGGTTCATGCTCCAGGAATATATTGCCAAGCGCTGTTTGTTGAATTTTCAGCTCCGGCACCCAGTCGCCGATCTGAGCCGTCATCTGGTCTACCAGAACAGTGGCCGTTAACGCGCTATTCTTAATGTCAAAACGGTCGAAAAGTATCGTTATGGCGCCTGCCGGTTTGTGCCATACCCCGTCATTGGCACCGTTCCAATAAGTAAATGATTCCGATCCCATTTGACTTACTACAACCTGCTGCCAATCCGATATATTTTGCAATTCAATACGCTGTTGGAACGTTTGTCCCGTAGAATCTGTCGTTCGTATGCGCAATGATTTCAGGTCCGAGGTTTTGACCCAGAACGCCAATTGTTCAATGTCTAGTTCATCCACCTCTTTTTTTATAGACACATATGGCGAGCCCGTGGGCCTTTGACTGAAATCTGCTTTTAATTGTCCCATATAGTTTCCTGTGTAACTCTCAGCTGATTCGATCACATTAAAGCTTCCCTTAACGGCAGGCGTATCACCGAAAGAAAAGAGCCAGTTATCGCTCTCTTGCTCAAAATCACTGATTAAGTAATCAAAATCTGCTGGCGGAGCAATTACTTGAGCCGTAACCTGATCTACCAGAATGCTGGCAGTCAACGCGCCATTCTTAATATCATTACGGTCAATGAGAATAGATACAGCCTTGGCCGGCTTATGCCATACGCCGTCATTAGCCCCGCCCCAATGCTCTATCGCTGCTGCTCCCATTTGGCTGACTACAACCTGCTGCCATTCAGTAGTATCCTGCAGCTCTACACGCTGCTGGAAGATTTGGCCGCTCTTATCGACCGTGCGAAAACGCAAAGCCTTCATATCCGAAGTCTTTACCCAAAAAGCAAACTGTTCGATATCCTGTTCATCCACTTCTTTTTTGATAGCTACAAATTCCGGCTTGCTATGATCGCTTTTTGTAAAATCGGCTTGCAGCTGTCCGGCAAAACGGCCCTCATAACTATAGGTCGACTCAATGACAGTAAAGCTTCCCGCTACAGTCGGCTGATCGCCAAAGCTGTATCTCCAGCTGTCATCCGGCTGTTCGAAGTTACCGAGCAAATAATTAAAATCCGCTGCTGCAAGAGCTGTTTTTTCCGCTGAATCCTCTGAAGAAGCCTGGCCAGAGCTGTTGAACAATAACAGATTGGTCACTAAAGCCATGACGATCACAATCGATAACCTCTTCATATAGGCGAAACTCCTCCTTATTATATTTTGTATGCGCTTACATATCGCGTTCAATTCATCCACAATATAACTGACCAAGGTTCGATTATCCCAGCCTGCCGCGTTTGGTCTCATTTTCACATATAGCCATAACTCGACAATCCGGTTTCGAACAGCAGAATGGTCCAACTCCAGCTTCACCGTGTTCCACCTGTTCGCCAGCAGCTTAGGCAATCACACCTCTGAAATGGCTCCGAAGGTGTCTTTGATTCCCATATGCAACGGTTCATTGTCAGAAGTCATCTGTAAGAGCGGATAAACACTCATCGTAACCGTCGCTATGCTCGCTATAATCGTTCATCCTTTGACAGCGGAACTTGAGAACCCTTGAATAATATACTTTTGGCCCAGGAAGAAGACGATGAGCAGCGGCACAACTCCCGCTGTGGCGGCGGCCATCATCATGTTATAGTCCACTCCCGCTTCTAGCATAAAATTCTGCATGCCAAGCGGCACCGTGAACAGTCTTTTATCCAACAGGAAAATCAAGGCGTTCTCATAATCGTTCCACGTCCATGTAAAATCAATGATGGCGAAGGTTGCCAGAACCGGTTTGGAAAGCGGCAGAAACAATTGAAAGAAAATCCGGAAATGTCCGGCTCCGTCAATGAAAGCTGCTTCAGATATTTCATGGGGAATGCTCAAGAAAAATTGCCGGATCATGAAGACGCCGAACACCGTAAACAAGCCCGGAAGAATGAGCGCCCAATGGGTGTTGTAAATATTCATCCAATCAAACATGATAAATTTCGGGACAAACAGCACCTGCTGTGGAATCATCATCAGACACAGATACAGCAGAAAGATAGCGTTCCTTCCCTTAAATGGAATGCGGCTGAAGCCATATGCGGCAAAAGCGGCCAACAAAGGAGCTCCAATCATCAAAATCAAAGATATTTTCAGGGAGTTTAAATAAAAAAGCGCAAATCCGTCTCCGGTCATCCAGACCTTAAAATGGTTGGTCCATACAGGATCGAGCGGAATCCACTGAATCGGATAAGTGAAGACGTCCTTCGGCTTTTTGAACGAGGTGCTGATCATCCAGATCATTGGCGACAGCAGCAGCAGACTGGCAAGCGTCATGATGATCGTATTGAAGCTCTTGATCACCCGTTCTCTGATTATTCTGATATTTCTTGTATCCATTGTGCGTCTTCCCCTCCGTTAGTAATGGACCCATTTTTTCTGGCCTGCCCACTGAATAAGCGTGATGCAAAGGATGATCAGGAACATGGTCCACGAGACGGCCGACGCGTAACCCATTTCATAAAAGTTGAACGCTTTCTTATAAGCGAAAATTGAGAAAACCGTCGTACTATTGCCAGGCCCTCCCTGAGTTATGGCGTAAATCATGCCAAAGCCTTTGATGGAGCCGATGAAGCCGGTAATCATCAGAAAAAAGGTCGTAGGGCTGACCAAAGGGAATATAATTAGGCGCAGCAACTGCCCAAACGTAGCTCCGTCCATCTTGGCGGCTTCCAGTTGCTCCGAAGACAATTCCTGCAGCGCGGCCAAATAAATAATCATGTTGTACCCGATGCCGCCTGCGGTCATCATGACCAGCACCGCATACATCGCTGTGTCCGGTGAAGCGAACCATAGGGGAGGCTCAGATATGCCAACGGATCGCAGAAATGCGTTAATCGGACCGTTGGTGGGCTGAAACAGCACCATCCAGACGAAGGCAATGGCAATGCCACTCGTAAAATACGGAGCGAAAAAGAACGCCCGCAGCGTCTTCTGGAAATAGGTCCGGTTGTTGAGCATGACCGCAATCAAAAATCCGAGCATAATGGAAATCGGTACAGGGATCAACACCAGCAAGGTGTTTTTGACCGATACAGCAAACAAATCGTCTCTTACCATCATCCTGAAATTATCCAATCCAACAAAGCGCGGGGATTGCCCGCTAGCGAATACCCAATCCGTAAACATTAAATAAAAGGAGAACAGGGCCGGAACGAGCATAAACATCGTCATTCCGATTAAATTGGGAACAATGAATACATAACCAATCAGCCTCTGCCGCTTCATCCAGCTCACGATCGGTCACCGCCTTTCTCTCTATATAATGTAGATTGCAGCATCATGCAGCTTGCGGCCAAGGGGATGCGGCGTCAAAGGCCCGCCTCTCCTTGGCCTGGCGGCGCTATTGAGATGACGCTTGCAAATTCCCGTTATGCACCCGCGCTAATTCCTTCGCGCCTTCCTCGGGAGTCAACTTCCGGGAAAACACATTATCATAGATTGCCTGCTGCTCAGTTCCCGTCTTCCGGTCCAGACGGCTCAGACCAAGCGGTAGGTCGCCGAACATGACCCGCTTAATCGAATCAAGGTCATAGGTGTCCTCCACACCCTTGAACATAAGGGCGACAGCTTCATCAACCGGGAAGTCCTTAGATGACGGCACTCTTCCGCCCGCCGCCATCGGCAGCATTCCGCCGTCCGCATACCACTTGATAAACTTCCAGGCGGCTTCCGGATGCTTGGTGCGGGGATTGATAGAAATCACGTCTCCCAGGCCGCCGGCGTTAATGTAATCGTTCTGATCCTTGTTTACCTTGGGAGCCGGAGCCGCCGCCACCTTGAACGACCGCGGAAATTCTGCCACATTGTTCGTCGTGCGGAAGATCTGGTTCGTGGAGAACAGCATCGCCGTTTCTCCCTTCACAAACATTTGATCCAAGGCAGGCTTCGAGGTGATCTGCTCCGTATGGGGCATCAAGCTTTTATCCGTGAACATCATGTCCGAATAAACCTGAAGCGCTTTGACCGTCAGCGGATTGTCGAAAGCCGAGGTGCCGTCCGGATTCGTCATCTGCAAGCTTTGCTTCTGCATGGAACCGTTGATGGGTACATTGAAGTAATAATCGCTTTGTGCCAATCCCCAAACGTTGTCACCCTTCAGCTTGGCGGCATAATCCCTGAGTTCGTCCAGCCCCCATTCCGTGGGAACCGGCAGTCCCTTAGCGTCGAGCATATCCTTGTTCAGCCAGACAAAGGATAAGCCCTTCTGGGTAGGAACGCCGTAATACTTGTCGTCCACCTTCCACAAGGCGGCGCCTTCACCCATTTTTCCGTCCACGTCATAGTCAGTGAAAGCGCTCAGATCAAGCGCGTTTCCCGCTTTGATCCGCTTCTCGTAAAGACTGAAATCATAGTTAACGTACATGTCCACCGGCTGGCTGGACATGAGCGCCGTATCCAGCTTCAGATTGCCGGCGTCATCATTGACGAACCGCACATACTCCAGCTGAATATCCGGATTTTCGTTGTTCCAGTTGTCGACAACCTCTTGGGGGCCGTTTTCGACCGGCACGGCTCCCCACAGGGTCAGCTTGATCGGATCCGCGCTTTCCTTCGTGCCGGGATCGGCGCTTGAGGATGACGCCGGTCCTTCCGCTCTTCCATTGCCGTTCCCGTTTCCGCCACAGCCGGCAAGCATCAGAGACACCACCACAAGCCATGCCAATCCTGCAACCAACGATTTTCTTTTTCTCATCTTTCCTGTAACCTCCTTGATCGCATGTTTAATTCATCCCAACTATATCAATTCGCTCCTTGGCCTATAAGGGACGAAACTTGCAGATTGGCAGTACAAAACTTACATATTGTTCTCCCGCCTGAAGGAGCTGGGAGTTTGTCCAACCAGACGCTTGAATACTTTGATGAAGTAGGCATCGTCGGCGAAGCCCGTCTGACTCGCAATTTCTTCTACACTGAGCTTGGAATGTATCAACAGGCGTTTGGCTTGTTCAATCCGAATGTTTCGCAAATAGGCGATTGGCGTCAACCCGGTTTTTTTGCCGAACACGGTGCTCAAGTAGTCCACGTTGATAGCCACCTGCCTGGCCAAATCTGTAACTTTAATGTTTTCCTTGTAGTGCTCCAGCATATATTGAATCACCCGGTTCACCTCCGGATGATCCGTATAGCTTACATGCGCTTCCTGCTTCTGCCGAATAAGCTCCCGTATCGCTTGCAGCACATGAGCATGCAGCGATTCATGGCTTACGGCAGAGTAGATTTCTGTCCAATCCTCCGATTTTCGTCCTGCCAGCATCGTCAATATATGAAGCAGATGGGTCGCACGTTTTTTCACTTCCACATGGGAAAATGATGAGGCTTTCATATACTCCCAAATTTGCGTTGCCGCCTCAGCGCTTTTGGATTCATTCCGTTCTTCAAAGCAGCGGATCAGCTCAACCTCCAACTCCTCGATTGGCGTCGACTCGTCTTTCTCCCCTGCCGGATAAGACTCAGGACCGTACCAATCGCCGTTTAATTGATTCAGCGCTTGCAGCCAATCATGGGACAAACTGGCTAAACTGCTGCCTGCCGTCGATTCCACAATCCGCTCCGATTGGACCGGGCAGGCCGATTCTATCTTCTTCTGAAAGCTCCAGCAAAAGAAGGTTGTCTGACCTGCATCATGGAAGGATTGGACCAGCAGATACTGTTCCGGCCGGATACAGGACTGATCAGCATGAGCAGGAACGGCACCGCTCAGAGCAGCAACAATATCCAGTCTCAGACTGCGGAATTTCTCCATCGACGAGGCAAGCTCAGCTGAATCTGCATGAGCTGATGCTCCTGTTCCCCAAATAACCGCCCAAATACGGTGATAAAGAGGATAAAGCGCCTCTCCCGCCCCTTTAAGCTCTGCAAGCAATTCCTCCTTGATCCGCGCCAGACTTTCCAGCAAAATATCATCATGTAAGGACAGTTTCAGCAGGTAGTTGAAAGCCCCGTATTGAAGGGCGTCCCGCGCATAATCAAAGTGGCTCATGGCCGTCAGCATAATAAATCGGCTTCGTATTCCTGCCTTCCGCGTTTCCTTTAGCAGTTCAATCCCGTCCATGCCAGGCATAACAATATCGGCGATGACGACATCAGGCTTCAGATCCAGAATAGCCGCCAACGCCTCACTGCCGTTCCCCGCTTCTCCTACAACGCAAAAACCGTGGCGTTCCCAGTCCAAGATTTCTCTGATGGTTTCACGGACAAACACTTCATCTTCCACCAATAAAATCGTCCACATGCCTGTCATCTCCTTTCTGTGAATACGGCGCTGCAATTAACAATGGCAAGCGAATTCGAACCAGGGTTCCTTCCGCGTCCGATATAAGTTCAATAACTCCCTCCCGCTTAAAAAGCAGCTCCAGCCTTTCCCTTAAATTGCTCAGTCCGATCCCATGTCCGCTGCGTCTTCCCGGCTTGCGGGCTGCCTCTTCCATACCGATGCCGTTATCTTCCACTTCCAGAATAAGCTCGCTTCCCTCCGCTCGCGCCCTAACCCATATGGTGCCGCGGCCTTCAGACATGTTAAAGCCATGGACGATAGAATTTTCTGCCAGAGGCTGTAAACTAAACTTGGGAACGAGTGCGTATTGCACCGATTCCTCCGTTTCATAGATGATTGTGAAATGTTCCCTGAATCGAAACGCCTGTATGGATTCATAGGATCGCAACAATTTGATCTCTTCTTTAAGGGGAACCAGCTCAATATCCGAATTAAGACTTGCCTCCAGAATTAAACCTAATGAGGTGCAAATGCCCGCAATGGCGTCTTGTTTTTCTTTTCTAGCAATCCATTTGACAGTGTTCAAGGTGTTGAGCAGAAAATGCGGGTTCATCTGGTAAAGCAGCATTTGGAAACGAACCACCTGCTTTTGCCGCTCCTCCAGCTTAAGCATGGCAATGAGCGCAACAACATCATCAATCATCCGATTGAAGCTTTCGCTAAGAGAACGAATCTCATCTGTTGCGCCTTTGTTGATGGATATTTTAACATTCAGCTTCTTGTCCGACGCTTCCTCCATGCTCCGTTTCAAAACATATAGCGGCTGGGTCATGCGCGACGCCAAAAAGAAGGTTACCAATATGAAAGCGGTTACCAAAATAATCAAAAACATATATATCATCAGCCTTAAACGTTGCACTTCCCGCTGAAGCTCGCTTAAGGGCATTTGACTAACCACATACCAGTCCAACTCCTCAACATAACTGTAATTGACAAGAGACAAAGCGCGTTCATCCTTGTAATGCCCATTTTGCGCCTGTGAAGAAATGATCCTTTTCATGCTGTCCAGGCTGAAAGCAGCCTCCTTGTTTTGTAGAACAGTCTCTCCCTGGCCGGTAAAAATGGTCAGATCCTGATTGACCGAATTATCTTTTAGCGTATTGCGGAACCATTCCTGAATGTTGATGCTGATACGCGCCAATCCGTAATTTCCCCGCAGCTCGTCATCCAGCATAATATACAGACTCAGAAGCTTGCTTCCTTGACTTCCTCTTACATCATTCAAGTCATCCGCCACCCAACGGTAAGGGTAGATGCCGATTTGCAGCTTATTCTGCCAATCCTGCAATTCTTTCCGTTCGTTTGTCAACTGGTCATTGGGAGCATAGGAGGTGTATACATTGCCGTTACGGTCGATAAAACGAAAATACAGCTCCGTCTGATGGAAAAAAAAGCTGTTGTTGATTCCGAACATTTTGCTTTCTATTATTTTCTTTCGTTCAAGAGGATCATACTTATCAGGAGCGTGCATAATCTGGATCAGACTTTCATCCTGGCTCAGCATGGTATTCGCTTTATAAGCAAATGCCATCATATCCGTCAAGGATATATAAACCTGCTGCATACGCTCAGACATACGGTCTATCATATCATTCTGCCGAATCGATTCGAAATGCTGAAACAGGTAAAAAATAGCAATGCACAAAGGAAGCATTAGAAGTGTGATGTACGCGATAAAAAGTCTATATTTCAACGTGTTCGGGAACCATTTTCGCCTGGTCTGCATATGTATAAGTCACCCCTTATAACGTATTTGAGTCTTCCATTGTATCATACTCAAAAACTGAACCAGTAGATTAAAAACTTGCACATCTATATAACAATTCTTAAAAGTTAGAAGAAGTGTAAACAATGGACAATTCAATTTTTGCAGCACTTGCTGAACCCAACCGGTTTCACATAATCGAACTCTTGCGCAATGGTCCCCTCACCGTCGGGGACATCGCCGATCGCACTGGACTGCGACAACCGCAAACTTCCAAACATCTTCGCGTATTGAGCGAAGATGGACTTGTCCAAGCGTTACTTAACAGATTGCTGGATGAACTACGCAATGGATAGCAAAAAGGCTTCTCACCAAGTTCGAATTCGAACCCGTGAGAAGCCTTTTATTTCAATGTGGTCAAAATGTGGTCAAGGTCAAATTTCACTTTATTTTAGGACTGTGAGGTAAGATTTGACGAACAGATAATTCGTTTGTTACAATCTCACCAACAAATAGGAAAAGGATGAGGACGATGGTTCGTCGTTTGAAACGGTTTAAGAATGTTGCTACTGCATTAAGCTTCTAAGTAAAAAATGATTTATACTACTTAGAAGCGAGGGAAAAGAATGAAACAACATCGATTTGACCACTGGTCTGAAATTAAGTATCTAAAGGATATTGTCAAGAACCCAATGATTAAAGTAGGGGAATACTCATACTATTCTGGTTATTACGATAATCATGATTTTGAAGATGGATGTGTTAGATACCTATGGGGGGATGAAAAATCCAGAAAGTTATTTAACCCCATCGAAGACCATGGTTGGCATATAGATAAATTGATTATTGGAAATTACGTATGCATTGCAAGTGGTGTAATTATTTTAATGGGTGGAAATCACAATCATCATCCTGAATGGATAACCGTGTATCCATTTGTGGAGCAGATTAAAACTTCTTACGCGCCAAAAGGCGATACAGTCATCGAAAGTGATGCATGGATTGGAATGAATGCAATGATTATGCCAGGTGTGACAATAGGTGAGGGCGCCATTGTTGCGGCTGGTTCGGTTGTAGCAAAAGATGTCCCACCATATACTATCGTAGGCGGTAACCCTGCTCAACAGATAAAGAAACGCTTTACAGACGAAGAAATTGAAAAGTTAAAAGAAATGCGTTGGTTCGATTGGGAACGCGAGAAAGTTGAGCAGGTCAGTCATATCTTGTCAAGTTCTTCCGTTAATCAATTATATGACTTTTATCAAAAAGAAATAAAACCATAACGTTTAATTTCAGATCTTCTCATTAGAATAAAAAACTAATAAGTTTAAAAAGCAATAGTCCCTTCTTCAATTCAAGAAGGGACTATTTTTTTGACACCTTATCCTCACAATATTGCTTATCATTCAAAACTCTGCATCATCCTGTTCAAAGAAACCCATTAACTTCAAACTATTGGCCGTGCTCTCTATCCCTTCAGCAATCTTTCTACATATGGTACTGTCACTTAGGCCATGTCGGAAGAATAGAATCGTCTCCTTGTAAGAAAAGCCCTGTATGTATCTGTAATCGACAGCTTTCCTTTCATCGTCGTCCTGAATCAAACAGAAAGTCCGTTGGAACTGGCGCGTATAAAACTGGTACCGTTGGTACACCCATCGCTGCTTCTCGATCAGGATGGTTGCATTGGCAGTCTTGTCTGCGTGAAGGTCTTCCTGATCGATGCGACGAGCTGCTTCGCCATCAATGGCCACTTATTTTAAATCTTCTTCGAATTTTTCAAAATCCTGCATGAGAATCGTCATCTCTTTATATTTTCCGAGCAGGAATTTTGTTCGCTGGATCTCTGCTTCATTTGCTGTTGGAAAGAGTTCCCCTTGCCCCCATGCCATCGCCATTCCCCTCAATCCCCTTTATGCTATAATTATTGATAGGAATATATTACCGATTGATTGACCCCCGCCCCGCCCAGGATGTGGGGGTCTTTGCGTTCACCAATTCCTTGCATTTTTTCTTATGCTTCGCACTCCCTTGAAAGGGACACGACTAATTGCATTTGAATCAACACTTTTTCAAGGATCTCTAAAGGGTCATCAGAGTCTTTCATGCCTTCACAAATTTCAATGGCTTCTTTTACTGCTTTATCGAGTTTATCTGCACGTTTTTTCTCAGTTGCTGCTTGCTGGAGCCAGTGCTTTAAAACTTCAGGCCAAACTAAATACTGTCCTCCGTCATCAAACCTATTACAATATTCCATATCTTCTTGCCAGTCTCTATTCATTCCACACCTCCTAAATCCTCCGATTCATTTTACCTCCTATTTACCGGAACTTCCATTTAGTTCCTGCGTATTTAACAGTAAGGGGTTGATCTTATGTTTTTACTAATACTCGATGTTCTGATCATATCACTCAACGTTCTGATCATTTTGTTCGGTATGTATGTCTTTATTTATCCAGATAATGATTGGTTACGAATGTTCAATGGAATTCCTGATGATGTAGAGCAAGATGATATTGACTTATTGAAAATTAAATTTAGGGCTGTAATCGCAATAATGCTCGGTGTGATAATGGGTTCGTTTTCGGTATTGCAGGCCATCGTTACACATATTGGGTAGGGAGGTAAAACTTTTGTTTCTAATGTTAGTTGGTGCCATTAATATCTGGCTTGGCACATCTGTATTCAGAAGTCCCGAAGAAATGGCGATCAGAATGAACCGGGATGAGTATCATGAAATAGATGATACTGATGTATTAAAAATACCAATTTCTTGGAGTATTCGTTGTTAGTCTTGGTGTAATATTGGTCTTGGTAGGACTATCAACTCTGATTTAATTTGGAGGTAATGTTATGTCATGGTTTACACTTTTTCTTTTAGCGATTATTTTCATAGGCATTGGTGTCCTTGCTAGAAAGTATCCAACATTCGGATGGAGAATGAATGAAGGATGGAAAGTCAAAGGTGACTCCGAACCAAGCGATGCCTATATTGATTCGGTGAAATTCGGTGGATTAATCTCCATTTGCCTAGGCTCCATTTTTTTAGTGCTTGGAATGATGACTATATTGCTTTAGTGATACCCCTTAAAGAACCCCCACTACTCAAATTGTAAGAACTAACGTTCTATCAGATAAATGTAGTTAGTCACCCCGGTCTGAATCGACCGGGGTGACTAACTACATTTATCAGTGTGGACTATGACGGCCAAATGCCTTTACTCCGAAAGAATACGATGTTCCCGCTCTCAGGTCAGTTTAAGTATACAAGCCACTTGAACCATACATCGAACCATAATAACTACCATCTAGATAAAAATAAAAACCGCTTACTCCACTGCTGTCAGATGCATCTACAAGTTATGCTAAAAAATTTTTATACGTAAAATTAATTTGATAAGACTATCAGCAGGAAAGCGTTCTGGAGGGGGATTGAGTATGTACGATCTTTATTTGATTACTAAATCTAGTCAACGATAAAAAAATATGTCGGTTTTACCTCAAAGGGATATAAAAATAGATTCAAAAAGCACTTACAAGAATCAGATGGAAAAAGAACGAGATATTTGTGCAAGGCAATAAGAAAGTATGGTAAGGATAATTTCAAAACCGTTCTTTTTACACAAGATATTTTACGCTCTCATAATTTAAAGCATTGATCGATATATTATCCTATTTATAGTTGAAAATTTCATTGGACGCACCCTGATGTTTATTCTCCTCCATAAAAAAACCTCTACGCATGCTTAAATAAGCTTTGAGCCAGAACGGTGCTTCCGTTAAATTTATGATATCAACCTAAGTTTACTTCATATGAAATACATTTTTCACAGCAGTTTATCATCAATCTTGATTTCTATATATCGTTGAACCAATTTTAATTTCTTCAGGTGAAATCGCCTTACCTACAGATATTCCGATATTCTTTTTATCAGCCATTGAAGTTGAAATTTGTATTGAACTTACTTGGAGTGGAATTTCACGATTATCCGTTCGTTTAACAAGTATTTTCTCACCTATCATTTTTTTTATCTCTGGATGAGTTAGTTGATCTAGTTCTTTGTCTGTACCGACCATAACAGTACCTTCCTCTTTTGATTCAAATACTAAACTGATAGTCATAATCTTCTCCATTAATTATCCTCCACTATCTTTCATTAATATATAGTTCATCTCTAACATCACGTATACGTAAATCAGCATTTTTCAGCCTAGCAATAGCATCTCGTAATAACGTCATTCTCTCCGTTGATGTCAGATCAGGGGCAAATCTCGCAGCTCTTATACTAGCTTGAGCTTCATCTAAAGCATAATTCTTTTTAAAGGTTTCTGCATCAACATCATATAATTCAAAAGCCCTTCCTGCCTTGTAGGCTTCATAATGGCCAACAATTTCATGGGCAATAGTAGCTTTTCCTGTAACACGAGAATTAGCAGCTAATATACCAATTCCTGTTTGTTCTGCTGGGAGCACGTCCGTATTGATAATGAACCTGTCGTACATCATCCCTGTATTCCATTCATCATAAAAACCAGGCCTAGATACTATAATGTTCTCCTCTGGAAAATTCAACGATTTAGTGTAATCCACTATTTCAGCTTTTTGAGTATCAGTTAGTGGAAGCTCATTTCGCAATCCCCCAGAGGATATTTGTCTTAGTTCACTTGCTCCCTCATATTTTACAGATGAACTCAATACATTTTTCGACTTAATAAGGGAACCTGTTACATCACCTGTTACAAGTCCTGCTGTTCCAATCACGCTGGCAAGATGTTCTGTAGACCAAGCCCTTGTAGGAAGAACAGCTTCTCTAACTGTCCCATGTATTCCAAAAGTCATTCCGTTAGCAAAATCATTAGGAGATTCAAAAAGCTTATCCGCCCTTTCAACATACCCTCCTGAAATAAATCCTGATAAACAAATTTTAATAACATAAAAAAGACTACCTCCTTGTTTTTAGGAAGTAGTCTTTTCTTTAGAAAAAAGTCATTTACGTGACCAGTTCTCAGTTTGGGCAAAAAATGTACTTAACCATCTCTCAAGAATGAGTGATGTTTCTTACATCATGCCGCCCATTCCACCCATGCCGCCCATATCAGGCATGCCTGGCTTTTCTGGTTCTGGCTTGTCAGCGATAACCGCTTCAGTTGTCAGGAACATAGCTGCAACGGAAGCAGCGTTTTGAAGTGCGGAACGTGTTACTTTCGCAGGGTCAACGATACCTGCTTCAAACATGTTCACCCACTGATCGGTAGCAGCATTGTAGCCGATGCCGATCTCTTCTTTTTTCAGACGCTCAACGATAACGGAACCTTCTTGACCAGCGTTTGCTGCAATCGTGCGGATTGGCTCTTCCAGAGCGCGCAGAACGATGTTCACGCCAGTTTTCTCGTCGCCTTCTACTTTTACAGCAGCAACAGCGTTGTATACGTTAACGAGCGCAGTACCACCACCGGATACCATACCTTCTTCAACCGCAGCACGGGTTGCGTTCAGGGCATCTTCGATACGCAGTTTGCGTTCTTTCAATTCAGTTTCAGTAGCCGCACCGACTTTGATTACTGCTACGCCACCAGCCAGTTTAGCCAGACGCTCTTGCAGTTTTTCTTTGTCGAACTCGGAAGTAGTTTCTTCCAGTTGGTTACGGATTTGTTTAACGCGAGCTTCGATATCGTCTTTGTTGCCAGCACCGTCAACGATGATTGTGTTTTCTTTAGTAACACGCACTTGACGAGCTGTACCCAATTGATCGATGGAAGCGGATTTCAGGTCGAGACCAAGCTCTTCCGTAATCACTTGACCACCAGTCAATGCAGCGATGTCTTGCAGCATTGCTTTACGACGATCACCGAAGCCTGGAGCTTTAACAGCAACCGCGTTGAATGTTCCACGCAACTTGTTCACGATCAGCATCGCTTGAGCTTCGCCTTCGATGTCTTCTGCGATCAGAACGAGCGGTTTGCCTTGTTGTACGATTTTCTCAAGGATCGGCAGGATTTCTTGAGTGTTAGTTACTTTTTTATCTGTGATCAGGATGTATGGATTTTCAAGAACAGCTTCCATTTTATCCGTATCTGTGATCATGTATGGGGAGATGTAGCCACGGTCAAACTGCATACCTTCTACAACTTCCAGCTCAGTCAAGAAGCCGCGGGATTCTTCAACAGTGATAACACCGTCTTTACCCACTTTATCCATAGCTTCTGCGATCAGTTGACCTACTTCTTCATCGTCTGCGGATACGGAAGCAACCTGAGCGATTTCCTGATGGTTTTTAACTTCCTTCGCAATGTTTTGAAGCTCTTCTACAGCAGCTCTAACCGCTTTATCGATACCCTTGCGGATGATCATTGGGTTAGCGCCTGCAGTTACGTTTTTCAGACCTTCACGGATCATCGCTTGAGCGAGAACCGTTGCAGTTGTTGTACCGTCACCGGCAACATCATTTGTTTTTGTAGCTACTTCTTTAACGAGCTGAGCACCCATGTTCTCGAATGCATCTTCCAGCTCGATTTCTTTAGCAATCGTAACACCGTCATTTGTGATGAGCGGGCTTCCGAATTTCTTTTCCAAAACAACGTTACGGCCTTTCGGTCCGAGTGTTACTTTTACTGCGTTAGCCAATGCATCAACACCGCGGAGCATTGCGCGGCGGGCGTCTTCACTAAACTTAATATCTTTAGCCATGGTATTACATACCTCCCTAATGGATTATGAATATTTCAGCACTCTTATATTCAGGTTGTGAATTAACCCAAGATCGCGTGGATGTCGCTTTCTTTCATAATCAAATATTCTTTACCTTCGTATTTGATTTCTGTTCCGGCATATTTGGAGAAAATGACACGGTCGCCTTCTTTAACTTCCAACGCTACACGAACACCATCTTTCAAAGAACCGCTGCCTACAGCGATAACTTTTCCTTCTTGCGGTTTTTCCTTAGCGGAGTCCGGAAGCACGATCCCGAATGCCGTGGTTTCTTCTTGTTCGATTGGTTCTACCAATACGCGTTCACCTAAAGGTCTGATCATGAAAAAATAGCCTCCTTTAAAAATATGTTGTGGTGCTCTGTTTCAAAGCTTTATGTATTAGCACTCAACCATCGTCAGTGCTAACAACCAATTTTATGATACTTCAAGTTGCCTGAAGATTTCAAGTCCTTTGCGCTATTTTTTACTCATTTTTTGATATAACCGCAGGAACAGGTTGTCCTCAAGACTCCTCTTTCCATTCTATCCACGACTTTTCAATTTATGCCTGCGTTTATCTTTCTAATAAACCAAAAAAAGAGCGTCCTGATCAGGACACTCTTCGACGAAGAAGTATATACAGTTGACCTGGCTTAATCTTCTTCATCAACACGTATGTATCGGCTTTCCATATCCATATCCGCCTGCAATTGCTTACGATACACAATAGCAGAAAGAAATACGCTTAATTCGTATAGAAGCAGCAGCGGGATCGCCACCAGGAAATCGGAGATAAAGTCCGGCGGCGTAATGACAACAGCCACAAACACAAGTCCGAAATAGGCTACACGGCGCATCTTCTTCAGCCGCAGCGGATTCAGAATCCGAATTTTGGTTAAGAACATCACAATCAAGGGAAGTTCAAATAATAATGCCAGCGGCAGCACCAGATTGAACATAAAGTTAAAATAATTCGTGATGCCGTATGTCTCCTGAAGCCCCATGCTCTTCGTAATGGTAGTCGTAAAAGACAGTGTCATTGGAAATACGATGTAATATCCAAATGCAATACCCAAAATAAACAGTAAAAAAGCATATGGAATATAACGAACTGTCGCCTTCTGCTCATTTTTCCGTAGCCCCGGCTTTACAAAAGCCCAAAGCTGATAAAATATAAAAGGAACCGATATAACAAGCGAGAAAAGGGCAGCAATTTTCATATAGATCCCGATACCATCCCAAAAAGAGAAGGCATTCAGTTCAAACGACTTGGCCTGTTCCGTTTCCGTCAAATACCGGTAAATCGGCTCAGCAATAAAGAGACCAGCAATCAATCCGCCCACAAATACGACAAGCACAATAATAATCCGCTTGCGAAGCTCACTAAGATGCTCTACAAGCGCCATCTCTTCCATTTTTTCCGACACGCTAGATATCACCTCATCTGTATCCCGGCAGCACAAGAAGAAACGACAGAATCCTCGCGTGGGAAGGGGGCCGTTTCTAATAATAAGTGCGAAAAATCCCTCACGTAGGAGGGGATTTCACTTTACGAAACTGTTCTATTCCGGAAGACGTTTATCTTCAACCTTGGCCTGTGCTGCGACCGGCTGTGGTGCTTCTTCCTTCTTCTTCGAAGCCGGCTCATCGTCAATGATCTCACGTGCTCCATCCTTAAACTCGCGGAACGTTCTGCCAACAGCGCGCCCCAGTTCAGGAAGCTTGTTCGGTCCGAACAACAGCAGAGCCAAGATGACGAGCAAAATAATACCCGGTACCCCGATTTGACCCATAGCTTTCTCCTCCTAATAACAAGAAATCAGCCTAAATAACATTGATAACGCCATCATACCATAACAAAAATCACATAAAAAGTACCGAATACGATATTTTTTACATATTTATCTCTGGGTCCGATCAAAATTCACTATTCCCGGTACTGTCCCGTAACCATAAGCAATGCCTCAGGCAGCTGATCCATAACGGCTGCAAGATTCTCATGCACACCTTTTGGCGACCCTGGCAAGTTGAGTACCAGCGTTCGGCCGCGAATACCGCACACCCCACGGAACAACATGGCACTTCGATTCTTCTGCATAACCGTAGCCCGCATCGCTTCGACAATACCCGGCACTTCCCGTTCGACGACCCGTTTAGTCGCTTCCGGCGTTACATCCCTCACTGCTAATTCCGTCCCCCCGGTTGTAAGCACCAGATCCACTTGAAAATAATCCGTCAACTCAATCAACGCGGCAATAATTTCATCTTCTTCATCAGGAACAATACGGTATTCGATAATTTCGCCGCCCAATTCCTCTTCAATCAGTTCCCGGATAACCTGGGCGCTCGTATCCTCGCGTTCCCCGCGTGAGCCTTTATCGCTCGCCGTCAGGATCGCCGTTTTCCACAACATGAGTACCCTCCCCTTCCCTCTGCCGAATCTTTCTTCTATATTCAATAATGAAATGAATCCCGTTTAATTACTTTCGTTCATGTAATCTCCGCTCTTGCCTCCGGTCTTGCTGAGTAGCTTTGTTGGACCAATCTCCATATCCTTTTGCATTGCTTTACACATATCATAAACGGTCAGAGCAGCGGCAGAAACAGCTGTTAGAGCCTCCATTTCAACCCCGGTCTTTCCTGTCGTCTTCACAGTTGCTTCTATATATAATTCATCCCGGCCATTATCGCCGAATTCCACATTAATACCCGTAAGTGGAAGCGGATGGCACATCGGAATCCAATCCGATGTCTTCTTGGCAGCCATTATACCGGCCACCTGCGCTACCGCAAGCACGTCGCCTTTTTCAATACCGCCCTCTTTAATACGTCGGAGCGTATCTGGATGCATCTTCACGGTTGTTCGTGCAGTGGCTGTCCGGGATGTTATGTTCTTATCACTCACATCCACCATCTTCGCTCTGCCCTGCTCATTAAAATGACTAAGCTCCATTCCATCACCTTCCGCTAGAATCCAGTCTTTATGTATCCATTTTCAGTTATAAGCCCGTCCAGACGCAAATCATGACATTCCATCGGTACCTGATCTGTAACCTGAACTTCATATCCAAGCCCGATCCATAAGGGCATCTTCTTACCACCCGCTGCAGCCGATAACATGCGATCCCGAAGACGGTCATAATATCCGCCTCCATAACCAAGCCGTCCACCTTGCCCATCGAATGCCAGACCCGGAACCCATATGACATCCGGAACAACATCCTTTCGGCACTTCTCTGCGCGCACAGGATCCGGTTCAGGAATACCAAAAGCACCTTGAATCAGTTCATTCCAGCTGTGGAGTAGGTATAGCTCCATCATACCGCTTCCCCGAAGGCTTCTTGGCACCATGACTTCAATCCCATTCTCCCATGCCCACGTTATCAGCGGCCGGGTATCGAGCTCCGAACGAAATGGAACATACACTAGCATACTGCCCGCGTGATTAGCTATCAGCAGATCGGTCGCAAGACGGCAGACCTGTCCGGATCGTTCTTCACGATCGCTATCCGATATCGAATCTCTAAGAGAAACCTTAAGCGCCCGAAGTTCAGTTTTGGAAGCAGAAATGTTCAATCCGCTCTTTCCCTTCATGCTTATAATTAAGATTAGTTTACCATTGTTCCTCCCTTTCGCCAAGAATGCCGGAAGTCACCATGAATCGGTCGCTTGTTTACCATTTTTCATGTAAACTTACCTTATCATCATCTGAATTCTACCAATGAATCAGGAACTACATATAGATGGAGGTTTTATCTCACATGTTGCTGCAAGCCAATGGCATTACGAAATTATTTGGGGTCACCCCGGTGCTTGAGGGCATCAACCTGCAAATTCTCGAACGGGAGCGAATCGGACTCGTTGGTGTAAACGGTGCCGGCAAATCGACGCTACTTCAGATTTTATCTGGAGATATGTCATATGACGGGGGACAAATATTTAAAGCAAAAGAAACAACGATTGGTTATTTGGCGCAAAATAGCGGCCTGCAGTCGGACCGTACCATTTGGGAGGAAATGCTGGACGTATTTACACCGCTCATTGAAACGGAACGTGAGCTTCGCCAAATGGAGCAGCAGATCGCCGATCCCGCCTCCAGCGAGGATCCGAAACGTTATCAGGATCTGCTTGACCGGTATGCCGTCCGTTCCGACTGGTTCAAGGATCACGGCGGCTATGAAATGGAAACGCGCATCCGCAGCATTCTCCACGGAATGGGCTTCGGAAGCTTTTCCCCGAACACCTCTATCGCCACTTTAAGCGGCGGTCAGAAAACTCGTCTGGCGCTGGCACGCATACTTCTTCAAGCCCCTGACCTGCTCATGCTAGACGAACCTACGAACCACCTGGATATCGCAACGCTGACCTGGCTTGAGGATTACCTGCGCGGTTATTCGGGAGCACTGCTTGTTGTATCCCATGACCGATATTTTCTGGACCGTCTCGTCACAACCATTGTTGAAATTGAACGCCATCAATCGAAACGATACACAGGCAATTACAGCAAATATATCGAACTGAAATCAGCGGAATACGAATCACAACTGAAGCAGTACGAGAAACAACAGGATGAGATTGCTCGGATGGAAACCTTTATCCAGCGTAACCTCGTACGTGCCTCTACTACGAAGCGTGCACAGAGCCGGCGCAAAGCTCTTGACCGAATGGATCGACTGGACAAGCCTATGGGCGATTTAAAAAAAGCTCACTTCTCCTTCGAGGTAGAGTACATGTCCGGTAAAGAGGTGCTTCAGGTGAAAGACCTGTCCGTCGCTTTTCAGCCTGGAGAAACATTGTTCCGAAATGTATCCTTCGATCTCCGGAGAGGAGAAACCGTCGCCCTGATCGGACCGAACGGGATCGGTAAGTCTACGCTGCTCAAATGTCTCATTGACGATATGAAGCCGGCTTCCGGTTCCCTACAGTGGGGAACCAAAGTCAAGATCGGCTATTATGACCAGGAACAATCCGAGCTCAATCCGAAAAATACTGTACTGGAAGAGCTGTGGAGCGCTTATCCCCATATGGAGGAAGCACGAATACGGACCGTTCTTGGCAATTTTTTGTTCAGTGGTGAAGACGTTTTGAAGAAGATCAGCTCTTTAAGTGGCGGCGAAAAAGCGCGTGTGTCTCTTGCGAAGCTGATGCTTCTAGAAGCCAATATGCTTATCTTGGATGAACCGACCAACCATCTGGATTTGTTCAGCAAAGAAGTGCTGGAATCCGCACTGATTGATTATGAAGGCACCCTGTTCTTTATTTCTCACGACCGCTATTTTCTGAACAAAATGGCGGAACGCATCGTAGAGCTGCATCCAGACAGCGTTCAACATTTCCTGGGTAATTACGACGATTACACAGATAAACAGCAAGAGATCGTTGAAATGAACAACGAGCCTTCTGAACCATTCTCCCGTGCAGGAACCAAGCAGGAGACCGTCACGGAAACTCCAATTGACAAACCAGGCGCCTCTTCCTTCGAAGCAGATAAGCAAGCGAAGCGTGAAGAAAGAAACCGACAACGAAAGCTTGCCAGCCTGGAAGAACAGATTCATTCATTGGAGACGGAAGTTGCGCAGCTTGAAGCGGAAATGGCCCTCCCGGAAATATATCAGGACTATATGGCTCTGCAAGAACGCCAACAGATCGCGGATACCAAAAAAGCTTTACTGGAACAAATTTTTGCGGAGTGGGAAAGCTTGCTGGAGGCTTAAACAGTCCTATTTTATAAAAAAACAAAAAAAATTCACAAATATGCTTCAAAATCGCTTTAACACTTATGCACAGCCTTATCCCCAACTTCCGTGTATAAGTATGACTTGAAAATGGCCTAAATGGCCATTTTTTTGCTTTTAAACAAGCTTTTTAGCGAGGATACCCAAGATTATCCACTAAGTTATGCACATTATCCACAATTTCAACAAGTAATTTTGAAAATGATGTCCCCTTTTTTCAGCCTCTTCCAAACCTTTAATTTATCGGTGTTTTCTGAATTTGCGCACATTTTTGAAGGGAAATGTGGATAACCTTGTCCACAACTTGACAGAACTATTGATTCATATATATGAATCCCGTTTATTTATATAGATTTAGGCCCTCTCCTTCGAAACGAAGAAGAAGGCCTTTTTCTTATAGAGGTTGTTCAAAAAGTCCGCTTTTGATAAGAAAACCTCTAACGAGGCCATTCAAGGATGAGCGACCGCGATTCAAAGGTTGGTTTTCTTGCGATATATAATTTCATCAGCGTAGCAAGATAACTTATAAATTCTATATCTAACACGAAGTGAATCAGGAAGTGGGCTCGGCATCGAATCTTGAATTCAGCCGGTCCTTCCGGTGCTCACGTACCCAAAACGTACGCTCCGCTCCTCAGTCCCTAGCTTCATCCAACTCAAGCGTTTTGAAAAAACGCACATCGGAAGCATAAGCTTCGGTGCTGAAAACCGACCTTTTTGAACACGCACTTATATGGTAATCGTCGTTAAACGGACAAGAGTGCCGAGTTGCATGCTGCCACATATGCAAGCCCTGCCGCCATGACTATATCCTGGTGAACTGCTGTTCCGCGGAATACCTTACCGTCTCTTTCAACGGTAACGGCCGCCTCTGCATGCGCATCTTCCCCGCTACTTAGAGAATGAAGCTCCAGATCAACGAAGGAAATACTGCCGCTGATTCCTTGGCTGATTGCGGATATGACAGCTTGCACCGGTCCATCGGCTACGCTCGAATAGGACACCTCACGCTCCTCATGCAAGTGGCGCAGTCTGACTGCCGCCACCCTGCTTACTCCGCTGCCGGATATCACCTGAACCTCACCCAGCTCATACACCTGAGCCGGTTTACCAAGCGTGCTACTCACCATTTGCAGCAGTTGATCATCACTGACTACCTTTTGCCGGTCTGCGGTCTCTTTGAAGGTATTGTATAGCTTCTCCACCTCTTGTTCCTGAATGGATACACCATACCGGGCAAGCCTGTCTTTCAATGCATGTCGTCCGGAATGCTTGCCTAGAATAATCATGCTGCGCGGAATGCCCAGATCCTCAGGGTTCATAATTTCATAGGTGCTTCGGTCTTTCAGAAGGCCATCCTGATGAATACCCGATTCATGCTGAAATGCATTACGGCCAACAACCGGCTTATTGAATGCAATCGGAAAATGCATCGCACCACTGATCAGTCGGGACGTTTCATACAGCTTCTCAGCTGAGATACCTGTCTCTGCTCTTAGCACATCACCCCGGGTAGCCAGAGCCATCACAAGCTCTTCCAAGGCACAGTTTCCTGTACGTTCACCTACACCATTAACCGTTACCTCGATTTGGCTAACTCCGTTCCGAATGGCTTCCAGACTGTTCGCCACAGCTAAGCCCAAATCATTATGACAGTGGGCGCTGT
This sequence comes from Paenibacillus uliginis N3/975, assembly GCF_900177425.1. NCBI lineage: Bacteria > Bacillati > Bacillota > Bacilli > Caryophanales > Paenibacillaceae > Paenibacillus > Paenibacillus uliginis. The sequence goes on along the minus strand of NZ_LT840184.1, from coordinate 962,464 downwards.
ACTCCACACTTCTACCTCCCCGTGCCCCTTCGCGCACCCGGCGGAACATCTCTCCATATTCCTGTGGCAGCGCATATCCGACCGTGTCGGGCAGGTTGATAATACTTGCACCTTCCTCAATCACAGCCTCCACCATCTCAATTAAGTCATCTATGTTCGTACGTGATGCGTCCATCGCGGTAAATTCCACCCGGTCGCAAAACTGTTTGGCGTACGCCGTCATTTCTCGTGCAGCCGCAACGACCTCTTTCCGGCTCTTGCGGAGCTGATGCTTAATATGGATGTCGGACGAAGAGATAAACAAATGGATTCGCCGATTGGCTGCATCTTGTGTCGCCCGGACAGCTGCGTCAATGTCTCCTTTTACCGCTCTCGCAAAGCCGCATATTTCCACATTTTGAAGCTGGCGGGATATCGTTTCAACTGCGGCAAACTCGCCTGGACTGGACACAGGGAAACCCGGCTCCAGCACATCTACACCCAGCTCCGCTAGTTTGGCAGCAAGCATGATCTTCTGCTCAGGCTGTAGACTTGCTCCAGGGGCCTGTTCTCCGTCACGCAATGTTGTATCCATCAAGCGAATTCTTCGAATTTCTTGTACCATCGTGGGTTCCTCCCTTGTTTTTACGAGATGTGCCAGATTGATCTTACTTATCATCATTACACCTGCGTCCGCACGTCGACTTGCGTCCACAATCCCACCCAACTGCTGCCGGCAGCAAGAAGAAACGACTTCGGCGTCCTTTATAAAGGACTTCGGCGTTTCTTCGAGAAATATAAGACAAGTATGCAATTTGAAATTCATACTTTCTTAGATTTCAAAAAAGCCCGCCATCTCCTTACAAGAGACGACGGGCTTTAAACCCTCCGTGGTACCACTCTACTTGACGCATTGATTTCGGCATCATGCCGAAACGTGCGTCCGCTTAGTGTCCGATAAAATACGCCGGCCGGGCGAAATATTTATCGGACTCCTGTTCACGGGGGATCCCGTAAGAGAGTACATATTAGAAACTTTTGCTGCCTGCAAATCTATACCTTATCTGCAGCAGCGCCATGCCTATGTTCCCCTCTTCCGCTCCCGGGCGAGATTCAAAGGTTCCTGCCGCCGCGTTGCACCAAAACCGCGGCTCTCTGAAGACAGTACCCCTTTTACTTGCTCCCGTTCATTGCGTTTATTACTATTCGGTTTGTTTGGACAAAAAAAGCCCGCCATCTCTTTATTCAAGAGACGACAGGCTTGCCTATCGCGGTACCACTCTTGTTGACTTGCCGGATTTACCGATCATATTATCGGTCCTAAGCAAGCCCCCTCCGTCGCCATACGTCACATCCATATTTATGGACTGCGTATGCCGGGCCTTCTGACGGTGGCTAACCGTAACGATGTAATACCGGACAACATCCGGCCAGCGCATCATGCGCTGTGTTCCAACGTTCCGCTCCCAGGCGAGTTTCAGGTCTCTTTCCACTGCGTCGCACCGTCCCGCAGCTCTCTTGATTCCGGAGATCCTTACTGTTCCTGTTCTTCACGTTTCTTTATTCTGGAATTTGAGGATGATTATACGTTCTTTAATTGCACCCGTCAAGAGGGCATTTGCCTAGCTTTTCACTTAGCCCATTCTTCCAGAGAAAACTGGGGATCTGCCTTCATATCGAGAGGCGTCAGGTCTCCCTGCTTCCATTTCAGATGAGCGGCAGCAGCAATCATAGCAGCATTATCGGTACAGTATTGATGAGGTGGAATGGTTAGAGGAATTCTCTCCGTCTCACAGCGTTCCGAGAGCAGATGCCGTAATCCACGGTTCGCAGCAACTCCTCCGCAGAGCAGCAGCTGCACAGCTCCATATGCCTTTACGGCGCGCACCGCTTTTTCCACGAGCACCTCGGTAACCGATTCCTGAAAGCCCCGGGCAATCGCACCGGTTCGAATCTCTTCTCCACGCATTTTGCTCTGATTGACGACATTTAATACAGCTGATTTCAATCCGCTAAAGCTAAAGTCATAGGAATCCGGCTCCAGCCATACGCGGGGAAGCTGTACGGCATCCTCCGCCTCCAAGGCTAGGCGGTCCACATGTGGTCCGCCCGGATAAGGGAATCCGAGCGCACGCGCCACTTTATCATAGGCCTCACCTACAGCATCATCACGTGTGCGGCCGATAAGTTCAAAGCTGCCTTCGGACTTCATGTATACAAGTTCTGTGTGCCCGCCCGAAACAACGAGCGACATACACGGGTATTCTATCGGGCCAACGATACGGTTGGCATAGATATGACCAGCGATATGGTGTGTGCCGATCAGCGGTTTCCCGAGTGCGTACGCTAAGCTTTTGGCCGCCACAACACCAACCAATAACGCTCCGACCAGACCCGGTCCCTGGGTGACAGCGATAGCCGACAAATCCCGCATATCAATACCCGCTTCGTAGGCAGCTTCTTCCAGAATCATCGTAATGCTCTCCACATGTTTGCGCGATGCTACCTCAGGTACCACACCTCCAAAGGCTTTGTGGGTTTCGACCTGACTCGCAATAACGCTCGACAATACTTCATGCCCATCTCTAACCACTGCAACTGATGTTTCATCACAGCTTGTCTCAATGGCTAAGATCAGACTGTGCTTCTCTGTATTCTGTTCATTCATAACAAACCTTCGCTTCCTTCCTCGCCTCCGTATTCACGGTAAGGGGGCAAATCCGCCCACATAATCAGTGCATCCTCTCCATTGTCGGAATAGTAGCCTTTACGGATGCCTGCAGGCTTAAATCCTTTTTTCATATACAAACGCTTGGCCACCTCATTGCTCACCCGGACCTCAAGCGTAATTCGTTCCATCCGTAGAAAGGAGGCCGTCTTCATTAGCTCACTAAGAAGCCGCTCTCCCCATTTTCGCCCACGATATGTTCCGAGCAATGCAATGTTGGTTATATGCGCCTCGTCGACAATCGTCCACATCCCTGCGTAACCGATCGTCCGCCCTTCATACTCCATCACCATATAATATGCAAAATGATTCAGCTTAAGTTCATTGTGAAAGGCTTCCTCGGTCCAAGGGAGAGTAAACGCATCGTGCTCTACGACCATGACGTTCGGTATGTCCTCCAGTGTCATCAACCGGAAAGACAAACCTTCGTCATGAGATGGTGCTTTGTATTCATGTTCCATGATCCAATCCTACTCTCCCTTCACCGCTTGCGCAGCAGGTTCGCTTCCGCTTCCGAAAGCTGTGTATAGTTAGGTACCAGTGCATGCATCTCGTCCGACTCCCCCTGAAGCAGCCGTATGGCTCCCAAAAATCCGACCCAGCGACCCTCCAGTTCATAAGGGAGAATGTTCAGTGGCCCACTGTACACCTCACGAAGACGTTCAGCTGCTTCTGCATGTACTGTAACGTCACCTGTAAACCAAATCGATACAGGAAGTTCTTCTTCTTGAAGCGCGTTTAGTCGATCCGCAAGGGTATCAATCCATGTCGCCATCAATCGAATGGCATCAGGCTCAAGCCGTTGTGGTGCAGTACCTGTTCCGCCAGAGAACAGTGCTGTATACGCCTGTCCACGTCTCGCATCCAGCAGCGGGATCACCCAATGCAGTTCATTCTCCGTCGAATGATCCTTCAGGCCAGACGAAAGTCCTCCCCACGCGATGGCGTGAAGGCTGGACACCCTGGCTACCGGTATACTTTTCGCCCAGGAAAGCGTTTTGGCCGCCGTAACAGCCATACGAACGCCTGTGTAAGATCCCGGCCCGACACCAACGGCGATGCCGTCGATTTCATCCACAGTCAAACCAGCTTCTTCTATTACTTGTGCTATGACCGGGTGCATGTGTACAGAGTGATTACGCTCGCCGCTCGCATTGATTTCCTTCAGCAGTTCATTATTTTCCATCGCAGCCACTGCTAGCGAGGCCGTAGACGAATCCAGCGCCAAAAACCGCTGACGCGGCGTAGTGTTATGATTATTCATCGATATTTACCCCATTTTCATTCAATTCCCGACACCACTGGCCGTAAGGCTCTCCCAAGCTCTTTATGATAATTACTCGCTCCGATATGTTTGTTGTTTCAATCGATATATGAAGATGTTTTTCAGGAAGAAGCTCGCTTATAAGACTGCTCCATTCCACGAGACAGACACCTTCTCCGAAAAAATACTCGTCTAATCCAAGCTCATCCGCTTCATCCAAAGACAGACGATACACATCCATATGATAAAGAGGCAGACGCCCCTCATATTCCTTAATAATCGTAAATGTGGGACTGTTCACAACACCGCTGATACCTAAATGCTTCGCGAACCCTTGGGAAAATGCTGTTTTCCCTGCTCCCAAATCCCCATCAAGACCGATGACTGTTCCCGGTATTGAACGCCGGGCCAGCCAGGCGGCTAGCCGTTCCGTGTCGGCCGGACTTTTGGAAATGTAACGGAACTGCTCTTCATAACCGCTTTCTCTCACCTGTATACCCACCTTTTGACGTAACTGCTGAGTGATTAAACTTGTCCTTAATTATATCGGTCTCTACAACATGCCGCAAGGGACCCAGGAGAGCATGAAATATATCAATTTGGATCATCGACCTCCATATCTAACACATGCATAATCCATTAACCCGCTGCGTATGTTCTCAAAGGACGATTTTGAAACCTTCTCCATAAGAAAAATACTTTACTCCGAAGTTTATACTTTCTTAGCTGTAAAAAAAACACCTTTCCCCGGGTGATCCGCTAAGGGCAATCATCCGAAAAAAAGGTGTTTCTTACGCCGCTCGAATGCACGTTATGGTTCCTATTACTCGCCTTCTTCCAAGCGTTCCACGTTTACCGTCACGGTATCTGTCGGTCGCGAGCCGACTTGAACCGTCGCCATGCCGTTAGCCTGATCGATATGTTCAATCCATACCGGCTCACCTTCCAGCTTCACCTTAAACGTATCATCAGATTTAAAAATACTCCAAGCACGATCCAGTTCCATCTCTATTCCCCTTTCTCCGTATTTCCCGGTGTTTCGTCCACCGTCTTCATCGTATCCGTTGTTGTAAAACCTATCATCCCGTTATCTTCTGTCACATAGCCGCCGCCGAGACCCTCATTGACCATTCGGTCGATATCAAGCATCGTGGACTCGCGTGTCATCTCACTATCACTTGAAGTCAAGCTGTTCCAGTTCAGTATTTCACCGTCCACCGGTTCCACGGTAAAATCCGCCTCCGATAATGTCTTGTGATCGTGTTCCGTTTCTTTACTCTCTCTGTGCTCCATGGTCATTCATACACCTCCTCACACAAAGGTAGAGCCCACTGTGTTTCCAAGGTCAATATGCCTCAAAGTTCAAGCGCTTATACATCAACTTATATAGAGTCTTTTTTTGGGCAAACTAATCAAGTAGTAATTCAAAAAAATGATAGGGAGGAATCATAGATGCATACCGTATGGAAAGGCGCCATCAGCTTCGGACTTGTTCATGTTCCCGTCAAAATGTTCTCCGCCACCGAGGACAAAGATATCTCTATGAGATATGTCCATAAAGCTTGCGGAAGTCCACTTTCTTATGTTCGTAAATGTCCGGTCTGCGAGGAAGAGGTCGGCTGGGAGGAGATCAACAAGGGATACGAATATGAGAAGGGAAAGTTTGTTCTTTTTGAAAAAGAAGAGCTCGAGCAGCTTTCAGAACAGAACAGCAAAAATATTACGATTCTTGATTTTGTTGATTTAACGGAAATTGATCCGATCTATTTTCAGAAGACCTATTACCTATCACCCGATCAAGCAGGAGCTAATGCGTATCGGCTGCTTCTTGAAGCCATGAGACAATCCGGCAAAATCGGCATTGCCAAAATCGCGATCCGTTCCAAGAGCAGTATGGCTGCTATAAGAGTTATCGATGAGTGTCTGGCGATTGAGACGATTTTTTACCCCGATGAGATCCGCCCGATCTCCCAAGTACCAAACCTGCCGGAAAACGCAGTGGTTAATGACAAAGAGCTTACAATGGCGCAAATGCTCATTGAACAACTCTCCTCCCCCTTTGATCCGGAAAAATACAGTGATGATTACCGCGAGCGTCTGCAGGGCATGATCTCCAGTAAAGTTGCCGGTGAGGAAGTGAAGATCGCTCCTGCACGTCAGGAAACGAATGTGGTTGATCTGATGGCTGCGCTTCAGGCAAGCATTGAGGCCGTCAAGCCGCCGATTGCTACGGATCCGGGAACGACACCGAAACCACGGAAAACGACCCGAAAGACCGCTGTCAAAGAAGCGACAGCCAAAGTCAGCGGTGAAGGACCGGAACTCGAAGGACCTAAACCGAAACGCCGTACAACGAAAGCCAAAAAGACCGAGACAGGTTCCTGAGCATGAACGGTTTAAAGGATTATCTTCCTAAAGAGCCCATGGCGCCTATCGTGACGGAAACCATTCCATCAGGCAGCGAGTGGGGATATCAATTGAAATGGGACGGTGTTCGTATCCTGTCACTCCTTAACGGGGGAGAAGTATCGCTGGTTTCTCGTAAACTGTTGAACAAGACAGCGCTGTACCCCGAAGTTGTCTCATCCCTGTCAGAGCTGAAGGAGCAACGTCTGATTCTGGACGGCGAGGTTGTGTATTTCCATCCGGAGCTTGGCCGTCCGGTCTTCCAAAAAGTTCTGCAGAGGGAGCGATCGCGTGCCATCAGCACGAGCGCTCCCCTATTTACGTATGTTCTGTTTGACATATTACTTGACGGTGACCGCGACATGCGGCAATTGCCTTACATTGAACGCCATCAGCGGCTGCAGCAGATTGTCGCCAACAAGCCAGGTCTTCTCGTCGCAGATCTGTTCAACGATGGTGAGAGTTTATGGAAGTGGGCTGAGGACCGGGGCTGGGAGGGGATTGTAATCAAACGATTATCCTCTCCCTATCGTGAGGGAAAGAAACATCAGGACTGGTACAAGAAAAAAATTGCCATACGATTAAAAACGGAGGCGATTGCAATGATTATCCGGGAAGGGCGTGTCGCCAGTCTCGTCTTGGCAGGCGATGACGGGTCCTACATCGGGAGAGCCTCACTAGGGCTGAACGAGCAGACCAAGCGGCAGCTGCTGCACTACGCAGGATTACATTCAGGCAGTGCATGCTGGAAGGAATTGCACACCGATTTAAAAAAAGAAAAACTCGCTTGGCTCAGTAAACCGTTGACCGTTGAAGTAACGTTCCTGGAGTGGAGCCAGGACGGAATGATGCGTCATCCCAAGCTACTCGGAATTCAAGGGTTGGGTTAACCATGAGAAAACAGATCAAAGGCACACTAACCATCGAAGGCCAAGAGATCCAAATTACGAATCCCGACAAACCGCTGTGGCCCGAGGTTGGAATTACGAAGGCTATGTATTTTCAGAAGCTTGCCGCGCTGTCCCCATACTTGCTCCGCTACTGTCGCGGAAGACTTCTCACAACAATCCGCTATCCACACGGTGTGCCAGGTGAGTTCTTCTATCAAAAAAATGCTCCGGAGCCGACCCCGCCATTTGTCAAAACGGCCATACATGAAAATATCAATTATGTTCTGCTGGACGGGCTTCCCGAGCTGCTGTGGCTTGGCAATCTTGCCGCGCTTGAGTTTCATCCGTCCCTGCATTATGCCAATAGTACACTTCCATGCGAGTGGATGATCGATCTCGATCCCTCGCAGCCGGAAGAGCCGAGAATCATGGAAGCCGCAGCTATCGTTGGCAGTGTACTCCGTTCACTTGGTATTTCATCCGTACCGAAGACATCAGGTGCCACGGGCGTGCAGATCATCGTACCGATCCCGGAAGGGATGACATTTGACGAGCTTCGCACCATTGGACAATTCGTCGCCCAATATGTCACCGAGAAGCATCCGAAGCTGTTCACGATTGAAAGGCTGAAGAAAAACCGCGGCGATAATATCTATTTTGATTACCTTCAGCATTACAGCGGAAGAACGCTTGCAGCACCCTATACACCGAGGGCCCGGCCACTTGCCACCGTCTCCACCCCGCTGACCTGGGAAGAGGTGTCTCAGAATGTTTCACCTTCAGACTTTCATCTTCTCAATATCGTAGAGCGGCTTCAAGAGAAGGGTGATTTGCTAACGCTGCTCCCTCCTCAGCCGCTCGAGCCCATACTGCGTCACTTGTCGTCCAAACGAAAATAGTTCTAGAAGTGCGTGTTCAAAAAGGTCGGTTTTCAGCACCGAAGCTTATGCTTCCGATGTGCGTTTTTTCAAAACGCTTGAGTTGGATGAAGCTAGGAACTGAGGAGCGGAGCGTACGTTTTGGGTACGTGAGCACTGGAAGGACCGGCTGAATTCAAGATTCGATGCCGAGCCCACTTCCTGATTCACTTCGTGATCAAAAGCGGACTTTTTGAACAACCTCTATAAAGGATATCTAAAAAGGAAACGACAACTGCTCGATCTCCGGCGTCAGTTCCTCTTGCTCTACCGGGCTCGATGGAATCGGAAGTTTGCCCCTGCGCTTGCCTTCTGTCAGTGTCGGGGCAAAATCCGCCGTGTTTTTGTCGTTACTGTCACGCGGAAACTCAAAGTCACCCGACTTCTCCAAGCCGGACAAGCTTGAACCAGATCGTTGACCTTCCCTGGCCTTTGATAGCTGATCCTCCCCTGTCTTAATTGTCGAAACCGCCCAAGGTGCCTCATTCTCTGCAATGGGGCCAAACTGATTAGAAGCCCTGCCTCCACGTCCACTGGACATGCCGGTCAGCTCATACTTCAACAGCAATTTCTCTGCCAGCGTTTTGAAAGAGGCAACATAGCTATCTTCGGCGTAAGCCGATCCACTATACAACTTGGTATACAACGAAACGACCTCTGGAAATTGATGTCTTAACGTCTGCATGTACCAGTCCTTCACATCGCGAGACAAACGCAATAAAGAAATCATCGCAAAATCCGCACCTGCCTCCTTAGCAGCATAGAGCAGTTGATTCATCTGCTCCTCACGATCCGTCAGAAACGGCAGTACCGGCGCTGCGAAGATTCCTGTCCGAATCCCATGCTGTGATAAACGCTGCACAGTCTCCATTCGTTTAGCCGGATGAGGCGAAGCTGGCTCCAATTTATGAATTATATTATCATCCAGTGTGTTAATGCTGATATTGACCGAGACTTGATCCATCCGGGTCAAAATATCCAGATCCCGGAGCACAAGCGGCGACCGGGTCGTAATGCTCGTGGATATGCGATATTTGGCTAACAGTTTAAGGCATTCCCTGGTAATCTCCGTCTTGCTCTCAACAGGTTGATAAGGGTCTGTAGCTGTGCCAATTGTCACCTGACCGATATGTCGGCGGACCGCTTCGATATCATGACCGAATTTCCTCGCGATAACGGCCAGCTGTGCCTCCAGCGCTTCAGCAGCATTATTTTTTATGAAAATATGGTGCTGAAACTCATCTTGTGCCCCCATTCCAATGAACGATTGAAACGCCCTGGCGTAACAAAAGCTGCAGCCATGCGCGCACCCACGATAAGGATTGATCGACCAATCAAAAGGCATCTTCTCCTCTTTCACCCGGTTCAATGTCTGTTTGGCCGTTATCTTTTCGTATATTGTTTTGGTCATGAGCTCATCCCTCCTATTTCACCCTCAACAACATCAAAATACCATGTCCAAGTGTATTAGATGATTACAACAAACATATGTTCTTATAAACAAGTTATTTGGATTAAAAAGGATGTTTAGCATGGGAATTTCCGATCATTTTATACATATATTTCAGAATACAAACCACTTTCATACGACATTTTCTGCATGAAACTGACAATTTTCTATCATGTAAATGAAATACAAGACAATTTCATCACTCATTTTGTCCTATTACACCCGAAATGCAATGATATAAATTACCCTCTTATACGAATATAAGAGTATATTTATGAAATAATCCGTCAAATAATCCTGATATGGTATATATCGGTAAGCTGTGATATGATGTGCAAAGTTTTGGGTTGACCTATTATAGATATTGGAGGATGTATTGGTGAAACGAATTTTTAGCTTATTGATTGTACTGATGTTAGCACTCCCTACCGTCGCAGGAGCTACCGGAAGCGGTATTACCCCGGTAGAAGGCGGGGATGGTGTTAAGGTCGAGATCGGAACTGTAGGAACGCTTGATCTCGGTAAAGATTTCTTCTATCTGAATAAAGAAGACGTTAAAAAGTTCTCAACAATGCAGGGAAACATCCTGTCAGGGCAGGAGGTTGCCGGTATTGGTCCGATCGAAGATCAAGACTGGTTTGTATATTTTGACTATGTTGATTCGGGTCATATCAAAAACGCAGAGAAGGAAAAGATCAAGCCGGACAAACTTCTTAAGCAGATTAAAGAGGGCACCGAAGCACAGAACGAAGAAAAAGCTGCCAGCGACCATATTTTTGTTACGGGATGGGATGTTGAACCATTCTATGACCATAGTACAAAAAACTTGACCTGGTCTCTTTTGCTGGAGAATGCTGAGAAAAAGCCATTTGTAAATTATGAGGTAAGGCTGCTTACCCGTGAAGGTTATATTAGCGTTGTGCTCGTTAGCGATTCCGAAAACCGCAAAGAAGCGGCAGCAATTCTGTCCAATGAGATTTTACCGAAATTTTCAGCTGTTCAAGGAGAGCGTTATGAGGATTTCGATGAGTCCACCGATAAGGTTGCCGAGATGGGCTTAACCGGTTTGATTCTCGGAGGTGCAGGTTTGGCTGTTGCCAAGAAGGTCGGCCTCCTGCTATTGCTCAAAAAGTTTTGGTATGTAATCGTTGCTGTCATTGTCGGAGTATTCAATTGGCTACGTAAGAAGACACGCCGCAGCAAGGACGAGACTCAAGAGACTTCTTCTACAACGCAGGAAACGCAAGGTCCTGATCATCCAGTCTCATAATTACATTCAACAACAAACCGCTCCAGAATACCGGAGCGGTTTGTTTATTATCCCCTTATAGATTGAACTAAAGATATAGAAGAACTTCAACGGAGAAGGCGGAATTATTCTGGAGAAACGACAGAGGTCGCCTTTGTCCCCGGATTTCAACGTTATATAAATACATAAAAGAAATCTGGGGGCAACAGCGATCGGAAGAATAATCCGCATTCGTAGTGATGCTTCGGCTAATAATTTTAAGTCTCATTCTTCTATAGCACTTTAGTGAATATCTTTCTTCTTGAAACGGCCGCCCTTCACATCGTGAATGTTACCAACCGCAAGAAACGCTTGGGAGTCCCAGTCTTCAACGATGGATTTCAGCTTCGCTTCCTCAAGCCGGGTAATGACTACAAAAATAACCTTCTTGCTGTCACCGGTATAAGCACCTTCCCCATCCAGATAAGTTACACCTCGACCCAGACGCTGAGTGAGCGCATCGCCTATTTCCTTATACTTCTCGCTTATAATCCATACCGATTTGGATTGATCAATACCTTCGATCGTAATATCAATCAATTTGAAAGCCAAGTAATACGCAATGAGAGAGTACATCGCATGATCCCAACCAAAGATGAAGCCTGCACTGCCGAGAATAAAGAAGTTAATGAACATGACGATTTCACCGACAGAGAACGGTGCTTTTTTGTTTATCAGGATGGCTACGATCTCTGTGCCGTCAAGCGATCCGCCCGAGCGGATAACCAAACCGACGCCGATCCCGAGTATAACGCCGCCAAAAACAGCAGCCAGAAGCGGATCAATGGTAAGCGGGGACACCGGATGAAGAAAGTAAGTCCCTACCGACATAACCAAAACGGCGAAAAGTGTGGACAACGCAAACGTTTTGCCGATTTGCTTATACCCCATAAATAAGAAAGGAAGATTGAAGAGTGTGAGGAAAACGCCAAGTGGTATTTGGGTGATATGCGAAACCATAATCGAGATTCCAGTAATTCCACCGTCGATAATACGGTTCGGCACGAGAAATATCTCCAGACCGACGGCCATCAATGTTGCTCCAAGCGTCAAAAATATAAACCGGCGGAGAAGTCTTGCTTGGAGTGATCTCGAGGTTGGCTTTTCCGGCTGTGGCTGTTGTGTTGGTTGCATTTGCGGCTGCGACTGCTGTTGAGATTGCGATGACTGCGGCGGTTGTGATAGAACATTTAATTCACTGGACATAAAATTCCCCCGATCATTTTGCAATAAAGCCAAGTGTATATTTATAAGCTTTATTTATATATTTATTTTAACACAAAATGAAAGGGGCGATATACGGAATTCCAAGATTAAACAGATCGCAACGCTTAATCATTTATTTTTCACCGTTTTAAACATCGTTTATAGCAATGGAGACAGCATTCTACTTAATATTTCTGTAACCTTCTGCAGCCTTCCCCGTTCGTGAAATTTCTGGGTATCAATCAAACCACTATTGCGCAGATCCTCCTCAAAATCGGAAACTAAACGCTTAATCGGCTCCTTATCGAACAGAACAGCAGTCAGCTCGAAATTACAAAAAAAGCTTCGCATATCCATATTCGCCGTGCCAACGGAACCAATCAAATCATCAACGATCAGCACCTTTGCATGAATAAACCCTTTTTTGTATTCGTAAAATCTTACCCCTGCCGTCAGTAGATCTTCCACGTAAGACAGTGAAGCCAGCTTAACAAGACGGGAATCCGCCTTGTCCGGAATAATAATGCGCACATCCACACCGCTGACAGCCGCCGTCTTGATTGCTTCGAATAATCCTTCGTCCGGAATAAAGTACGGTGTAGTAATCCAAATCCGTTCCTTAGCCACCGAGATGGAGCCGAAGCACATTTCCTGAATCGCGTTCCAGGTCATATCAGGTCCGCTGCTCAATATCTGTACCTGTTCTTCACCCGTACAGTGGTGTTTGGGAAACAGACTCAGATCTACAATCTTCTCCCCTGCGGCAAGCTTCCAGTCCTGAAGAAAAACATTCTGCAAAAAATAAACCGCGTCCCCCTCCACTTCCAGATGCGTATCCCGCCAGTAGCCCATTTTCTGATATTTCCCTAAATAATCGTCGCCGACATTAATACCACCGAGAAAGCCCACGATTCCGTCAACGATCACGATTTTCCGGTGGTTCCGGTAATTGATTCTACGATTTAACACCGAAATCATCGCTGGAAGGAAAAAATGAACCTCCACCCCCGACTCTTTAAACCGGCGTACAAACGAATTTTTTAGCTTGTAGCTGCCCAGTCCGTCGCAAATAAGGCGTACCTTGACGCCTTCCTTGGCTTTACGGATCATCACATCCTGAAACTTCGTCCCGATCGTGTCATGACGAAAAATATAAAACTCAACGTGGATATGATCTTTCGCCTTTTCCATGGCCTGAAGCATAGCCGCATATGTCTCCTCTCCATCGGTCAAAACCTTGCTTCGGTTACACCCCGTGATAGGACTTTCCGAAAGATGGTTCAGCAAATTGAAGAGGCGGAGATTATGATGGAATTCGTCATTATGCATGTCTGATGCTTGCTGGACCACGGCTGCTTTTTTCCACAACTGCTCCTTAATCTCCTGAAACAGACGTGTTCCCCGGTTACGAATCTTCAGACGATGCTGATAGTCTTGAGCCATGAAAAAATAGAGCACAAAGCCGACCAGCGGCAAACAAAATAAAATAAACAACCACGCAACGGTCTTGGACGGATTTCTGAATTCCAGCAACAGCACCGCAGCCATTTGGCATATGAATGCGATAAGTGCAAGCAGAAGCCACAGCATACCGGCAGCCCCCTAACTTAGAAAAAATATGGATAACTACATCATTGACCATTCAATTATGTATTTATTCAACACATACCCAATCAGCAACAAGAATGAACACTACCATCATCTTCTTCTAATATTTATGACATGTTTCTCGCAAAAGTAGAATACATAGAGAATAAGGATCCGTCCAACTCTTTTATCGTTACCTTTGCTGCACATAGAAATAATGAAAGGGGATGCCATGAAGAACAAGCGCCGGAAACAACGTATGACCTTGCTGGTGCTCCGCGATGCCCAGCACTCGGTCAAACAGGTTCATTTATCCAAGCCATTGATGATCGCTGTACCCGCTGCTGCAATCCTTTCTATATCGAGTCTGATTGTTTCCATGCAAATCAACTCTGCGCGTACGATTTCGGAGCTGGAACAGCAACTTACACTCAAAAGCTTGGAATCGCTCAAAATGGAAGTTACCGTTACCAACAAAGAAGAAGCGATTGAGCGGCTGAATAAAGCGATTATCCAGCTCTCTAGTGAAGCCGCACAGACCAAAACACAGATGAAGCGGGTAAAGGAACTGGAGCTTGAGCTGCAGCAGTTCATCCAAAAACACGGCTCTGCTGGAGAGGAGACGTCCTCTCTGTCTCTGGACAGCGGCAATGTCGGAGGGGAGTATATTGCTGTTCATGAGAACGAAATGCTCGATTTGGCTGAAGAAACGAAAGATGATTTTGAGGCCATACAGGACCTGATCAAGACGATGGAGAGCCATATTCCCAAGACGCTGGATCAGGCCGTTGAGACTCAAAGTAAACGTGAAGGAAATCCAACCCAGTGGCCCACGCTCTCCAAGCGCCTTACCTCCAGTTTTGGTTATCGACACGATCCGTTTAACGGACGGTCCGCCTATCATGCCGGAATCGATATCGCTGGGGAGCGAGGTGATCCAGTATTTGCCGCTGGTTCAGGCACTGTAACTACAGCGGAACGAAGTGGTGTACGAGGATTGTACATCGTTGTACGTCATCCGAACGGGCTCGAGACATGGTATATGCACCTCGACAGCCTAGATGTTCAGGCCGGAGATCAGGTTGGGCAAGGCGAACGTATTGGCAGGCTTGGGAACACAGGACGCAGTACCGGTCCGCATCTTCACTTTCAGGTCGTCAAAAACAACCAGACCGTAAACCCGCTGCCGTACGTTCAATAAAAGTGATAAGGAGGTTTTTGGTGTGAAAAAGTCTAAGAGAAAAAAGTTTTCATCTGCGGGCACTAGCACACTTATCAGTCAGGGCAGCCATGTTGAGGGTGCTCTGAACTGCGACGCAGATCTGAGGATCGATGGAAAATTTAATGGCACCATTGAAAGCCAGGGTAACGTGACCATCGGTGAGAGCGCAGTTGCACGCTCCAACATTTCAGCCAAAGAAGTGATCATAGCGGGTAAGGTGTACGGCGATATCGCAGCCGAGGGTAAGCTGACCATCACCCCAACCGGACAAATGCATGGTGATGTCATTGCTTCATCTCTTATTATTATGGAGGGCGGCGTTCTTAATGGGGCGAGTCACATGGAGAGTCCGGCGGCTGGCATTGAGCCTACCAAGTCAGCTCTTGAGACGGTACCCATGCAAAGACCCGAAGCAGGGTAACGAAATATTAATCCACTCTCCTCACGGTCTACCGGGGCCCTGCGGGGTCATTCACGGTGCCATACACATTCAACCTAAAGAGCCCCTTCGACAGCAAATCTGCCGAAGGAGCTCTTTTATCTTACCGGAATAATAACGACCTCTAAAATATCATGCGGAAACATCTCTTTTGGAGAAAGCCCACCAGGATACAAGCGCAAATATTAAACAATACCCGACTAACACAGCGATAGAGAATCCGATCCCGACCCCGCCGGGCCCAACAGATGAATGAATGTAATCGCTGAGATCAATATGGAGAAACAAAATATATTTCGCCCACTCATATTTTTCGGGGTTTAACAACAAGCCGAACAAATCCTTCGTAAACAACATGAGCATCGATAATCCGATAGCAAGACTGCTGGAGCGAAAAGCGGTGGAAATCATGAAAGCGATAAGCGCAATAACGAACAGTTCAATGTAATCGGTCAGTAGCAGGAGCGCCGAAGCTTCCATACCGGCCCCTTCCGAACTCAAGGAGATCGCAGACTCACCGGAGAATAACAACGCCGACGATAACATGCCAACAACCGCCACGATCATCGTCCCAAGCAGGGAGAATAGAATCAAAGCCAGAAATTTGGACATTAAGATCTTTCCCCGGCTCCAAGGGCGGATTAACAGGAGCTTGATTGTGCCCCACGTAAACTCCCCCGCCACCATATCTGCGGCGATAACTACTGTAAATATCGTGTTCAGCATAAAGGTAAAACTCTCTGTCCACGTAAAGGATGTCCAAAGATCCATTGACGCTCCGGTTAAGTACATGAGAACGGGCATAAGCACATTAAAAGCGGCCAGAATCCCGATCATCACCCATGTGCGGACTCGGCTGTATATCTTCATATTCTCATTGGCGATAAGCTTAAAAAAATCAGTCATGGCTTTCACTTCCCGTCATCTCCAAAAATTGATCCTCAAGCGATGTGGTGATTGGCTGTATTCCATACACCTGAACACCGCCACGCACAAAGTCTGCATTGATCTCAGCAATCGCATTGCGGTCTCCACGGATAATAACCCGGTTTCCGTGCACTCTGTGCTGAAAGGTTTCCAGCAGCTGAACAGCTCGCGGAACATCACTTACTTCGAAGGCTGTTTCCTCGAATGCCCGTTCTCCTTCTGAAGTACGCAGCTGCCGTATATCGATCAGCTTGCCGTTTTGAATGACGCCAACCGTATCACACATAAGCTCCATTTCGGACAGAAGGTGGCTGGAAACGAATACCGTTGTTCCCTCTTCACGGCTTAATTTGCGTAAATAGTCGCGAAGCTCCCTGATTCCCTGCGGATCAAGTCCATTGGTTGGCTCGTCCAGTATGAGCAGCTTCGGCCGATGCAGCAGTGCTTGTGCTACGCCTAATCTTTGCCGCATACCGAGGGAATAGGTTTTCACTTTATCGTGAATCCGGTCCGTAAGTCCGACTAGCTCTACCACCTCGTGAATACGCTGTTCTGAAATGCCGGGCATCATCCGAGCATAATGGACCAAATTTTTATAACCTGTCAAGAACTTATACATTTCCGGATTCTCAACAATTGCGCCAATTTGAGAAGAGGCCTTTTCATAGTTCTCACGGATACTATGCCCCCCGATGAGAATATCCCCTTTCGTAATCGACATCAAACCGACCATCATCCGGATCGTCGTTGTCTTCCCCGCACCATTCGGCCCCAAAAAGCCAAATACCTGACCTGCGGGAATGTCCAGAGTAAGATCCTGGACCAATGCCTTAGATGCGATTATTTTCGTCACACCCATCAGCCTTACAAGCGGTTCCTGCATATGTTATTTACTCCTTTGCAACTGTCATAGCTTATACCATAGCTTCAATATAATCCCTTTATAGTAACACACTTTCCTTCCTGAGTGTTGCCATTAGCGATGACTGGAGTGGGGGTATCCTTGAGCAATCCGGGCAAACCCCCATGGGGATATCATATTTGAAAAAACCAGTTCGAAACAAATTTCCACCTTCCGTAAGAGACACAACTCGACAACAACAGATACAGTACATTCTCAATTCATTCATACCTAACAACATCCTCTCCTATGGAGATACCTGTCAGTGATACAAAATGTATCTATAAATGGAATGTATATAATCTTGAAAAGTTTGTCAACAAAAAATAGATATTTTCTCATATTTTAATGGTTCTACTGTATCATACTAACACTAGATAGCACCCGCATTTTGACGCAATGTGAGATCCTTTGTCGAAGTGCTTATGCGCTGTATAGATACATTTTGTTACATTTTTGAAAATAGGATACAAGCTGTATTGACGTAAACGTTAATTTGCGATACATTTTGTATCATGTAAGCGTTAATTATGTTGCTATTTGGAATTGAACCATGATTTAAGGGAGGTGGAGATGAACGTTGTACGGACATCGAATCGCAGAACTGCGGGAGAACAATGGGTGGACTCAAGAAGAACTTTCAGAGGCGATTGGCATTAGCCGGGCATCATTATCACATTATGAGAAAAACCGCAGAAAACCGAATTTAGAAACCTTGACACGGCTCGCCGATAAATTCCACGTCTCCATTGATTACATTATCGGAAGAAGGAATCCGCCCCAGTCCAAATCCGTAAAGAAGGCTTTAGAGCTAAAAGACTAATTGATCATTTGTCTTCCAGACTTACTCTAAAACAAAGTACCCCCTCTGCGCTGCTAAAGGGGGTACTTATGCATGAATCCAAATAGAGTAAATATACATAGGAGTGTTACTGTATATGAGCTTTTAACAAGGCATTCATCCTGTTTCTTTCCTCTTCTTCGACCATATAATACCAAATCCCATTAATCTTTTCGCCGTAGCCTTTAACTTCTACCTGCTCGATCTTTTCCAGCTTCGTACGATAATCCTTCATGAATGTTTTCATTTCCTCAAATGAAATATCAGTCTTAACACTTGCGCCTATTTCATCAAGAATATCTTCCAGCTTGAAAACAGTAGATATCTTTAAAGCTTTGTCGATTAGCTCTCTCAATATTTCTTTCTGCCGCACATTGCGTCCCAAATCTCCTCTGGGATCCTCGTATCTCATACGTGAAAAGGCAAGAGCTTCTTCCCCGTTCAAGGTTATTTCCCCTTTTGCAAAATGATAACCTGCATAGTCAAATTGTAATGTATTCATAACATCAACTCCCCCCAAGGAATCGATGATTCGTGAAAATCCTTCCATATCGACTTTAATGTAATAATTTATTGGGAAATTCAAAAAATCCTCTACCGTGCGAATCGACATATCCACGCCGCCAAAAGCATATGCATGATTTATTTTGTCAGTAGTTCCATGTCCAACGATAGTTGTACGGGTATCTCGCGGAATATTGAACATCAATATGGATTTCTTGGCTGGGCTCACCGCGAGTAATATCATAGCATCTGAACGCCCTCGATCATTGGGTCTTTGGTCGACTCCAAGAACTAGAACGGTAAATGGGTCAAGTCTATCAGGATTCACCGGTTCCCTTGGTTTAACCTGGGCCTTAACATCAGCCGTAGCATTAGCAGGAAGAGAAGGTAAGGGATCCCTTTCTTCATAAATATGATCAGCCGTTGTCTTAACCAATTGATACATGTATACACCGTACCCTGCAACAAGTATTAGAAGGAATGCTAGCAGCCAGGCAGTATATTTCAATTTTTTAGACATCCAATTACCCTCCTGCAGTTCATGAACCAACCCGAAGTTTGATCAAAAGGTATCCTTCGTCCCGAACATCACCCTGAAGGTTTTCCCTACAATAAATACTCAACTGTCCATTTACGGTACAATATGTATCTCCCTGCAAATATATGATAGCCTATTTAAGAAACATACTGTATCTACAATAGGGACTATTCTATAGATTGCTACTTCTGTCTCCCGATACCTCTCTATAAAAATAGTCCAGCGCCATCCACTTAAGAGGGCGCCAGGATATAAGGTAAAAGAACTAATGACCAAGCAACGTAAATATAGTAAAATGTTTGTAACCAAAATTATTGAATCATAGTATTTATCAGTCGACGGGACGGGTTGTTGTTTAATCCCGTTCCGAGCTTATTGTAGAGAACAATCGGCGATTCACAGAGGTAATGGCACATCATCCGGTTTAACATACCCGTGATCCGAAGTTTCTCATTCTCGGAGACCTGCAGTCTGGCTGTATACAGACTGTTTTCTTTCCATAGCTCTTTCGTCAAGGAACCTCCAGTAACCCGTAAGAGGTCATAAGAATCATCCAATTCATAACAAAACTTCACATTCGGGGACAAAGAAATATTCCATGGACACAGGAAAAGAAGTTTTTCCGGGCTCAGCTCAAGCGGGATAATCTGATGGCTTTGACCATGGATGTTTAGCCGTCCGATAGAGGTAACTGATATCCCGACATTTATGGATCTACGTCCATTACTTGACATATAAATATTCATTTTACTCCTTCTTTTCCGTGATTTTCTGGTATGAGACATCTGGCTCATGGATAAAATGATACTAATCGTCACACCGAGATACGGATTGTATCCTTTATCATCTCCAATATTACGATACAATATGTATCTCGTCAATATGAAATACGTTCGGATGAACCATTTGAATTTATCCATACGCTTCTATAGAGCATTCCCAAGCAATCGGAGGAGGACCCTAGCATGAATTACGGAAATCGAATAGCAGAATTACGGGAAAAGCGGGGCTGGACCCAGGAAGAATTAGCAACAACGGTGGGGATAACTCGTGCAGCTTTATCTCACTATGAAAAAAATCGTCGCAAGCCGGATTTTGAGACACTTACCCGTCTTGCTGACCGTTTTGATGTTACCATCGACTACTTGATTGGACGGACTAAGCTGGAGAAAATGAACATGGACCCCGACGTCCGTGAATTTGTCGACGACTTAGAATTGTCTGATCACGATCTGCTGGAGCGCTTTAATCTGACCGTAGATGGGCGGAAGCTGACGGAAGAAGAAGCCAAGCGCTTTATAGCTTTTGTAAGAATGGAACGTATGATGAAATAAATATAAATAAGAAGTTACAGAAAAATCCCCGGCAAGCTGATCACATACAGCCTACCGGGGATTTTATCCTCAACTCCCAGATCGGGAATGATGAACATTCATAGTCCTTCTTTCTCTCTTTGAAACTGCAGCCATTTGTCGGGATGGATTCCCATTTGGTCCAGGAGCTTGTAGATGTTTAGGTCTGTCTTTGTTTGCTGCACCTGTCTTTCACTTTGCCCTGATCCGGCCTCTTTCTCTACATTCATCTTTCTCCAACCTCACTTCTCATCTACTTTTGGCTCTCCATCCCTAATGTATTCTACTTCGTTGAATAATTTTTTTACTTACTTATCGATATTATACCTGACCCACGCCTATAGTACTGTCGTCTGTTGGAACCATTGTCCTACCGTTTGGTTCTATTTTTGTCGAATACTAAGAAAACACGATGCGTTCTATATAGATCGCATCGTGTTTTCTTATAAAACGAGTTTGATAAAATAGGTCTTATAAATCAGATCAACTAATTGCCGCCTGTGCGGGCCAACTCACGCATATTTGCTTCAAAGGCAGCAAGCAGCGCAGCTTCCCCAGTCAGCCCCTGTTCCTGAACCTTCTCGATCTGCAGCATCATCCGCTTGTAATCTTTCGGAATGACACGAACGAATTGTTTGAGCGACTGGTCCCAGTCAGCCAAAATATTCTGTGCCAGACTGCTGTCTGTATAGATGGAATGGCGCTGGATCATACCGAATATAGCAGAAGCTTCTTTCGGGTCTTCCACGCGTTCCAGAAGGACCATCTCCAGATTACAGAGATTAACCAACATTCCCTTCGGGTCATATACATAGGCAATCCCGCCCGACATTCCGGCTGCAAAGTTACGTCCCGTATCTCCAAGAACGACAACCCGCCCGCCTGTCATGTATTCACAGCCGTGGTCACCTACGCCCTCTACTACGATATGGCCGCCCGAGTTACGGACCGCAAAACGTTCACCTGCAATACCACGCACATAGGCTTCTCCACCCGTTGCTCCGTAAAATGCGGTGTTACCGGCGATGATATTTTCCTCGGCTACGAAGGTCGACTTTGCTGATGGCTTGACAATGATCTTGCCCCCGGAAAGTCCCTTTCCGATGTAATCATTGCTGTCCCCCTCCACGATAAGCGTCATTCCTTTGGGTACAAACGCACCAAAACTCTGTCCTGCTGATCCATCAAAGGTGAACTGAATCGTATCCTCCGGCAGTCCGGCTGCTCCGTATTTACGTGTCACTTCACTACCCAGGATCGTACCTACCGCGCGATCCACATTCGTAATGGGGAATCGGCCTTGAACCGAAGCCCCTGATTCCAGCGCAGGAGCTGCACTGTCCATCAGGAAGCGCAGATCGAGCGTGTCCTCCAGACCGTGATTCTGACGCTTGGTGCGGAATCTGGAGCTGCCTTCAGGAAGCTCTGGAGAATGTAGAAGAGCGGAAATGTCGATTCCTTTCTTCTTCCAGTGATCATCCGCCTTCACCGCGTCCAGACAATCGGTCCGGCCCACCATCTCCTCAATCGTACGGAAACCGAGTGAAGCCATAAGCTCACGAACATCTTGGGCGATAAAGGTCATAAAATTGACGACATGCGCCGGATCTCCGGTGAAGTTCTTCCGTAGCTCCGGATTCTGTGTTGCTACGCCAACCGGACAGGTGTCCATCTGGCATACACGCATCATAATGCAGCCGATCGCAACAAGCGGGGCTGTGGAGAAACCGTACTCCTCGGCACCCAGCATGGCAGCGACGATCAAGTCACGGCCACTCAACATCTTTCCGTCAGTCTCCAGCACGACACGGTCGCGCAGGTTGTTCAGAATCAATGTCTGATGGGTTTCGGCAAGTCCAAGCTCCCACGGCATGCCTGCATGACGGATAGAACCTTGTGGGGATGCACCTGTGCCTCCGTCGTAGCCACTCACCAGAATGATATCTGCACGTCCCTTGGCCACACCAGCCGCAATCGTACCGACTCCGACCTCAGACACGAGCTTGACGTTAATATCCGCACGCGGATTCGCATTTTTCAGGTCGTAGATCAGCTCTGCCAAATCCTCAATGGAGTAAATATCGTGATGCGGAGGAGGCGAGATCAGTCCGACACCCGGCGTTGACCCGCGGACTTCAGCTACCCAAGGGTATACTTTCCGTCCAGGCAGCTGTCCGCCTTCACCCGGCTTAGCCCCTTGAGCCATTTTGATCTGGATCTCATCGGCGTTCACCAAATAATTCGATGTTACGCCGAACCGGCCCGAAGCGACCTGCTTGATAGCGCTGCGGCGCGAATCCCCGTTGGCATCCTTCACGAATCGACCCGGGTCTTCACCGCCCTCGCCCGTGTTGCTCTTGCCTCCGATCCGGTTCATCGCGATCGCGAGGCTTTCGTGAGCTTCCTTACTGATGGAGCCAAATGACATCGCCCCGGTTTTGAACCGACGCAAAATATTCTCGATCGGCTCTACTTCCTCAAGCGGAACAGGTTCACCTGCCGGTTTGATCTTAAGCAGCGAACGCAGGGTCAAGTGCTGTTCACTCTCACCTTGCACAAGCTTGGCGTACTGCTTATACAATTCGTAGTCATTCGTGCGGACTGCCTGCTGAAGCAGATGAATCGTTCTAGGGTTAAACAAATGTTCTTCCCCGCCGTTTCTCCATTGATATTCGCCAGCTGAATCAAGCACCTTGTCATTGCCATCCTTGTCGGTAAATGCACGCTCATGATGAGCCAGTGTCTCGGCAGCAACCTCATCCAAACCAATACCGCCGATCCGGGATGGTGTCCATGTAAAGTAGCTATCTACAAACTCCGATTTGAGGCCCACCGCTTCAAAGATCTGTGCGCCACGATATGATTGGATCGTGGAGATCCCCATCTTGGATAATACTTTCACTACGCCTTTACTTGCCGCCTTGATAAAATTCTTAACAGCCTTTTCATGGGAAATGCCACGCAGCATTTTCTCTTGAATCATATCGTCCAGTGTTTCAAATGCCAGATAAGGATTCACTGCACTAACACCATAACCGAGCAAGAGTGCAAAATGATGCACTTCACGAGGCTCGCCGGATTCCAGCAAAATACTGACCTTCGTCCGCGTGCCCTGACGGATAAGATGGTGATGAAGCGTTGATACGGCGAGCAGTGATGGAATCGCCGCATTTTCCTTATCTACACCGCGGTCGGACAGGATCAGAATGTTATGCCCTTTAGCGATAACCCGGTCTGCCGCCTCACACAATCCCGTCAAAGCTTGACGGAGCCCCTCGGCACCATCAGCAGCTATAAAGAAAATAGGGATGGTCATGGACTTAAAGCCCGGACGATGCACATGGCGGATTTTTGCAAAATCTTCGTTGGAGAGCACCGGGGAATCCAACTGGATATGACGGCAACTCTCAGGCTCAGGATTCAGCAGGTTCCGCTCAGGTCCTATCGTCGTAGCCGTCGATGTGATCAATTCCTCACGGATGGCATCGATCGGCGGATTCGTCACTTGGGCAAACATCTGCTTGAAATAATTAAACAGACGCTGTGGGCGATCCGACAGCACGGCAAGCGGAGCATCGTATCCCATGGATGCGATCGCCTCGGCTCCCGTCAGAGCCATAGGCTCAATCACTTTACGCAGCTCTTCGAATGTGTAGCCAAATGACTGTTGCAGCTGACGCACATTTTCGTGTTTCGGATTCGGCAGCTCCTTCGCTTCCGGAAGATCCTCCAAATTCACGAGATGCTCATCTAGCCAATCCCGGTAAGGCAGTTCCGCAGCAATACTCGCTCTGACCTCTTCGTCGGATATGATACGCCCTTCCTTCGTGTCGACCAGCAGCATCCGTCCAGGACGCAGACGGTCTTTATACAGCACATTTTCCGCAGGGATATCGAGTACGCCCGCCTCGGAAGACAGAACAATTAAATCGTCCTTGGTGACATAGTAACGTGACGGACGAAGTCCATTGCGGTCCAATGTAGCACCAATCTGAATACCGTCAGTAAACGCCATCGCTGCTGGTCCGTCCCACGGTTCCATCAATGTGCTGTGATATTCATAGAATGATTTTTTTGTTTCATCCATGCTTTCGTGGTTGTTCCATGGCTCCGGTACCATCATCATCGCAACATGTGGCAGGGAGCGTCCGCTCAAGTACAGGAACTCAAACGTATTATCAAACATGCCCGTATCGGATCCGTCCGGATTGATGACCGGTTTGACTTTGTCCAGATCACTTCCGAACAACTTATTCTCAAAGAGAGACTGACGGGCATGCATCCAGTTCACATTTCCGCGCAGGGTATTGATTTCACCATTATGAATCATGAAGCGGTACGGATGGGCACGTTCCCAGCTAGGAAATGTGTTCGTGCTGAAACGGGAGTGGACGAGCGCAATGGCCGATTCAACTCGTGAATCTTGCAGATCCACAAAAAACTGTCCGACCTGAACTGTCGTCAGCATGCCTTTGTATACAATTTTGCGGCAAGAAAGACTGGATACATAAAAAGTGTCCCCTTCAGGCACGTCACTGTAACGAATGGCAAGTTCAGCTCTTCTGCGGATCACATAAAGCTTCCGTTCGAAGCTGAGATCATCCTGAATATCCTCACTGCGTCCAATAAATACTTGGCGGACATAAGGCTTTGCTGCCTTTGCGGATTTACCCAGCATTTCATCGTTCGTCGGCACGTCACGGAAGCCTAGCAGTGTCTGTCCTTCCTCTGCAATAATCGCTGCAAGCTGCTCCTCGTGATCAGCCCGTACGCTTGGATCATGAGACAAGAACAGCATGCCTGCTCCGTAATTACCCTGCTCCGGCAACGCAAATCCAAGGCGCTGAGCCTCTGCGACAAAAAAAGCATGCGGGATTTGCATCATAATTCCTGCGCCGTCACCTGAGTTCGGTTCACTTCCTTGACCGCCGCGGTGCTCCATGTTGCCGAGCATCGTGAGTGCCTGACTTACGATATCATGGGATGGTCTTCCTTTAATATGAGCAACAAAACCCATTCCGCAGGCGTCTTTCTCAAACTGCGGATCATAGAGTCCCTGTTTCTGGGGGAAAGCGGTATGTTTCATAATATGCAACCTTTCTGTTACAAAGTAATACTGCACTTTATCAGCTCAGTATGAAGGGCATGTAGGCTGTTTAGGCCTTCCGGTTGGGGGGAGGAATATGCAGAATGATGCAATTTTGTGCAAAAATAAGTGGAGCACGATTAATGAATAACACGATAAGTTAGATTAGTGTTATTATTTTATCACCCCCTGTAATATCAGTGCAATTCAAACTTTTTATAAATACGATAAGATTTGTTTTTATGATTCCACTCACAAAAAAAGGAATATATCCATGTATTTTAATACAAAAAAAAGAACAAAAAAGACATTCCGAATCAATCGGAATGTCTTTTAGTTATGTTATGCAGTAGCCGGGGCCTGAGTTTCCGACTTCACTTTTTTCAAATGACGGTTCGTTAAGAAATAAACGGCCGTCAAGATCAGGAATACACCACCGAAGATTCCCAGTACTCCGGCGCTTCCCCACATGTGTCCTGTATCTCCTGTCGATATAACAGCTTTAAATCCATCTACACTGTACGTCATCGGCAGCAGCGGATTCAGAACCTTCATCCAGTCTGGAATTAATTCAAGAGGGAAGGTTCCTGCACTCGTCGTAAGTTGGAAAATGAGAATGACGATGACAACGAACCGTCCAGGCATATCAAGCCAAGTAACGAAGGCTTGAACCAGGAACATGTAAGACAAACTTGTAATGATAGCAAACAGATAGAACAATGGTACATTTTGAACTTCTAGATTCAATCCGTACAGAACAAGTACGACAGCTAGCAGCGCTTGTATAAGACCCATGCCTGCAAATGACAGTGTACGGCTGACGAACCGGTTCATTCTGGACGCATCTGCCACAGATGTTTCATAGATTGGCATAACGATTGACGAAATCAACGCTCCGACAAACAAGCCAAGGGACAGGAAGTATGGAGCAAATCCCGTACCATAATTAGGTACTTCACTTACTTTATGCTCATCTACTTTAACGGGTTCCGCAAACATATTGACGGTTTCATCCGTTGTTTTCACTTCTCCGGTCTTGTCAGCTGCTTCTTTCAGCTTGTCTGCAAGCTCTCCGGAACCTTCTTTCAGTGTACCCATTCCATTTAGCAGTTCACCAGCACCAGCATCAAGCTGCTTAGAGCCGTCTGCCAGAGTAGTAACGCCACTGCCCAGTTTTCCGGCACCTCCTGCAAGCTGCTCCGTACCTTTGTTCAGAGCAACCGCGCCACTTGCAAGCTCTTTGCTGCCCGCAGCCGCTTCTCCCAGCTTCGTGCCAAACAGCTTCATTCCTTCAGACAACTTGCCTTGACCTGCGTTCAACTGCTTCATGCCTTCGAGAAGCTGCTGATTACCTGCAGCCAGCTGCTTGCCACCCTGTGACAGCTGCTCTGCTCCTGTGCTGAGCTTGCCTGCGCCTGCACTGAGCTCGGTAGTTCCCTGTTTAAGCTGTGATGCTCCTGCAGCCAACTGTTTCTGCCCTGCATTCAGCTCAGCACTTCCCGCAGCCACTGCCTGGCTCGTTGCGAGCAGTTTCTGAACTTCAGGAATAGCTGCGAGTTCAGGGTTGATTTCGGTCAGCATTTTGAGACCTTCAGCTACACCTTTAGAACCCTGCTCAATAGCAGCTGTGCCCTCCAGTGATTTCTTCAGTCCGGCTTCCAGCTGATTGCTGCCTTCAACCGTACGATCAGCACCTGCTTTCAGTGCTGCAGCTCCACTCTGGTTAGCCTGCAAGCCTTCGGACAGCGTATTACTTCCTGCCGCAGACGATTCAATTCCCGCCTGAAGCTTCGCTCCACCCTGACGGGCATCTTGAGCTCCTGTTTCCAGCTGCTTATGTCCCGACTGCAGCTGTACTAAACCGGAGGACAAGGTTCCTGCACCTGAGTTCAAAGCACTAGCCCCTTTGTTTAAATCCTCAACGCCCTTCGTCAGAGGCTCGATTCCTGCTACCAGCTCTTCCGTGCCGTCGACCATTTTGGCCAGGTTTTCTTTAAGCTTCAATGTTCCTTCATCCAGCTCCTGAGCACCATCGGAAATTTTTGTAGCTCCGTCTCCGGCTTCCTGAAGACCATCGGACACTTTTTCCACTTGCTCAAATAGTGTCTCCGTATAGGCTTCGGTTACTTTAGCGGATACCTTCGATTGAATTTCCTTTACTGCAGTGCCGCCGATCTGGCCTGCCAAAAAGTTATAGCCCTCATTCGGTTCAAACAGTAATTTTGCAGGCTCCGGATGGTCATCCATTAGCGTTGTTGCCTGCTGTGAGAAATTGTCGGGGATCGTAATCGTCATATAATACTTATTGTTGCGCATCCCCTCTTCGGCTTGCCCACGATTTACGAACTCCCACTGAAAATCGTTGCCTTTCTTCAGTTCATCAACCAAATCCTTGCCTACCTCAAGCGTCTTCCCTTCATATACCGCACCCTGATCGTTATTGATCACAGCTACAGGCAGTTCATTCATTTTACCGTACGGATCCCAAAAGGCTCCGAGGAACATGCCGCTGTACATGACCGGGATGAACAAAACGGCGATAATCGGGATCAGAATTTTCGGATTCCGTGCCGCACTAGTAAGATCTTTAAAAAACACTGATAATGATTTCATCCAGTCTCTCTCCTTTTTTTATAGATACAGCAGCTTAGTGCCGACATCATTGTCCTCAAGGGACTCTTTTTATAGTATAGTTCTCTCCACCAATACCGATTGACCATTTACCCCATTCGGTCAGTTCGACCGAAAAAAAAACACCTTGTAACACCGTCTGCTGTATAGCAGAATAAACTCCCTTACCGTTCATAGAGACAAGAAAAATTGTGTCGCATTTTCTTAAGTCCCAGCATTCTCGTCTCTATGTACTGACGACTGTTTAGCAGATTTGGCTCAGCCCGGAGACCTTAATCCTTCTGCCAAAAAAAGCAGCATGTACTCCTTGATTTGCTCTTTTTGAAGCGGTTCTCGCAGGTTGTTGAAATCCGCCGTCAGTGCTGCATAGAGCCTCAACATTACAAAAGATACCACTTGGGGATCACAGGGCTTAATCTCTCCGTTTCGGATGGAATTCTCCACTATCCCCTGTAAATATCCCACAATCACGTTCTCCACCTTAGTCAGGCTGTCATTTGCCTTAGGTGTACCAAATTCCCGCTGTTCCTGTGATAGCTTGATAAACAGCGCGTGCTCATCCCGGAACTCGAGCAAAGCATCCAGTACACAGTACAAATTATCAAAGAAATCTCTGTCTTCACGAATTGTTCGTTCAGCTATGCGCTTCAGTTCTAATATTGCCCCATGCAGGATCTCATCAAACAGCTCTTCCTTATTCGTGAAAAACGTATAAATGGTTCCTTTACCTACGTTCGCAATCTTCGCCACCTGATCCATCGTCGTCGCCTTATACCCAAATAACGCAAACGATTTTGCGGCAGCTTCCAGCACCTGCTTCCGACGATCAACCGCTGACAAGCTAACCCCTCCTTGATTCTCGTATTCCTACGAACTGACCAAAAAACATTTTCGGTCACCCGGTCAAAAACCACTTTATCAGAATCCTTCCTGTAATGCAATACTTTTTGTGAAAAAAAATGAAATTTTTCATTTTTTTCATCGCAGGGGTACTGAAAAGTTTTTGCGTCTAATAAATAGATGAAAGAATGAAATGCTTTGCGAATTTGAGCGTATATTACTATACATGTATTTTTTTTAACGCCGCTCTTCAAAAAATGATTCCTATTTTGTAAGATAGAGGGAGAAAGAAGAAGGTGAAATTATGCGAAAAATTAGAGTGCTCCTATTTTCGGAGGGATTCGGCACAGGTCATACGCAAGCGGCGTACGCTTTGGCAGAAGGGCTAAAGCGTAAAAATCCCAACATACAGTGCCGCGTTATTGAGCTCGGTAATTTTCTGAATCCAACCGTGGGTCCGCTAATCTTATCGGCGTACCGTAAAACAGTCAGCGTACGTCCGCGGCTTGTGGGCTTGCTCTATCGTTCCCAATATAAAAAATCTTTAAACCGGCTTACACGTCTCGCCCTGCATCGTATTTTTTACGCGCAGGCCGCGCAGGTTATTAACCAGTTAAAGCCCGACGTAATCATCTGTACACATCCATTTCCGAACGCAGTCGTTTCCCGGTTAAAGCGCCAGGGACTCAATGTTCCACTGTATACACTCATAACTGATTATGATGCCCACGGTACTTGGGTCAATTCTGAAGTAGATGAATATCTTGTTTCCACTCCGCAGGTCAAGGAATTGTTGATCCAACGTGAAATATCGCCGGAGTACATACATGTAACCGGTATTCCTGTTCATCCAAAATTTTGGGATCAGGTGAACAAGGAACAGCTGCGGACTGAACTGAAACTCAGCAACATGCCTACGGTTCTGATTATGGGCGGTGGCTGGGGTCTGGTGTTTAGTAAAGACTTGCTTCGCAAGCTTGCATCCAGAGCGAATGACATTCAGCTTGTGTTCTGTATGGGGCAAAACGAAAAATTGATATGCAGCATGCGCGAAAATCCACTGTTCCAGCATCCGAACATTCATGTGCTGGGTTATCGTAAGGATATTCATAAGCTGATGGACGTTTCGGATCTCCTCATTACGAAGCCCGGTGGGATGACATGCACAGAAGGGGCCGCCAAAGCGATCCCTATGCTCTTCTACGAGCCCATTCCCGGGCAGGAGGAAGAGAACTGCCTTTTTTTCGTAAACGAAGGCTTTGGGGAAGTCTTGGACTCTCCTGAGGTTGTAGACAAATGGCTCGACCTTCTGTCCAATCGCTATGATACCGTTGTGAATTATCGCCGCGAATTACTTCGCAGCAGATTGCCTTACTTAGATCCGGACAACTGTGCGGTTCAAGTACTCGGTATGCTGTCTCATGTTGAGGAAGATGATTATTCTGATGTTGTTCATCCTGTTAGCTGATTCGAATTAGTGTAAACACTCCTCTCATTCATATATAACTCACAAAAGGACTGTTCCGACGGTAGGTTTGCCTACCCATCAGAACAGTCCTTTTTTCTAGTTGTCGAAATATGGTTTCTATTATATATTAAAAATCAAATATTTATACTTTCTCCCGGCTTAAGTGGATAACCCTCTAGGCCCGTTTGCCGGAGCCGATCACAGAACAACACAGGGTCCTGCTCAATTTGCGGGAACGTATTGTAATGTACTGGTATCACCTTCTTGGTACGGATCCATTGAGCAGCTAGTAAAGCATCATCGGGGCCCATCGTAAACGCATCGCCGATCGGCAGTGCCGCACACTCGATATTGTTCATTTCCCCAATGAGGCGCATATCACCAAACAGACTTGTGTCCCCAGCATGATAGAATGTCTTGTCCCCGATCGTCAGCAGAACACCAGCAGGCTGTCCAGCATAAATCCAAGTATCCCCTACAGAGATGGATGACGAATGAAAAGCTTGCGTGAATTTCACCTTAAATCCGTTGAATGCAAAGCTCCCGCCAATATTCATTCCTTGAGATTTTACGCCTTGATTAGCACAGTATCCTGCCAGCTCAAAAACAGCGATGACCGGACAATCGTTTCTCTTGGCAATCCCGATACTATCACCAAAATGATCGGCGTGCCCATGGGTAAGAACGACAGCATCTACCTGGATGTCATCAGGCGATATCCCCGAATTGGCATTACCTGAAAGAAACGGATCGATAATGACGCGTATTCCGTTCTCCTCCACCAACATGCACGAATGGCCATAATACGTAATTTTCATAGATCAAAACACACCTCCTGACTATAGTTTACTCAAATCAGGGGTTACTTGTAAAAGGAGTGGTTCCCAATCTTCTTCGCAAATGTTCTTGAATGATGCACCGTAAGGTCCTGAGCAAGTTTCAAAGACAAAAAGAAATAAGTGTCATCGCTCACTGCCTTATGACCATGCAGCGCAGCAGTAACCGCTTTGATCGTTTCTTTGCTCGGGTCGACACGATTAATACGCCCGTTTCCTACCGGACTAAATTGATATTTTTGATAAATAACCTTCTTAATGGTATCGGGAAAATTGGCTGACCGCAGCCGGTTTAAGACAACATTGGCAACTGCCACTTTGCCTTCGTACGGTTCGCCTTCCGCTTCTGCCATCACAATCTTCTGGAGCAGAAGCAGCTCTTCAGCCGACAAAGCGTATTTCCAGGTCGCTTTCTCTTTTTCGTCCTGAGTTAATGTCTTTGTTCTCGTGAAGAATAATGTTTTGGGGGGTTGTTGGCTCTTGGCCTGTGAATTTGCAGCAATTGTCCCCTCTTGTTTCTTAGGCTTGGTCTGGTTTGCAGGCTCTGACTTCGCCGCAGCCTTGGACTTACTCTTAGAAGTTCGGTTTGCGGTATCAATGGTGAACTTATTTCCCTTCAGCCTTGATTCCGGAAAGGACAATATTACGTCTTCTTTCGGTTTCCACTTCTGGAATTGATTTGAAGCATAAAAAGCTGGCAGTACCCTATCACCTTTTTCAGATAAAATTCGACCTGTCATATTCAATTCGGTCTCGGGGATCACCACAGCAGTGTCCTTTTGCGTTTTTTTCTCCCCTTGGCTTGCGTTTGTCTGCATCCCCAGCAGACTTATTAAAGACAAACTCACAAAAAGGGCTCCGACCAGCAGAGCCACCCAGCGGTTTTGCCGTAACATTTTGATACCCATATCTTTCCTCCTATACGTCGGCACATTCCTACTCTATGTAACCCGAAATTCAGGAGATGAAAACAAGGGTCTCCATTGAATCTATGAAAGATTCAACTTCCAAACTCCATTTTCCCCATTATTTCGTACATAGGACTTGAATGCATATTGGTCCGGAACAACACCAAGCCATCGGCTGTCCAGCTTGCTGGTTCTGGTCCTGCTCTTAACAGATCGGAATTTATGTTCCCATCTGTTAATTTCCTTGCCGCTGTGATATGCGGTCTGTAAGGCCTGTCCTCCGCTGCAAAACCCAAAGGTGCCATTGCAGAAGTTACCCGTTGCTGAAGATGCTCAAGCTTCTTCAGCTCCCCTGAAATGCCTGCCCATAGTATGCGCGGAGCAGATGCCGGCCCAAATACGCCGGCCCCTTGAAGACTTAATTGAATAGGCTGTTGTGCAGCAGCGATCGTTCGCAGTGAAGATAATACGGATTCCACACTTCCGGCTTTCGTATCTCCAAGAAACTGCAACGTAATATGATAATCCTGCGGATGCACCCATTTACGAAAAGACAACTGTGTTCCAAGCTCTTGCGTCCACCGTGTAATGCTGTCTGACACCACTTTCGGTAAAGGAATAGCGATGAATAAACGCATGACCGGTTCTGTTTCGGCAGCATTCATAATACAACCTTCTTCCTGCTTCGCAATGGATTTGATGCCATTAGTCTTCACAAAACTCGCACTAAGTTTAACATGATACCACAAAATCGCTAAAAGTGAATGCAAAAAAATGCCATTTGTGAAATGTTCAACTTATGTATTGATGATTAAATGTATTTTTCTGCAAACTTTTTCTGGCCGGAAAATTGTAGCAGAGTACCTCTGTACAGCACGTCGTCCTAGACGTTTCAGTCGTTTCCGAACATGCGCATCACGTTTAAATCTGATAAGATGATCATAAAACCTTGGCATTTTTTTCATTACATTCTCAGGAGGTTAGTTCCCATGCCAAATATTGTTGCCCTGCACGAACTCACGACCGAACAGAAGCAAAAAATAAGAGATATCGCCCCAGATTATGACCTTATTGCAGGCAAGTATAAGGAACTGCCTTCCGGCACGGTGGCTCAGGCGGATATTGTGCTCGGATGGACCAGCTCCGCCACTGAAGAAGCGCTTAGTGATCACAGCCGCATCCGCTGGATTCAGGTATGGTCAGCCGGTGTTGACAGGATGCCTCTTAAAGAGCTGGAGCAAAAAAATATTTTGCTGACCAATGCCAGCGGCGTACATGCTATACCGATTACAGAGCAAATATTCGCGATGCTGCTCGCTTATACCCGCAACCTGCATCATGCCGTCCGGCAGCAATCACAGAGCAAATGGGATAAATCTGGAACATTCCGTGAACTTTCCGGCAAAACAGCTGTCATTGTCGGGGTGGGACAAATCGGCAGTACAACGGCAAAGGTAGCCAAAGCCTTTGGAATGAGGACCGTTGGAGTCCGGAGATCCGGTAAACCCGACCCGAACGTCGATGTCATGTATACCGTGGATCAGCTGGACCAGGCTTTGGCTGAGGGTGATTTTATCATTAACATCCTCCCACTCACCGATGAAACTAAAGGTTTGTATGATGCGGGTCGTTTTGAGGCGATGAAGGACGATGCCTTTTTTGTCAATATGGGAAGAGGTCCAAGCGTGGATACAGAGGCGCTTATCGAAGCGCTGAAATCCGGCCATCTGGCTGGCGCGGGTCTGGACGTTTTTGAACAGGAGCCTCTCCCAAGCGAGCATCCGTTGTGGGGAATGGACAATGTGATCATCACACCACATACAGCAGGTGATACGGTTCATTACACCGAGCGTGTGCTGGATATTTTCCTGGAAAACCTGAAGGCTTATCGCCAAGGCGAAGCTCTGCCTCGCAATGTGATTGATTATGAAAAGGCGTATTGATAAACTGTAGCCTCGCATCACTACGAATTCGGATTATTCTTACGATCGCTGTTGCCCCCAGATTTCTATTAATGTATTAATACAATTGTTAAAATCTGGGGACAAAGGCGACCACTCCGTTTCTCCAAAATAATTCCGCCTTCTCCGTTGGAGTAACTTCAGTATTTCTAGGTACTGCCTTCTCCGTTAAAGTACTTCCATTTCTTTAGTTCAATCTATATAGATGCTTTTTAAAAGTAACTTTCCTTCCGTCTTCATCACCAATTATGAGCACAGCCATATATCACGTACGAAGGTACCTTTTGTGACTTGAGCATATCCGAGTACCTGCCATCCTGTTTGATTCAGTATGTCTTTTAAAGGTTCGGTGCTTACAATAACCGCACGCTTCGTCAGCCTTCTGAGGCTGCCAAGCATCCGAAGCTTGTCTTCCAGCGGAAATACCGAGCAGACGTTGTAAGGTAGATCCAGTAATGCCGTGTTGTAACTTCCCTGCAGATCATTCATATCTCCGAGCATAACCAATGTATCGGAATACCCGTAATGCCGCAGGTTCACCCTCGCACCCCGAACGGCCAACGGATTGATATCGCAGCCTTCTATGTTCAGCCCCATCGATAAAGCCTCAATCAGCACGTTCCCCATTCCGCAGCACGGGTCCAGCATCTGAACGCCTTCCGTGTCAGGAGCGGCGATATTTACAAGAGCGCGTGCTACCCGAGAGCTGAGTCCGGTGGAGTAATTTTGAGGTTTCTGCTTATGAGACAGCCAGGCACGCTCAGGATAATGACATACACCGAATAGCCAGCTGCCGTATCGGTACAATAATCCAAAGGTAATATCTGGTGACTTCATATTAGCTTTTCCGCTAATCTTTCCCCCTACCAGACGTTCAACTCCGCGCTGCTCATCATAACTGAGCTTGTCCCCTGCCTTTATATAGACCACTTTGAAGCTGAAGTCTGTAAGCTGTATGGAGGAGGCTTGTTCCGCAATCTCTTGGATCGTGTCTCCGGTTAGCAGGACGTCCATCCTTGCAGATAAAAATGGACTTCTGTCCGGATCGATCTTATGCTCACTGTGAATCCATGAGCTTCCGATTTTGGATTCCTGTCCTAGCAGCTCACGCAGCTCCAGCATGCACAGATCCTGTTCCGATTCATGACATGCAAAAGTATAAGTGTATTGGTAACGACCTTCGGTCGTAAAGTTTGTTAAAAATTCGTAGTTTATCATGCCTGTCATCATTCTTTCATCGTTGGTTTAGTTTCCGAATCGCGAGACAAGATCCAGTACACTTCATCTAATCCCGCTCATGGATTCTCCTTTTCCCCGTTGTCCTCTGCACTAATCCAGATCATAAATGGAGCCTACCTTAAGTCCATATAATTCATTATAGATCTTCTCCGCGTAGGCATCGGTCATCCCGGCAATATAATCGATAACCATGTGTTCCCAAGTCCAAATGGGATTGGGCCTTTTCTGGTCTGCTTCATACCGGTTGAGCCAATCGGACGGAATAATGGCTTTGGAAGCGACCGGATCTAGGAATGCGTCCCACAGCCGCTTAATCACCCATTCACTGCGTTTTTGCAGCCGCTGGACCCGCAGATCGCTAATCATGGTGACCCAGGCAAAGCTTTTCAGCACACTCACGGTGCGCAGCATATCCTCATCCTCTACGCCATCTTTTACAAAGGTTACCTTCTTCCAGTCTCCGTCCGGAATGACGCCCAGGCTACCCACAAACAGACTGACCCAGTAGGCTTTTACCTCTCGGCGTGTACGGGAATAATCGTTCTCGCACACCGGCATTTTCTCTTTCCATATCCGCAAAAAGTAATCCAGCACTTGTACCACCTTGGGTTCTACTTGCTCCTTGGTCCAGCCCTTCCAGACCTCGTCCTCCAAGGTCATAATCTTCTCTACAATGAGCCGGTTGAGATGGCTGTCGCGCAGAAAATGTTCGTGAACCTCAATTTTGCCGGCTTTGATCCCGTCCTCCAGATCATGTGCCGAGTACGCAATATCGTCACAAAGATCCATCAGCTGAGCTTCCAACGTCTTTTTTTCGTCCGGAATGCCCCATTCCTTGCGGATCTGGGAGATGTATTCCCATTCATGACGGTACATGCCCTTGGGATTCACAAGACCGGAAAACGGATATTTATTAATGCCGAGCAGCACCGCGTCGGATAGGTTGAGACCGTTCACGTCTTCTCTTTTTTCCAAAAACATGATCAGGCGAAAATTGTGCGCGTTGCCTTCAAAATGCTCATATTTCTGGCGCATGGACTGCTGAATGTTTGCAGCCTGCTCCGGTGTAGGAATGCCCGGCAATCGTGTCAGTTCCTCTTCCGTCTTTTGGTCGATCAACCGTTCCAAAATGCCTTGCAGCACTTCCTCTCCCTTGTGGCCGAATGGAGGATGACCGAAATCATGCGCTATCGAAGCGCACTCTACGACCTCGGAATCAATAATTAGTCCGGCGTTATCAGCGGCTTCCGGAAGCACCTCCGGATATGAACGAGCTAGGCTTCGTGCCGCTTCGCGGGCGATCTGGGCTACTTCCAGAGAATGAGTCAGCCGGGTACGGTAATAGTCTCCTGTTCCGGCCCCGAATACTTGGGATTTCCCCTGTAGGCGCCGAAATGTTGGGGAATGAATCAGCCGGGAATAATCCCGTTCATACACTGCCCGGGAAGCATCCACCTTCGTCTTCTCGGGATACTGCCGATGCTCTCTAAGCTCCTTCAATTTGGTCGTTTCCATGCTGCTCACTCCTATTTATCTGTTTCTTTCATTCGCACTTCGCGTTTATTTCATACATTATAAGGCATCACAGCATGGAAACGAAAATAAGGAACTTTAATTGGAACGATTAACTTCATTTAGTGCCGTCCAACAGGCCGAGTCGGTAAAGAACGGTCATCGCCCGGTAGAAATCATAACTGCCTTCTTTGCCTTGTATCACGCCAGCTTTTATGGCAGCTTGGAGCGCAGGCTCCGCCCAACTTGGTACAGACTCGGAAGTATGGAGATTCTGTAATGACTTCACCGTATTTTGCAGCTGATTGATTTGAGACTCCTGTTTCTTCGTTTGCGCAGCCTGGTTGTCCGTCAGAAGACGTACCTGATCTCTCAGTTTTTGTACTTCGGCAGTCAACGCTTCGATTTTCACAATATCCTCCTCCTTTACTTGTCCTTGCAGATCATATTGGTTAAGATCATACTTCTCTATAATAGAAATAAGTTTTTGCGGATAGCTTGGGTCGGTTGCATAACCGCCCTTCCATATCGCGGTGGCAGCTGTTTTGTAGTCAGCCCATAGTACGCCGTGATACCGCTTCGGCTTGTCACGCGTCCCATTCAGAATCAGTCGGGTATGGTCTTCTACCGATTCATCCCAGGAATGATATTTGCGAAATTGGGCGTTCGTTGTATAACGCGTCTGTCCCTTGTATTCAACCGTAGGCATCGTAACACTACCAGCAGGGCCTGTACCTTTGATACCAAACAGGTTGTTGGCTTTTTGCGTCAGGCCGCTTTTGCCCCAATTGGACTCCAAAATAGCCTGAGCGATGGTTAAAGAGGCCGGAACGCCGTAGCGACGCATGTCCTCTACTGCAATAGGTACAAGCTTGGCTATAAATTCATGAGACTTCATTTTTGTTTTCCTCCTTTCGTTCAATGTTGATCTCTTCCTCTGATTTCGTTTGGAAGACTCCTACTACTTTACGCAACGATTGCGGGATAGGAACCCCCATTCGCCCGACGTTCTCAATAATAGACAAGAGTTCATTGGCCAAATAGAAGAATGTCACCGTATTTTGAAAATAGTTCATCTCTCCAAGTACCTGATCGATGAGGTGAGTAATCGCGATAATAAGAAAGATCGTCATTTTTCTGGCAATTCCGATATAGCCGATCCGGCTCCGGAGTTCTCCGTTCATCCAAGCCGCCGCCCATCCGGTCAGCCAGTCGACAATGACAAACCACAACAACAAATGAAGTAGCAGCGACCAGCCGCCCCAGAAATACCCGGTCACGGCCCCCGCGCCCGCCATGAACATCTTAAACAACTGGCTGATGTGCTCATACATATACTTTCCTCCTTTGGTGGGTGGGATTTTTCAAACTGGGTAGAGATAAGGGATTTTAAATTGATAGAAACGCAATGATGGGGTGAAAATTTTGTCAGTCAGATAGCTGTAAGAAATTGAGTACTAAACCTTGAGCTTTGATGTCGGCAAGATCGTCTTGCTTGAATTGCAAGATTTAGCAGTTGTTCCTCTTAAAAGCAAGGCGTGAAAAATTAAAAGAGCCCGGGTATGCCGGACTCCAATAACTGAAACTATTTTATTGAATAGTCTGAGGATTCACTTAACTTGCACTTTTACGAGATTTGCTGCTCACTAGCCGTTAACTCCATTTTTGGCTTGCTTTACAGCCTGATGACCGAAAACCGCAAATGCTCCAGCAAGTATACCTTGGATCAACGCCTCAACACTCCAGCCAATCAGGCCAACGGTTAATGTCACAGCTAGTACTAAGACAATGTACACAATACTCCAATCAGGTATCTTCGGAGTTTTTTTCAAGATGAAGCCGATAACCCAACACGCTGACACGACGATAAGCAAACGCGGATCAATAAGTTCGAAAATCATGTTCCACTCCATATATACACAACCTTTTTATTTATTGCTGATAACTTATTACAATCCATACGGCCTAAATATCTCTTAAATAGATCCTGTAAACGACACACCATAAAAGGTGCTAACTTAAACTCATTTCTAGCATCAGCTTTCTTATCAAAGATTCTCAGTGCTTCTTCTGCTTTGCGCTTCGCGTCCTTAGCTGTTTCTTAAACATTATCTAATGTTGCAGCCAAAGCACTTAAAGGTCGCTTTAGTGTTTCTTCAATAAGAGCAAGCCGCATCCGGATTTCTGTTACAAAGCTATAATCAGGTTTAGGCACTGTTCTCACCCTTCGGATTGCTCCATTCAATTTCCCCCTATCTATAAAAGAAGCCCCCGGATAACCGAGGGCAAAATAAAAACGCCTTGTGGCGTTATCTGTTTACTTTATGCTGTTCCGTTTACTACATCTGTTACAACTGCTTTGAGGTTGAACAGTACAGGAACTTGATCTAGCTTGTATGTCCCTACCATAACCAAGCTAACCCAAACCTTTACCAGACCGCTGTCTTTTGTAAATGTCATGATGTATCACCTCCTTTCGTTAAGGTGTTGGCATTGCGATCATCATTGTTAATTCTGCTATCGCTTGTTTCAGTTCTGCGTTTTCTTGCTGTATATCTGATACTTGGGCTTCGATTGTCTCCGGGACGTAGTAGTCATAAAACAACCCTTCATCAAGGTGTATTTTAAGTACTGGCACCATTCCGGGAATATTGTCCGGGTAGATCATTAGAGCGTCGTCGCCCATATCAACAATGTGCTGGTATTCCCGATCAGTATCTCGGCGTGAAAGAATCTCAGTCACCCTGCCGACCTTGACGTTCTCAGGTTGGTACACTATGTGCATATCATTTAAACCTCCTTAAGTCGTTATGATAAATGCGTTTTGAACCTCAGATGTTATGCTGGGGTAAGTGCCCCCGTATTTTGTTGTAATCAACCTTGCCACAAAACGCAATACACCGGTAGCATTAAAGTTTGAAGTCAGGTCGGCTGTAATTGGGGCGTCTAATGGCTTGGTAACATATGTTATTTTCTTAGCCTGACGATCAATGCTAAAACTAGATAACCCCATACTAAACCTACTTAACGTCATTACTGTTGTCCTACTTAAGATGGCGTACGCTACGTCATTACTATCGATTAGTTCCACAGTAGCTGTATACGTTCCTGTCTCAAGCACTGTAAATTCCGACCAAATAGCAGCGTCAAGTTTAAGCTGTGTTGTTGATAACGGCGCCGTGTACACATCGGCAAATTTCGAACTTGCGGGAATCTGGAAAATATCTTGAACTAAGAATGGGATAGGTTCGTCAAAGTTCTGTTTTGGCATAGACTTATTCACGATAGTCCTAGTCGGTAGAACCAATGTTCCCGTCACAATCCCATTTTCGGTGCCAATAGTTTTACCAGCGGCTACATCGGCGGCGGTAGCTGTTCCGTACTCACCCCCTTCACCCTGTAAGATAAAAGCCGATCCATCCCGGAACAGTGTATAGACACTAGCGTATAACTTTGCGTTATTGCCATTCGCATTTTTAATAGGTAATGCTGTATCGTTATTGATTTTGAGTGTCGGAGCTGTAGAGCTTGCTGCATTGATCTTAAGCGTGAACTTGGTGTTCGGCTTAACGTCTGCGCTTGTTGTTATGCTGTACGCATTGCCACTATTAGTCGTTGTGCCTAGATGTGGGACAAGGCCCGATGCCGTTGTAGCGTCCATCTCCTGCGCTGTTATTCCCTTTGCCATGTATGTTCATCTCCCCTCCATAAAATATCGTTGTTACCAAGGGCATAAAAAAACACACTCCCAATTGAAAGCGTGTTTGTTATACTGTTTCGATCGGGTGAATATCGCCCGCCTCGTCTACGTTGTATCCTTTTTCCTCCAGCGCAATCTCTACACTTGGTTTGTCTCGCTCCATTACGCTGTTATACGTCCGACCTCCGTCGATAATAACCGTTGCATAAACTCTATGAATGTATTTAACAACTACCTCTGCCATTATACTGTACCTCCCTGTGCGATTAATTCGTAAAGCTCTAACGTTGCGTTATTCGCTTCAACGATCTTGGCGTCTTGCGTCGTTTGGCTTTCGTGTAGTTCCAACGTTGCAGATTGCGCCTCGGTTAACTGCGCTTTTAGATCGGCGTTCTCTTTCTCTAAATTTTGAATTTTCATTTCGATAGTCTCAGGTGCGTAATAGTCATAATAAAGTTCATCGGTTTCCAAGTTGATCATGAGGCGTGAACTCATACCTGGAATGTTTTCGGGATAGATCATCGGTTTATTCCCAATATCTCGACCCGGTCTTGCCCCATCAGATACTGTAGGTATAAAAATAACCTCATTAACTATACCAGTAGAATCAGACTTTTGATCATAAATAATATACATCGATTCAACACCATCCTTTATGTTGTAATAAGAAAAGCCGCATCAATTGTTGCACGCATCTTATTCGTACTTGCTGGATTTGAAGTATGTCTGACCTTCACTTTTATTTGTCCAAATGTATTAAAGATTGAGGGTATAGTGTAGACATCTTGGACAGCCTGACCCCCATGTTTGTATGTTCTTACAAAGGTTAATATGCGAGTAGCCCTATCCAAGTGCATTGAAGCGAATCCTAATCCATTATTATACTCGCCTTTACTCTCTAACATATTTCCAGAAAATTTACCACCCTCGTCTTCGAACAATAAACTAACCTTACTGTACCCAGCTCCATTACCACCGTTAGTACTAGCGATCAAAGCGAGGCCGGGCGTGTAATGAGCAGCAGCCTCGCCCACTGAATAAAAGTCAACATAGTTGTTACTAGCTGGGATAGTGAATAGTAGCTGATCACTGACAGTATTACCGGGCATAGGCTCCTCGTACATTTTCGTAATAAACGAACGACTTGTCGTGTTTTGTTCAACCCCACCAAGCCGATAAGCGTCTAAACGATAATTACTAAGTGACGGCATTATACGTCCACCTCGCGTCCAGAAATGTAGTAGTACATAGCTCCGCTTCCAGCCGCAACTGATATTGACTCCCCACCTTCTATGACCTGGTCTAGGAAAGGTATGGTTATTGTATCATTCGCTTTCATAGGGTACGCAAAAATTATAAAAACTCCACCTATAATTACGGTAACGGTTGTTGG
Organism: Paenibacillus uliginis N3/975; assembly: GCF_900177425.1. Taxonomy (NCBI): domain Bacteria; kingdom Bacillati; phylum Bacillota; class Bacilli; order Caryophanales; family Paenibacillaceae; genus Paenibacillus; species Paenibacillus uliginis. Next base: position 920,451 of record NZ_LT840184.1, on the reverse strand, counting down.
CGCTGTTCCGGTTGTTAGTGTTATAGCCTTAATTAAGGCTATTTTATTTGCCGGAACTCGATATACGTCCCCGGACTGATTTACGTTTCTGGACCCGGCCGCAAAACGTTTAATTACGTCTGCCATTTATAGCGCCCCCCATCTAGTAATATTATTGAGAGCTTCTTCAAGCCCAGTGACCCGGTTAATAGGTACGCTGTTCGCCGCCAGTACCGCGCCGTTGATCGATCCGTCCGGGCCGATTGGAACGTTTTTCAGGACTACCATCGTCACCTCAGACGTTGAGGCCACGCCGGAAAGAAGAGTGATCTTCGCCCGCTGCGTGACTTCTCCGGCTTCGTTCCGAACAGTGTTGGTCACGGTGTACTGAGTCGAATCCAATACTGCCCGGTTAATTGCTACTAGCAAGGTGTCGGTGTTGGCGTCGAAAAGATCAAGCGGGATCTCGAATACCTTCTGATTATCGACTGTGGCCGTCACCAATAGCGGGTAGCTGACCAGCTTCGGGATGCCTGTTTCCGTGACCAGGCTGATCTGTTGGTCGGTGTATGACTTCGCCTGAAGAGCAGCGTCACTTACTGCCTTCTCTGTAACCGCCACATTCTCCCGTGTGCCACTCGTTACATTCGATAGCTGTACGATACCCTTTTCGGTTAGAGAGGCATCTGGGATATCCACTTTAATATTACCAACAGCCGCATCGATCTTGTCCCAGTTGTCATTAAGCACGACATCCACGTTAAATGTGTCGTTACCATCGGTTTCACCATTAACCTTATATAAATCTAAATTCGGTGTCTTTGTTGGCATCTCATAAACCTCCTGTCCTTCTAAAAGCCAATTTATTAAATGGTAGTTCCTTTAACTGATTAAAGGTCATTACGTTATTAATATCCTTTACCAGTAAGAACCTAAATTCATAATCTAAGGCCATATGCGCCGGCTTAATATCATCTAAAGCCTTCTCTAGATCATCAAGGTTCTCGGGAATGCCCAGCGTATCGATGAAAGTGATTATGATTTTGTACTCTGCTGGAGACACCGAGACATCTATTCGCCCTCCTTCAAAAGCCTGCGCCACATTTTTCAACATACTGCCCGACACCTTGCCGCTGCCACGCATTTTCGAGATGATCACAGAGCGCCGCTGCTCTACCGGCTTGGAAAGATTCGTAGGAATACTCAAATCCTGTTCATATCTCGATAGTGTCCACGTTGCCGTTTCCGGATAATGCTGATCCAGCATATCCTCAAGACGATCAGCTAAATTGTCCAATTCAGCGCCCTTTGCTGAAGCAATCGATTTCATCTCCGTAATCTCTTGGTAATAAGACGGCAGATAACTTAACCATGCCTCTGTTTTACTCATGTCACGGTCACCGTCCCTAACACAGCTACGGCCTCCGGCTCAATCAGGATACTCTCTACGCCACCATTTATAGTCAGCATTTCATAGTCAATTACCTGTGGCATATCCAGCACCACATTGGCAATCCGGTTATACCGTACCAACGGGTCTACCATAGCTAAGTCCTTCAGATACTTCCGTACCGCGTCCTCAAGTTGTTCTTGAATACCGTCCATGCCTGCTCCTTCTAGCAGGGTCACCTTGACGTCAATATTAATTGGAACTTCTGTAGCTCCTACTATGGTGACAACGGAACCGACCGGGGCAGCTCCCTCACCCATCCCATCTTGAGTCGGATCTACATACTTCTGAACTGCCTCCACAACCGATACCGTGGGCGACCTCATATCATTGTTCAGCAAAACAACCTTAACTGTGCCTGGTCCATTCCACAGCGGAAAAGCCTTCGCCTTTCCCACCCCTGAATTCTCCCTTGCCCACAGCTCGTACTGGTTCCGGTTAGCGCTCGTTACGGGACGGGAAATCTTTTCACGATAACGATCATATAAAGCTTCATCCGACTCGGTATCTTCACCAGGTACCCACAATTCCGAAAGCTCGGCTTTCACAAGTCCATTAATGTAATCTAGCGGCAGAAGAGTGCCAAAACGACGGTTGCCTTCCTTTCCTGTGCTCTCACACTCCAGAACATACTGTCCGGTCTCGACCCTCTTAATCACTTTGTAGTTAAAAGGATCCAGTGAAAACCGACTGCCAAGTGGTACATCCATCGGGACAGCATTCTGTCCGGAAAACAGCCCGAGCAATTGTGCCTTGGTGGCCTGCTTTCGGATAATTCCAGACCAGGCAATACTGCGGTCCAAATATTCTCCCGACGCGGTTGCAGCAAACTTCAGATTCATGGAGTTTTCCAGCTCCACATACATTTGTGCTAATTCGGCAGCGGACGGGGCTAACGCATCATAAATAATGCTCCCCTCTCTCTTGTCGATCTGATCCGGAATGCGATCCAGCATCCGCTCCAAAATCGTCTCATAGGTCTGCTCCTCAACCATCCTTCGTCATCTCCTTCTTCATATCAAAAGCTCCATACACACTGCGGACTGTAAACTCAGCCATTGCCTGCTCACCCGCAAATGTAATATTCATATCCTCTACCGACAAAATCCGGTCATCTTGCAGCAGCGCTTCCTTAATGTGACGTTCAATTTCGGCATATGCCCATAGCGGATCACGCCCAATGACAGCATCCAACTCTTGCCCATAGTCACTGCTGTAGATTAAATGTTCAAAACGACGGGTCTGAAGCATTTTGGCTACCGCCTGTTTGATCGCCAAAAGCCCATCAACTTGTCCTGATATCGTTCCTTCTTCCAGGTTCAATCGATACGTCAGACTAGGCTGATCTACGTATTCTGAAATCTCACTTTCCGGCAAAAGCGTTCCTCCCTGCGGAATCATGACGGCTTCACCAGCCGATCCAGCACAAGATACGTCTGCCCGCCCTGATAACGAACCAACAGTACTGTATCACCTGTTTTCAGACCCTCACGGATCACATATTCTTCACCGCCGATGTTCAGCTTGTACTCCGTCATGGATTCCCCAACAACTAAAAAATCCTCCGTCAGGCTGAAACGCTGGTCCACGTTCACCTCAAGAGGATTTTGAGAAGTTACGATGCCATAGAGCACCGCCATTGGATTCGTGCTACCTACGGCGCTCAGGCTCGCTTTTTTAATAATATCCAGCATCATTCGTTACACCACCTTCATATTCAGCGACATCGTATGGGTGCCATTGGAAAACTTATGCGTGCACTCGTCAATCAGATACGGTTTTAAACCTTCACCGGGAAGATTTACGTAAATCGTATTTCCGGCACGGACTCGCAAGTCTCCAATAGCCTCAACCGACAGTGTCTGTTCCTCCCTGTTTTTCAGCTCCAACAAGTTTTTAGCAAGTTCTTTCAACTGTGCAGGGTTCATGTTTTCGTCTGCCACTTCATACAGAGAAAGAAGCCCCCATTGAGCGATATTCTGCCCATGCTGATAAAGGTACACATCCCGCTTTCCGGTCTCCTTGTTGTCCCGAACGACCTTGATCCGGTTGTACGTCTCATTGTCGATACTCTTTTTGTACGAAAAATCCGTCATCAGGCTGTCTTCTCCGATGGCCAGCATAAGCAGCATTTCATTGATGTTTTTTAGCGTCAGCTCTCCGAACTGATCGTAAAACATGTAATACTGTCCAGTGGCGATCAGCGTAGCATCGAGCCCTTTGGAAATCGTATCAATCAACTTTTTATTGTCTTGCAGCATGGAGGGTATCGTATGCTTGGTATCCGTCAGCTCCCCCGTTTTCAGATTGTAATCCTTGGCAATTTTGCGAATGATGTCCTCCACCTTAACATTCTCGAAACGGTACGTTTCATTGCTTGATAGGTATCGAACTTGATCATAAGCCATCAGCTTCACTTGGGCATCGGCTCCCCATTCTTTTGAGAAGACGTATCCATAGAACAAATCCTTGTTGTCCTTCCGAAAACGCACGATATCGCCGTTTGCCACATCAAACTTCTTACTCTGTGCCAGTCCATCATTTACAAATGTTATATCCAAGCTCGCCGGCTTCGCCTGACGACTTGTCTTCCATGTAATATCCGTGACAACTTGTCCCAGATCCCACACGCTTCCATTTTTTCGATCCAGCATAATCTCGATCACGTGAACACCCCCTTACGGAATCTTAAGAACCCGGCCCACAGCAAGCTTCCGAACCTCATGATCCTTGATTCCGTTCAACTTCTGAATCTCCGCATGACGTGAACCGCTGCCGAGTAGCTTTTGAGCAATGCTCCACAAAGAATCGCCCTTGGCTACCGTATAGGAGGTCGGTTTTTTTCGATCATCGGGTCTGATAATCTTCTTCACTGAAGTTGATAATTTCCCTTTTACAGGTACAACCTTACGAGCTCCATAAAAAACATAACGTTTTAATGTGATCGAAAATTCTATATCCTCCGGCGAACCGGAAGCTGTGTTCCAATCAAAGCTTTCAATGGAAGCAGCCATATTGATACCAAAAGTTTTCATCGCTCGCACTACATTGCCTTTATCCGTACCGCTGAGCGGATCCGGGACCAAGCCGGTCAGAACGAAGCGGACAGGTTTCCTGCTCTCCATCCATTCCTTGATCTTGTTCACATAATCAATTGGAAGTTTGAGTTCGCCCTTGGAGTCTAAATGAACAAAGGGATACATTCGGCCCGGAAAAAAGCTGTTAAAAGATATTTCCGTTAACTTCGGATATAGAATCGCATTGATTTCACCAAGACCTGCCACCGTATAAGATTTGCCGTCACCGCTGTCCTTGACGTTAATTTTCTCCGGATTAACCGGAAAACGAAATACTTCCTCCTGATTGTTAAAGCTCAGGAATAATCCATATTCACTCATATTACAAATAAACCCCCTCCGCACTGGATACAAACTGCTCTTCAAGCGTTCGGTTAATTCTGGACATGATCGTATCCAGATCCGCACCGGAGTTAATATCCCCTGTCGTCATTTGCACGGTTGGCGTTAACGTGATCATGTTGCTGATCGCATTGACTTCAGCCAAATCCCGCATGACTTTAAGGTCCTCGCTCGCCACGTCAACCGAATTGTCTACTTTTCCAATGGAGTCAATGCTGCCTCCCGCCGGAGATACAGGCACAGGTGTTTTAGGCATTGGAGCGCTAGACATCGGAACATTAGATGGTACAACGCCCGAAGTTGTTTTAGGGTAGGAAACATCCGGCCCGGTCTTACCTTCGTTAAATTGTTTTAGTAGGTCATTATTATCTTCACCCGTATCTATTTTAGGCATAAACTTCTTCTTCAGATTATCCATTGAAAAGTCCTTAATCGCATCCTGTCCAGCGTCCTTGAAATTGGAATAATCTGCTCGATATTCAATTAGGGCAATCTCCTTTGCATTAACTCCAAGTAAATCCGCAAAAAAACCGCTAATTTTGTTAATTCCAGTCAGTGCACCGTTAATGACCTTAATCACGGTATTAACTGTATCTTGAGCAAAATTGACAATAGAACCAAAGGCGTTACTGAAGGCTTGCCTCACGCCCTCCGAAGCTAACATTAAGGATAAAATCACAGTGACAATACCAATAATCAGAGAAATAATCCGCATAAACGGATTCGCATTCATCACTGTCCATAATCCTCTAAAAGTTGTAGAAAGAGTATTAATACCAGTTGAGAATAAAGTTGATATGACTTTACCTACTGTAAAAATGCTTATCAACAGCAGAATTCCAGCTATTAATGGGTACAATACAAACCCCACGGATGAAATAACATTCTTTAAAAACTCCCACGCCGGAGGCACAATTTCGGCAATCCACAAAAACATCTGCGCTATAAAAGCTAAGCCAATCGAAATAGCCTGAATAAACGGATCAAAGCTTCCTGAATCGAAGGCCGTATTCAGCATTTCAAGAAGCGGCGCAAGCGCCTCAAGTGCCCCGGTTCCCATTTGGGCAAATGAGCTGTTCACATTCCCAAGAAGCTGCTGCCATTGATTGAGCGGAGTGTCCAGCATCGTATTTAACCCTTCCTGTGTCATCCCTGATTTCTGCAGCAGCTGATCCATAGACACCAGGAACGCGGCAAAATTCCCCCTCGACGCCTGAACCTCATTATTAAACTCATCCAGATGACCTTCAGGAATGTTGAATTCCTCTGCAAGGGCTCCCGTATCGCCGCGCATGGCCCCCATAATGGCAGCGGTTGCGTCGGAGGAGCTTTTGTCTCCCGGGGTCAGCTTACTTAGCCTTGCTGCAAAGTTATTCAACTCCGATACTTGATCCGAGTTCTTGGTCATCGACATGAATGACAATGCATTGTTCATTGTTTCACTGACATCCATCCCTGTGCGGAGCGCGTCCTGCTTGAATTTATCAAACATGGCTGTGCCCACTTCTGGATTCCCTACCCGAACCTTCATCAGATCCTCAAGAGCTTGTTCTTTAGCAGCTGGAACAATCATCATCTCTGCAACGAACTGCATTGCACCTTGTACTTTCTTTAAACCCGAGAACACTTGGCTTAATAGACCAGCCTCTTGAGTCCCTGCTTGTATGGCATCATTCAAACTTTGTTGTTCATCTGCTGCTTTTCCAATTTCAACGGATACATCAGTGAAATGATTTTCGAGGATATTAACATGTTTGTTGACGACAATCAGGTTATTGATCAAAGTCGGTGATAAACTGGCTTCAAGAGTTATCGGTTTTATTAAGTTTTGTTGCTTAACCAATGCTGTAGGTTCTCTTAGTGCAAGCATAAAAACCTCACCCCCTTCATTTCAAATCTATTTCCGCTTTCGAATCCGCACCTGCTTCTCTTTTTCCACTCGCATCGAGATCATGGCATAAATGGCGGCCCGTTCCCGGGCCGACATCGCCATGAGTTGATGAGGGAGGATATGCAGTTCATGGAGGGCATAATACGCGTAGTTCGCGTCACCATCGCCCTCTTTAATTAGTTTTTTACTTCATCCACCAAGTCGTTCATGTCCCGGTCAAAGCCGTTGAGCGCCTGTACACGTTCACCGAGCGCAGCGAATTCGCCAGGCAGTAGCATTTTGCGGAGAAGGGATTCGGCGCCCAACACACCGTAAGATTTTTGAAGATCGCTATTTTTCAAGTCCGGGTATATAACACTTGCTATCATCAGCTTCGCCATGTAGTCATTCGGGTCAATCTCCGGCGTAAACACCCCGTTCTTGCCCTTCACCTTACGTGTCGCGGCTTTACGGCATTCCTGGTTCTCTTCCTCCGTGATACTGCGCAGCTTCCAAGGTACTGGACTTCCCTCTGCATCCTTAAAACGAACAGAGACCACGAATTGCTCCGTGATCTCCGCAGACGACTGACCTGCAAAAAACATACTAAAATCGCTCATTTAACTTCCTCCTCATCTTTCTTTACACATTGTTTATTCAAGATTTTCCAATTAAGACAATGCACTGAACGGCGTCTCGATCCGCACATTTTCGAAAGTGAAGGCCACTTCTTCTTCCAGCGCCTCTGCTTCTGTGTCGAGGGAAGCCATAATAACACTGTCCAGGTTCACGCCTTCCAAAATAACGGTCTGACGCCCTGCTGAAGAACCCGGATCTTCGTTGCGCACTTCGATCATGAAATACGCGTCCTTGCCGGACTGAATGTATTCCATCATCAGCTCGCGGAAGAGCGAAGTCACATAATAAATGGTCATGGTACCGCTGCCCTTCCAGCCAATAGCTTTATGCTGAACGGCACGCTGCCCCATCATTTTCAGCTCTGCTTTTTCTTTTTCCACGGTAGCTTCCAAGGTTTTAATATAGAACATTTCCTCCATACGCTCGCCTATTTTGACGAATGCCTTACCCTCTTGTCCAGAAATCGTGTCACTTGCCCGCAAAAATGCCATCTTAGACCACCTTCACTTTCATATATACTTTTTCAATTGCATCCACTGGCTGTACCTTAATATCCACAAACAACACGTCACCTTCTGAGCCAGGTGTCACCACAATATCCTCGTTGGCGTTAAAATTCTGGATCGCACCAATATGTTGCAGGGAAGTAAAGTACGCAGCGCATTCTGCCCAGAACAAAGTACGGCCGTCCACATTGTTGTCTACTTTGCCGATATAGGACTTCTCAAAAAGGAGCTTGAGATCATTCGCAATGCCGTCCAGCACGCGGACCACTCGGTTTTTGGAAAAATGACGCGCCTTCGCCGGCTCAATCGATGTAAAGGAGTTAATATCCTGCTCGACCACGGCTTTTCCTCCGCTGTAGCTAAACAGAAACTCACCATTTGTGAGCGCAGCTTCAATCTCCGTATGACTCATACGAATATCGGTATCCACCGCTTCATCATAAGCCGCATACGTAAGCGATTCATTGATGGCTGCCGCAGCCGTCGCTCCGGTAACCCAGGCAACAGCCTTTACCTTGTCAATCACTGTTCCGTCGCTCAAAATAACACCGTTCTTCACACTGATAATACCTTCGTAATCCGCAACCGGATAATCGGTCAGCACAGCTTGTACCTTTTTGCCTTCCTGCTCGCGAAGACGCTTGATGAATGCGGTATATAGTGACTTCAGCGTTGCATCCGATGAAAGCAGCCCGACGGTTTGGAAATCCTGCACTTCCAGTGCTGCCAGAAAATCCACATGCTCCTGATTTGTCACCGTTCCGTTCGCGCCGCCAGTCAGAGAAAATCCCGCCGTTGCCGCCAGATCACCCGTTTCAGGTGCAAATTCCACGTACAGATTCGATTTCAGATCTTCTGCACTGGACACAAGCTGCTTGTTGACGACTTTGCCGTTCAGCAGGGTGCTGACCACGAACTTGCCGGTATCATCCACAGCGTTCTCGATTACGATTTGGATATCGTTACCGCGTTCACCGCCATAGCGTGCGTTCACCTTAAGCCCTGCAGCCGTACCAGTTGCCTGAGTCCCGCTATTCAAGCGGTAAAGTAGCAACGTACCTGCACGTTTAAGAACTTCCTTTACAGCGAGCAGCTGTGGAGCAGTCACATCATACCCCAATACCTCAAACAGGTTTGTGCCCGGTGTTACTGTGATCATCTTCTGCGGTTCACCCCATGGCAGAGACAAGCCCAGTGCTGCAATCCCCCTCTCTCCTACGCGTCCAATCGGCTGCTCCTGCGATGAGATTTGGGTGTATACACCCGGTCTTACTTTATTTGGTGTTGTCCATGTTCCTCCGGCCATTTAAATGACCTCCTTTTTCAAATATGTTTTTAACTGTTCCTTAGCTTGCAGAACGGTGTACGTTTTGCCTTCTTCAAGAATGGCACTCAGTACATCCTTCTCACGGTTACTGAATTGATTGGATTGTGCCAGTTGATGTTTGCTAAACGCTGCTGCTGTTTCCTTTTTACTCATTTCAATCCGCCTCCCTGTTTAAATGTTTGCATTTTCATGCCTGTCTCTTCCTGATCTGATGTCATCTGAATGACATACTCTGCGCGAAAATATCCATCTTCTGATGGCGTTTTATCTTCCGGTCTCTCCCAAGCTACGGATGAAGCGCGGCATGGTCTGCCGCTGACATCCAGAGATGTCAGGCTCTCCAGTATCTCATCCATGATAGTTGCCACCGGCTTCCCTTCCACTGGCATGTAGACGATGCGGAAACGAAAACGAGCCGCATATCGACTTGTCGATATCGGCTCGAACTCGGCTAGGGTTAGTTCGGTTTGGAAGTATGGAGCTGGTGGTAGTGGGTCGGCATCCTCTTTGGAGATGGGGGAGATATCCGTAAACTTTGTTTGCAAGACTTTTTTCAGAGAAGCCTGCATTTCCTGCACAATCATACTCTACTGCTCCTCTCTTTAACTGGATGTCTGCTATGTTCTTCTCTTCAATTCAGTACAGAAAAATCTCTACAAATAAGAAAGTTCTAATTTTTTTCTAGAATAAATTTCCCATTAAGGGTTACTCCATACAATAATACCTATATCACAAAAAAGACGGCCCTCGAAACAAAATCCCCAAGAACACTTCGAAGCATGATATTGATATTATTTTGTCGGTACAAGATCCGGACGGATGACATACACATAAGCTAAAACCTTATCGAGATCATCTGCCTGCATTGGGTAAGTCGATACGACTTGATCAATAATACCCTCGCCCTCGTTTACGCGAGTAATGTAAGCGTTAGCCACAACACGCACCTGAAAATCTTTGAGCATCAGCAATCACCTCCCTCATGAAAAAAGGATTTCGGTAATCGTCATTTCGACGTCCGAAACCCTACTTTTCAATGATTCATTTTCAGTTTTTAAGGTTGTTAGTTGTTCAGACAATGCTGGACCCGGCTCTTGTGGCGTCCCTGGGTCAATTGGATCACGATACGTAAACATCGGTTCCATCGTATCCATGTCAATGCGGGTAATGCTACCGCCCTCAGCTCGATCGGCTGCGTACGCCCCATACTCCAGTTGGATCATCCCCACCGTCTCCGGTACCCGTTCACGCAAGGAGCGGTACGTTTCAAAGTCTTGTTCTACGGTGGTTTCTACCACCCATCCAGTACGCTCCCCTGTATCTTGAATCACTTCACCTGTTGCTTTCAGATAATATAAGCGTCTGCCGATTGCGTTATTCAATGTCCCCAAGCCTCCCAGTACATCAGATTATTTAGCCAATAGTAATAATAAACGTTAAATCCACTATTCGTGATGAGATTGTCTCGAAGGTTACTCCCAACCCCGGACATCACCCCTCCATCGTAACTCGTGTTCGGGGTCAAAAAACCATAGGCGCTACGGATCGGATCATCGAAGAGAAAACAAACCGTAAAGTAGCTCTCGCTGTTATAATAATCACCGTACAGTTTGATCATTTTGGGTCGAAAGCCCACCCCACTGACGTACACTCTTCCCTCCGAAGCATAGAGACTGCCCGAAGCATACTTGGTGGTCTGGATCAACCCGATTTTATTAGCGAGAACCGTATTCGTATCATTCGCTGAGGCTGCTACCCCTTTACCTGTTATCGCATTGGCTATAACTCGCTTCTCTGCTGTGGTCATTCGTTCAAGGAGACCCGTTACACCAAAGAAAGTCTTGTCCTTTGGCAAATTACCTACTATCAGGTTCGGCTCCCCCTTGATTGTTATCGCGCTTGTATACCGTCCAGCTTCTTTGGTTTGGTCTGCGGTGTTCGGTGTAACAGTACCCCCCGCGCCTCTATCCGGGATGGTTCCTGTTAAACCATTTTCGCTTGCATTACTAAACGTCTTTCCTGCAATTACGTCTGCAACAGTAGCATTGCCCGTCGCCCGGATAACTGCCGCAATTTTTGGTATGAGCTGCGCCCAAGTTTCACTAGTGGATGCCGCTACCCCAATGGAATTGAGCGCGGCAACCACATTTGCTTTTTGCTCAACTCCAAGCTGCTTTCCCGCGAGCGCCTCGTCATACGCCGCCTTCACCGCCTTCTCCGTAGCCGCCACATTCTCCCTCGTGCCGTTCGTAGCATTGGAGAGCTGCACAATTCCCTTCTCCGTAAGAGATGCATCCGGAAGTTCCACATCGATGTTCCCCAAATCCTCCCGGACCTGCCCCACTACCTCATCAATCTTATCCCAGTTGTCATTCAACATCGTCTTAATATTAAAAGTCTCATTACCATCCACCATCGGATCTTTTTTCAGTAGTCCTAAATTCGGTGTGTTATTAGACAACTCAAGCACCTCCTGCAAATTTATTTAATGGTGTTTGTTCCATATCATGTAAGGTCATCACGTCATGAATATCGCGAATGAGCAAATAATTAAATTCATACACCACATCCAAATGCGCTGGCTTGATCTCCTCAATCGCTGCTTTCAAATCGTCCAAATTAGGCGGAATCCCAAGCGTATCTATGAACGTAATAGTGAACGCCCACTCCTGCGGCTGAAAGGATACGTCGACGGTGCCGCCGTCATAGGCTTCAGCAACATTTTTAACGAGACGCCCCGTAAAAGTCCCCGCTCCACGCAGCTTGGACTCAATTACGGCCCGCCGCTGCTCGATTGGCTTGGTGCGATCCGTGGGAATGCCCAGCTCAGTCTCCCAGCGATCCAATCCCCAGGTAGCCGTGCGCACAAAGAACTGGTCAACAGTTGAGTTCAAAGCCTGATAAAACCTGTCCATCTCACTGCCCTTGGCATCCATATCCGATTGCATGACGCGGGAAGTCTCATAATAAGCCGGAAGATAAGAAAACAGCTCACGACCACGCAAGCTGTTCATTTTGGTATTATTCACTAACGCTCACCGTCCCCAACACCGCGACTTGACCGAGGCCGATTTCGATATTTTGCTGCTCGGTGTTGCCGTTAATCGTCAGATCTGCGTAGTCTACAATAATCGGGATGTCCAGCAGAACGGCAGCAATCCTCGTGTAACGCACTAGGGGATCTTTCCGGTTAAACGCGATCTGCTGCAAGTAGGTGCGAACGCCTTCCTCGATCAGCTGCCGGATTTCGTCCAATGTTGAAGGTTGTTCCAAAGTGCGCTGCACTTTAACTGAGATGTTAATCTCCATTTCCTTCGCAGGCATCACGGTGATCACCGGACCTGACGGGGCAACGCCCTCGCCCTGTCCATCTTGAGACGGATCGATATGGCGCTGGACGGCATCCACGATATCCTTGCTTGCAGCACGCTTGTCCGTGTCCAACAGATACAGTCCTACCGTGCCAGGGCCTTTCCACAAAGGAACGACCTCTACTCCTCCAACACCAGCGATTTCATTGGCCCACTGCATATACTGCGCTTTGTTGCCGCTCGTACCCTGGCTACGAACCTTGGCGTAAAATCTTTCTAACAAAGACTGATCCATCTCGGTATCCGTCCCGCTCTTCGTCGGCTCAGGATTCGTAACCGACGTTACGCCGCTAATTGATGTCGACATGAGTTGAATGACACCTGCGGGAACGTTGCCGTTTTTGCCAGGTGTAACAGCCTTGATCGGAGCTGTACCTGTGCCCAAGTCACTGAGCGTAACACCCATCGTTGTAGCATACTCTACCGAGGGTTCCCCGGAGCCTTCATCCGCAGGTGTAGCCACAAAAGTTCCAGCAGGCACCGTCGTGCCCGGTTTCCCCGTAAATACGACACTGCCGGACGAGGCAACAGCCTCTCGCCTTGTGATGCCATGCTCGGCTGCCCTCAGGTCCAGTTCGGCGGAACGAAATTCTGGATTGTCGCTCGCCGCTGTACTCGCAAACCCCCGTCGCAGCAGCTCCTGTGCCCAAAGGGCCGCTTCGGACAGCATAAACGCCACTGGCGCCTGTGCATCCCAAATAAAAGAGCCTTCAGATTTGTCGATGTCCGAAGGCACTTTATCCAGCATGCGGTTCATAATGTTCTCTTCCGTCTGATCCTGCAAATATTGCGGCAAGTCTGCCATTAGATCACCACACTTTCTATAATTTCAGTCTCATCCCGGATGCTTGTAATTTGGCAGCTGAAGTGGCAGGCTTCACCTTCCCAAGTAAAGAGAAATTGATCCACACTCTCCGTGCGCGCATCTGCCAGCAGCGTCTCGGTAACCATGCGCCGGATCTCACTTTCCTGCAAAGCATGGTCGTAGTCGCTCCCGATCAGCTCCTCCAGCTCGCTGCCGTAATCCCGTGAATAGATAAGATGACGGTAACGTGGCGTACGAATGGCTTTTTCACACCAGATTACCCAGGCTTCCTTCTCATCCACAGGCGTAACTTTACGGGTAGGGGACATCACGAACTCACCGACTTCAAAATCATAACGCCAGCTCCGTCCAAAAACAGCCCCGCTTCCCTCCACCATCTCCGGCTCAGACACATCGGTCCAGATCATATCATCCGTCTCAGGAAACAAACTAGCCATGACCATTCACCACCTTACATACCACAACGACGTCATTGCCACTGTTAACCCGAATTGCAAGCACGCGATCTCCCGGTTTTAAGCCTTTCCCCAGCTCAAGACGCGTATCTTCTACTTCACTTTCCTCAAAATCAAACGACATTTCCAGCTGCTTGCCCTCCCAGGTTGTAGTTCCCACAACCGTACGACGGGGCAGAGATAACAAGCCAGGCAGCTCAGCGACCATATAATCCTGGAACTCATGCTTGAAATCATCCAGCTTCAATCCGGTCGATGTGATGGTGCCCAGCACTGCTCCCACTCCGCCCAAAGCTTGACGCGTCTGCTTGTTGAACGAGGCATAGAGGGAAGAGGCCAATTGTCCATAGGGGTCTTTATTCAAGATAAAACCTCCTTTTTACATCGTCATACGTCCCCAGCTCCAGCGACATACTTCCCGGATTGCCCATCTCTCGGCTGATCGAAATCACAATCAGCTTCATGGAGCCTAGCATGACGGTATCTCCGGCACGAATAGTATTGATATCCGGGGCATTTAGAGAAATGGTCTCCTGAATGCCGCGGAGCTTGCTTTTCGCCAGCTGACGGGCGGCCGCGCCGGATTTGACCTCATCGTCCTGAATAATCGCCTGCAGCTGACCGTATTTCTCAATATCCTTTTTCTCAATGGCCAGCACTTTGGAAGGAACCTCTTTTCCGGTCTCGCTTGCCGCTGTTGCCAGCACCTTAACCATGGTAGCAGCACCCTCAAGTGTCCGCGATTGCGTTGTATCCGTTAGCGCCTCGAGGATATACACATCCTTATTACTTCCAAGCTCGTACAGCTCAAGTCCGGATGAGATCATCCGGGGATGATACAGCTTCCCTCCGGCTTTAGCTGTCTCGCGCAGATCGGCAAACATGCTGGCATAAATCGACTGTGTCCGGTAAACGGAACGGCCAAGCTTCTTCTCCGTATCCGGCAAAACGGCAATTTTCAACTCCCAGTCGGCCGCATATTTTTTAAAACGCTGTGTTGCGGTCTGTTTAGCCGGGAACAAATATTCATCCTCCGATTTATCCAGATATACCGTGCGGTCGTACAGCGTCAAGGTCATCCGCTTCACTCCGTTATTCGAAGTTGACACTTCCCAGACAACGGCCGGATGAAGCAGAGGAACGTAATCCTTTTTACCGTAAGGAATACCGCTAATCCGGATCGCCATTCCCGGCTCAATGGGGGGCATATCCGGCGTCACCACCAGGTTGACCGTCCCCTGATAGGCGATTTGCTCCAGCGAATCCCGCAGATTAATAGATTCCACCAAGGGGGACAAATCGTACTTGTCCTGCAAAATCACCTTGTAACTCATGACAGCACCAGCTTCTGCCCGGGCTTGATGGCGTTCGGATTGTTACCGATTACCTTCTGATTCAGCTTGTAAATCTGATTCCATTTGAAGCTGTCCCCCAGCTCCAGTTTGGCGATTTTAGAGAGCGAGTCACCCGGCTTCACGGTATAAGTCTTGTTCTTTTCCTTCATGTCTGTCCGGGGCTTTTTATTCGTTGCAGCTCCCTTGCTTCCGCCTATTTTTGCAACCTTCAACTCACTCCAGGTACGGAGCGTAATGTCAAAATACACATCCCCCGGCTCACCGCCCCGAAAGATCGATTGATGGGAGGATACGAACACAGGTACATTGACCGCCGTCTCGGTAATGATAAAACGCAGTGGGGTTTTCGACGCCAAGAAATCATTCAGCTTATTCATGGCTGTTTGCGGATTAGGCAGGTTTTTCTTGCCTCCCTTGCAGAAAGCTTCGTCGTATTCCTTAGGAAAAAAAGAGGAAAACGAAATTTCCTTAATCTTATTTCCCTGTGGAAAATCGAACTCCCCACGCGACAAAATTGTGGTCGTATCAAAGCCTTTTTGCCGTGAAATCGTGACCTCTTCTGGATTAACCGGGAAAGTAAATCTCTTACCTTTTCCGTCAATCAATCTAAACTCCACGCCGCCTCCCTCCTTTCTATTTGGATGGTTATACATATGCCTTAGGTGCCGGCTTTCGATTCTGCGTCGCTTTGTTAAATTCGGCTCTCAGGCGCTGCCCGATTTGCAGAATCAGCCCTTCAACATCCACCGGATGCTCTTCATGCACAGTGACCTGCACTGCTCCCGGCGGCAGATTGTAGTTCATCGTCGTTTCCGTCTTAAAATCCTTCAAAAAGCCTGACAAGGCCGTCATTTGCTCTGGACTAATCTGAACCACCTGCGGCGTCATTTTGTTCCCTGTGGCATTCGGGTTACCGTTTGCTGCCGGACCCATTCTGGGCCCGCCACTTAGAGACGGAGCCATACTTGCAGGAGGCATCGGTCCATAAGGGCTGATTAGTCCTGGATAAGGTGCCGGGGCAAAGGCAGTTGGAAGAACGGGTCCCGGTATGAATGGACCAGGTGCAGAAGAAGGAGCACTAGGTCTCGCTAAAGCAAGTGCGTTAGATATTGCCTGAGAAGCTGCGGGTGTTGTCGGCCTTCTTATGCTAGACGGTATTTCGGCGATATCCTCGGCTGGATTCTTCTTTTTACCGAAGGAGAATTTACTGGAAAACCAATCCGAAACCTTAGAAGCACCCTCTTTGATTTTGCTGCCAGCACCCGAGATCAGGCCACCTGCTTTTTCACCAATCCAGCTACCGACATCTGAGATCAGACCACCTGCCTTTTCACCAATCCAGCTACCGGCGGCACCTCCCAAAGCAGAACCAATGAAGGTTCCTGCCCCCGGAATAATCGACCCAATAAAGCCGCCAATCGCCGCGCCAGCACCTCCTCCGACAGTGGAACCTATAGCTTTAGCTCGCTCCTTACCGGGCTCAGCTGAAGCAATGGAAGCGACATCAGCGGCAAAAGCTAACGGACCCAGCAGGCGTTTCCCGAATCCTTTCATAAAGCCTGAGCCCATACTGCTTTTGGGAGCAACCTTAGCCACATTTGATGGCATACTTTTTTTTGCAGCGCCACTGTCAATGCCGGATACGATGCCGCTGTTGCCACCAAACAAATCTTTACCGGATTTCCACAACTCACTTATTCCGCCAAAAATACCTTTGCCAGCGGACCCAGCAGTTCCAATCAGATCGCCTACTGCAGTTGTAAGTCTCCCTTTATTTTGGAGTTTCACCCTCTTTGCCTTCTCAACTCTTGTTTCAGAAGGTAAAGTATCTTTATTTTTTCTCCTAACTATGATACCTTTGGTTTTCTCAGGCTTCCCCTCCCATGCATCACGAACCGCTTTTCGTTTCTTTGGCAGCTCACCAAAGCTTTTCACACCGCCGCCAAATAGAGCGACCGCACCAGAAAAGGTAGCCACTTTATCCAACCAGGAGCTCTCCTTTTCCGCAGCCCCTCCCCCAAGCTCCAGTGATTCGAGCGTACTTGTCAGATTAGTCACTGCTTCCGTATTTGCCTGAAGCGCCTGGACCATCGGAGAAAAGTCCATCTGTATATTCGGATTCACATTGGCGGCTGCCGACTGTTTCACATTCAAGTTCACATTCGCAGACGCCTGAATGACCTGGGATTTCACCCGGTTGAATTTTTCATACAGACTATCCAGTCCTTTCGAGGCGCTGTCCTTCAGTACAATTTCAGGCACCATACGGGTTCTCCCGATTTTTAAGACGCGCCCCTGGATCCGTTCGAAATAACGCTCCATCGCCCGCAGCTCGCGGTTCGCCTTGATCACATTTTTCGGATCAATGACCAGATTCATGCGGTAGTTTATGGCTTCAGCCATATGTATTCACCTCCTTTGTTATCTAATTCTGGCCTGCTATGCTGTCCATTTCCATTTCGGAAAAAGCAAGCAACAGCAGGCGTTCACCTCGCGGAAGACACCAAAAATCTCCGGGACGAAGGTGATGCCGTACCCACAGATGATATAGCATCGTCGTCATTCCCCCGGAGCTGATCAGTTTTTTAGGTCAGAAATTTCAACCCCAAAGCCGGACAGTTCCAGCACTTTATCACCAACAGCATCCAATTCTCCGGCTAGAAGCATACGGCGAACGGCTTGCTCCCCACCCGACAGCTTCAAGCGGCTCGTAATCCGCGGATCACCCCAGCCGTTCAGCGTCAGACCCTTCACAGAAAGGTTGCCTGTCGCTTCCGAAATGAGGAGTGCGTTAAACGTCTCGGTATCCACCTTCTCATCCACTGCGCCCTTCACCGTCCGGCGGACCGTGCAGCGCTCGCGGATGCTATCCACTCTGCTTGAAGTCAGTCCGTGCAGAACGATCTGCATGTCCAGACGCTTGATGCGTACAGTTTCCTCTGGCAGCTTCTCAGCTGCCTCAAACAGACTGTCCAAAATTTGCTCTTCGTTCATATTTTCGTGTAAGCTCATGTGTTTAATCTCCTTTGTTTATAAAATGAATTGAGAGTTTGTGAACCAAATCAGCAGCCGCAAAATCCCCACATCGTGGGGATTTTGCATAGCAGCTCCTTATGGCAATTTCGCTAGAACGAACCATGCAGCAGATGGCTGACCTTTACAAAAGATCATCACCAGCGTCTGTATGACCGCCATATTATTTAATCCGCTGTAATTGGATCTAGCAGCTCATAACCTTCAAAAGTAAATGCAGTTTCCTCCTGCACTTCCTCTCCGGCTGTCCAGTTGGCCAGCTGGATTTTGTCCGGCATGCAACGGATCAGGCGAACGCGCTCATGACCGTAAGATTCGGGATCATCCAGCTTGGAGATAATATCGAATTTCGTAAAGCCGCGTGAGATCATATCTGAAGTGACCTTATAACCGCTTATTGTGCCGGTCCCTTTTTTACTCCCGTTTTTGTGCACCGTCCAGTCGTTTCCGACCAGCTTCAATTCCCGTTTCTCCAACTCTACGCTGGCCTCCAGCTTGTTAATATGCGTCTGCCATACCCCGTCGATATACGCTTGACCATACGTTCCTAGAATGACTCTTGAAGCATCCAACATGTTTTGTTCCTCCTCAAAGTTTTAATTATTTTTATTGCACGTAAAAAGTACCAAACAGCTGCTCCATCACATCGGTCAGCTTCACGTTCCACTGCAGGAAGACCTGATCCGGCTCCGGCTTATTGACGGCGGAATTACCGTAATAGGCAGGATCGAGAATGACATCATAACCATCAGGCTCAATAACATTGCTCAGCGACAGCTGGGCGAGATATTCCTTGACGGCCCCGATCAGAGCAAGTCGGCCTTCCTCCGTATTGTTCACCTTGCCGATGTACGTCTGTTCCGCCGCATTCTGAAGATCCTCATTAATCGCATCCATGACACGGATGGAGCGAATCTTTTTCCATGCATTGTTTTGGCCCTCTGCCGGATTGACGAGCGTATTGATCCCACGCAATGTCTTAACCTGGCGTCCGTCGAAAAAGAGCAAGAAAACACCGCTGCGCACAGCCTGCTCCTGCTCGGAGCGCGTCCAGCGATGGGTTACATCTTCAAAAGGAGTTACCGCGTACGTTGCGGATTGATTCAGCCGCTGTCCCGCGATTAGGCCAGCCACATAAGCAGCCGTCTGCGCGGAACTATAATCCACACCGGACAGACGCACGCCTGTACCAACGTTAACGATCCCTTCATGGTTTAGCGCCATTGAGCGGGCTGCCGCCAAATTGGCCGCTTCCTTGGACACATCATCAGCTGCGTTTCCTCCGAAGACAGCCATGACCCCGCGGCCTTCATTCCGAATACGCTTCACCCAAGCAGCAAAACTTTGCAGCAAAGCCATATCAGCAGCATAATCCAGAGCCAAGACATCAAACTCCTGACCTTCAACTGCATCCTGCATCGCGATGTAATCAGCATTGGTAAGACCGCTGTTACCGCTCTGTCCTCCCGACAGCGCCGCACCACTGACATCAGCGGGAACGCCGCCATCACCCAGTACCTTGGCCGTTACCCAACCATTCACACTGTCTTCATTAATCTGAGCAGCAATCGACGCTGCGGAACCGTCAGCTCCTGTGTAGGTGCTCAGCAGCTTGGCTCCCTCGTAGAGGCGAAGCTCACGAGCAGCCGGATCACCAAGCGACGGCTGGATGGTGACAGAGAAGCCATTACCCCGGCTACCCGGATATTTGGCCTGCAGCTGCAGCACATCGGACGGCGTAGCTTCCGCGTTCTGAAGTGTAACGGATGCTGCAGCCGCCGTGTTATCTGCCAAACGGTAAGCAAGCAGCTTCTTCGGACCGCCGAGCAAGGCTAAATACAGTGACTGATAGGCTGTTGCTCCGTCCAGGCTGTCCGTGGAAAACAGCTCTGCAATCGCATGCTCGCTTCCGATTTCCACAAACTCACGTACCGGACCCCAATTGGCTTTAACCGGTACAACGACTGTGCCGCGGACTCCACCCTGAATCGCTGATGCGGCCGCCGCCTTAAAATTCATATACAACCCCGGCAGCACCGGTTTATTCGTACTTTCCCATGTTCCACCTGCCATGATTAGACCACCTTCGCTTTCATAAATTGTTCGATTTTTTGTTTAACCTCGGTTACCGTGAACAGCTCTCCAGCTGCTCCATACATGGCTCCCGCAAGCACTTCTGCTCGGACTTCAAACAGTTCCTTGGCATGTGCCGCAAGCTCTGCCAACTCATAACGTGGAGCATTGCTGACGCGGGCTTTCGTGTTGAGTGTTTTTTTCACAGCCATCAGGACCACCTCACTTTAAAATTGGATGAATGTTAACATGGCGGATCAATGCTGCTTCTTCTGCTGGTCGCATCTTCCGCTGCATCAGGGTCAGCTTAAGCTGACCGTCAAGAATGGGATCGGCCTGTAAATCGCTAGATACTTCCACCACCGACATATACCGGCGATCCTCAGAATCCAGCAGCAGCTGAACTTTGGATCCAAGCGCCTCGACGAGTTTCACAATTGCGAGCTGATCGCTTCCCAAGACCGGGGAGGCAACATGCCCGATGAAGCTTTTTCGAACCTCAATCTTGGAGGCTCCCGCCGTCTTCGTCTCGCAGCCTGTCATCCGCCATAAAATAGCGTTATCGTCCCGGCCCGCTGGCCATGACGTATGATAGATCCTCCATGGATTTCCCAGAAGGTCACCTGTCCAGGCAGCCAGAGCGCTAAGCCATTCGTCGGGTTGTGAAGTCGAACCAGCTCCTGAAGCTTCCGGCATATAGATGCCAAAACGCAGCATCCTGAAGGTTTTGCCTGATACAGGATCGAGCTTGTCCGCCTCCGGGACACCCAAATAATGAAGGATAAACGCTCCATCCTCTGTACCTGTTACCCGCTTGCGGTGCAGCCCCTTGATTAAATGTTCAGCCCACGCATCCATCTGCGACAAGCCGGAACTCCCTGCATACAGCTTCAACCGCACCACTTGCCGGTACCCCGCCCATGAAGATTTCCATACGTCTTCACCCAAAGCGATGACGGCGTAGAGATCATCGTTCGCCCCATCCGGTGGGTGTACATCATACACCCGGCCTTCGAGTTCCGGGATGATGCCGCTGACGGCCTGCCGGACCGCCCCTCTCATTCCTCGGATTGCCGGACAGCTTCCTTCCTGTCATCCGATGCGCTGCATCTAACAAAGTTTGTTTGCTTGCGCAACACGGCTCCTCCTTTCTGTCTTCTATATGGATCGGGAATGGCTCAAGGGAGCTTATCCGCAGCAAAAAACCGGCTCCCTGGCCGGTTCACAATACACTGTGTGTGTTCGGTATGCCCTTTTGCTTCATTCCCGATGATACAATCTTACACCCCTGAAACGGATACGCTGACGGTGGAACGGACGGATAAAGAGGATCTTTAAGCGGATGGAGGGATGGAAAAAGAACGAATATATGTTCGTATTTTTTAACTTCGCCCAAGCCTAGATAGGATAGCGAAGAAAAAACCATGATGGTCTTTCCGATATCGAGTGCTGCGTACACCACGATAGATATCACCATATATTCCGCTGCGCAAGTCCAGTTGTCTTCTTTTTCGTCGTATTCCCAATTGTCCAGTTTGCTGACGTCCTTCTTCCAGGCTCTGCTCTTTTCCTTATGGTACGTCTTTTTGAAGCTGTTTCGGTTGCCAAAGAGCGTTAACACAACCATAAATCAAGTTATTTTTGTATTTGTACCCTTTTGTTGGTACAGAAATTGCTTGTTTAATCTTCATTAGTTAAAGGTTATCACCAAACTTGCGGAGGGATCATGATCATGATGATAAGAATCGAACGAGACGAATTAGGGGCTGTAGAGGTACCTGCCTATGCTTACTATGGGATCCAAACACTGCGAGCTGCCCAGATTTACCCAAATGCCAGAACCCCCGTTCACCATGCGTTTATTGTAGCTATGGCTTATGTTAAAATCGCGGCTGCGAAAGCAAACCTTGAAATCGGAGCGCTGCCTCAACGAATCGGCAACCTCATTGTGATGGCAGCGGAAGAGATATTGAGGGGTAAACATTTGAAGCACTTCATCAGCAATTATTCACAAAGCCCTTCCGGGGATATCCTGAATGCCAATATGAATGAAGTACTGGCTAACCGTGCCCTGGAATTCATGCTTGAAGATAAAGGAAATTACGGCGTCGTCAATCCTGAGCTGCACGCGAATTTATCACAGTCAGCTAATGGGGTCATGTCGGCCACTCTGCGGATCGCCGCTTATCGGCTCACGCAGGACTTAATCAAGTCCTTGCATGTTTTGAAAACCGAATTATTGTACAAAAAGGAACAGATCGATCGGCTCCACACTCCGAAAATTTCTTCGCAGAATTCTGGTGCGCCGATATGGCTCGGTCGCCAATTTGGTGATTACGCGCAGCATATTCAAAGCGATGTAACGCGGCTTGACAAAGCCGCCTCACACATGAAGACGATACACTTGAGCTTAAGTGCCATTGGCAGTGAACCTGATAGTCACTGCGGGTTTAACGAAAGAGCCGTCTCCCATTTACGGAAACTAACCCAAATCGAGCTTTTTACTTCCAAAAGCGAAGAAGTATCTTATCATGTTTTTGCTGAACTTTCTTCCGCACTAAAAGATTTGGCTGTTAACCTGTCCAGGTTATGCAGTGATATTCGCCTCGGTGCTTCCTTGGAGCAGGCCGATATCAATCCGACAGACGTCACCATGCACGAAAAGGCCGCATCGCTTAGCCAATCCGCCTTTCAGGTCATCGGATTGGACCACAGCATCAGCCTCGCAGCCGAAGCCGGCATGCTGGATCGAAACGCCGTCCCGCCCATTATCACCTACAATGTAATGGAGTCCTTGAGCCTGCTCATCAACGGAATCGAATTATTTACGCTTGATACCAGCGGAAGCCCAAATCCTTCCAGCACGGTCTTCCGCTGAAAATCTCCTGATAAGGGTGAACCATAAGGTTAATTAAACCTGAAATAGCGGCGCAGGAGTATTCCCTACGTCGCCACTTCTTTTTTATTCGTGGTTCATAGCGAACTGTTCCTCAAACGAGCGTCCCCCTTTTGGAAACCCTTTCAGTTCCATTCAAAATGGTTAGGGACAGCACTCTTCATAATCTCCGCCTCCGGTATGTTGAGGATAAGATTTTCAATTCTTCACGATATTTGGTTACCGTTCTGCGCGACAGCTGTATCCCTTCTGCAAACAGTAGCTCAACGATTTTCTGATCGGAATATGGCTTGCTCTTGTTCTCGGCGTCGACGAGTTCCTTGATTCTCAGCTTTACGCTACGCGAGGATGCCCCGCTTCCGTCCGCTGTGGATAAACTTGCCGCGAAAAAAAACTTTAAAGGAAACACACCATGCGGGGTAAGCACGAACTTGTCGTGAATTGCCCGGCTGACTGTGGATTCATGCATCCCCAACATGCTGGAGATGTTAAATAAATTCATCGGACGAAGACCTTTTACGCCTCTCGCCAGAAATTCTCGTTGTTCCTCCATCATAGCCGTTATTACCCTCACCAAGGTCAGCTTCCGCATCTCGATACAGCGTTCAATCCAATGCGCCGACTTAAAACAACTGCTTAAAAATGAGGACGCCTCGGCCGTTTGCCTAATTTTTATCCACTCTCGGTATTCCTTGTTCACGGATAGTCTGGGGTGGGCAGAAGGGTGCAGCGCAACCGTAAAATCATCCCCTATACACCGGACAACAGCATCAGGAACGATATAATGTGGTTCTGGAATGTTCATCGATAGCCCCGGACGCGGATTCAAGCTGCGGATATACAGTGAAGCACTCCTCACTTGTTCCTTGTTAATTCGTAAAGCAAGAGCGATCTGATCGAAGCTTCCATTGGCCAGTAGCGGTAAATACCCATCCACGATTTCTTCCGCATACGGAACAGGTTCCGGGTCCCGCACGATTTGCAGCAGCAGACATTCTCGCAAATCCCTGCAAGCTATTCCTGCCGGCTCTAAAGATTGCAGTTGGTGTAGTGCTGTACCCAGAAGATCTTCAGAAAACTTTAACACTCCTCTGAGGTCCGACAACTCCGCCTCCAAATACCCGTCATCGTTAAGATTTCCCGCCAGAAATGCGGCGGCCCGATACACATCGGCTGGAAGGGAGAGGAGACGGAGCTGATTCTGCAACCTTATCTCCATTGAATCTTGCGCTGGCTTCACATTCCACAGCGGATCTTGTGCATACTTAATGCTGCTGGTGCTTGTTCCGCGTTTCTTGCCATATCGGTAGCCATCATATCCAGCTTCAATCTCAAGGACCGGGTTCTCCATAGCCTGCTCTTGCAAATATTGCATAAGCTCATATCCTGACAATGATAAAATATGAATAGATTGCTTCAATTCAGGTGTTATGGTCAAAGTCGGACGTTGATCCTGCACCAAATGATAGCTTAACAACAGATTCACCCCTTCCTCCCGGGTCGGCTTTAACTACATCCTACGATCTTTTTCTTCTACTATACTTAATATGACCTGCAACGAACATCGAATGTTATAAACAGTTCCATTAAAACCGGTCGCAAACCAGCTTGCCTTGAGTAAACAGTAGCAGATAATCCCGGCCCCCTGCCTTGGAGTCCGTACCCGACATATTGAATCCGCCGAACGGGTGAGTTCCAACCAAAGCGCCTGTGCACTTGCGGTTGAAGTATAAATTCCCGACGTGGAATTCACGTCTGGCTTTCTCCAGGTTAGCTCCATTGCGTGAGATTACAGCCCCTGTTAAGCCATAATCGGTTCCGTTAGCAAATTGAAGTGCCTCGTCAAACGACGCCGCTTTCGTAAACGCTACGACAGGTCCGAATATTTCTTCCTGAGAAATCCGGGCATCTGCATCCACATCAGCGAAGATTGTAGGTTCGATAAAGTAACCGTTCGGATCACCCGTACTACCACCGAGCACCAAACGTCCTTCCTTCTTACCAATTTCAATGTATTCCAAGATCTTATTATATGCTTTCTCATCTATAACCGGCCCCAGATTGGCATCTGCATCTGCTGGATTCATCATCTTCAGCTGTCCTGCGCGCTCTACCACCCGCTCCAGCACCGTGTCATAGACATCTTCGTGAATGATGGCGCGTGAACAGGCTGAACATTTTTGCCCGGAGAACCCGAATGCGGACAATGTAATCATATCAGCAGCCAGATCCAGATCAGCTTCACTATCAACAACGATTGCATCTTTACCGCCCATCTCAGCCACTACTCGCTTGATCCACTTTTGTCCCGGATTTGTCTTAGCAGCACGTTCATTAATTCGCAGACCGACATCGCGGGAACCAGTAAAGCTGATGAATCTTGTAAGCGGATGATCGACCAGGTAATCTCCTACTTCACCACCGGGACCCGGGAGGAAATTGACAACACCAGCCGGCAAACCCACCTCTTCAAGCAAGGCCATGAATTTCGCTGCAATAACCGGCGTAGTGCTTGCCGGCTTTAGGACAACGGTATTGCCAGTAACGATGGCGGCTGCAGTCATACCTGCCATAATGGCCAGCGGAAAATTCCAAGGCGGAATGACGACACCAACTCCAAGCGGGATATAATACAGTTCATTCTCTTCCTCAGCACTTGCCGTTAACGGCTGAGGTAGACTGAGCCGCTGCATCTCACGTGCATAGAACTCCAGGAAATCAATGGCTTCCGCTGTTTCCACGTCAGCCTCCACTCTGGTCTTTCCGGCCTCGAACGTCATGATGGCAGAGAATTCATGTTTGCGCCGGCGCAAAATGGCTGCTGCCCGGTACAGGTACCTAGCGCGTGCATTCGGGTCGGTATGCTTCCATGTCTCGAATGTCGCTGCCGCCACTTGAATCGCTTTCTCTGCAAGATTAGTATCCGCTTGCGAGACAATGCCAATCACCTGCGAATGATTGGCCGGATTTATGGAAACGGCTGTACGGTCGGTTGCAATTCTCTCACCACCAATAATGAGTGGATACTCTTTGCCCAGTTCAGCCTCTGCTTTTTTTAGCGCCTGCTCATATAATTCATGGTTCCTTTCTTCCTTAAAATTTACAAATGCCTCGTTCTTAAACTCGGTTCTCATATTCGAACAACCATCCTCTCACGATTTGTTTAGATATATCGCCTTCTCATCCAAAGATACAAAGCAATTATCGTGCCAAGTTCAAACTCAATGCTATTTGGCACATATTTTGCTTAAAAATATGTCGATTCAGTATCTTTATTACAACAAACCTCTTGAAAGGGGAAATAATCTTTGGATCACATTGAACTTTATCGCAAAACGTTGTTGTCGGTTTCCGGCAATCGTATGGTCGAGAAACTTGCCATGAAATACGGTCGGAAATTGGCCGGTAAATTCATTGCAGGCGACACACTCGCTGAAGCACTGGACGAAATTGAGCGTCTGAATGACAAGGGAATGATGGTGACGCTGGATCATTTAGGAGAGGGCATTTCGCACCTAAACGAAGCTGCAGCATACAGGGAAGAATATATCAGGCTTGTTGAAGGCATTGCTGAGCGGAAAGTCAGCTCCAATGTATCGCTGAAGCCGACGCAGATGGGATTGGCCCTCGACGAGCAAGTCTGTTACGATAACATCCGCTCGATCGTGCTCCAAGCTAAACAACATAACAATTTCGTCCGAATTGATATGGAGGATTCGCCTTTCACCCAAGCCACGATTGATATTGTACTCCGGCTGCATGCGGAGGGTCTGACCAATGTCGGCACCGTCATCCAAGCATACTTACTTCGCACGGAGGAAGATGTTAAACACTTGATCGACGCTAAAGTCAATCTCCGGCTTGTAAAAGGAGCCTATAAAGAACCTTCAAAGGTTGCCTATCAGCAAATGAGTGAGGTGATTGACAATTACAAACGGATCATCAAGATGCATTTGGACAGAGGCGTATATACAGCGATCGCATCACATGATGACCGGATCATAAACTGGGTCAAATCCTACACCAAGGAGAATGGCATCACCAAGGATGCGTTTGAGTTCCAGATGCTTTACGGCTTACGGATGAATGATCAGGCTGAATTAGCCAAAGAAGGCTACCGTATCCGCTGTTATATGCCTTATGGCACGATGTGGTATCCCTACTACACTCGCCGACTGGCCGAGAAACCAGCCAATCTATGGATGGTTCTCAGCAATATGTTCAAATAATATTTACACTGAAAATCAGGCTAGGTATAATGACCCTAATAATACAAACATGATAAAACGTTTATCATCATTTATAGGGGGCGCCGGAATGAAACATGTATTGCCTAGTCTGGAATGCCTTATCCGTACAGATTACAGTATGATTCATCTGTCTAACCTGTCAGAGCTTGAGGGCGCTCAACACGAGGCTATTGGAGTTCCTATCTTCTTGGAGAACGGTCAGGGCCGCTATGGTTTGCTGCAATTAGAAACCGCTTCCAAACTTCTTGACCAATCCTGTGTAATGGATGTTGCTGTTGTAAATATAGATGATTCTTTACAAAGCATCACTCAAGCATTCAGAGTGGCCCCTCTCGCTATTGTGGAACGCAACGGCAAACCTGTTGGCTACATCTCATCAAGCGATGTGATCGAAGCCACGCTGCAAGCGTTTCGGCATCTGGAGGCTTTTTTCTCCACGACCTTGGAAACGCTAAATCCCGATGTCGCGATTACACTGATCAACGAGGAAGGCCATGTGGCCGTCTGGACATCCGGCGCGGAGCACATCTTCTCAATTCGCAGGGACGAGATTATTGGGAAGCCCGCTTCGGATTTTTTCCAAGTTGACCGTTTACAGTCGCTCCGAACGCTCAAGACCGGCGAATCAGCCCATAAAATGCAACATCGGCCTCGTCATGACATGTTTGTCCTCATTAATTCCAATCCCATCACCTTAGATGATCAGATCATTGGCGCTGTAGCGGCAGAATCCGATCTGACTACACAAATGAGACTCCATCAAGAATTGCTCCAGATGACGACCAAGGTCCATCATTTACAGAAGGAAGTCGCCATGCTCAGTCCTTCAAGCGATCCTTTCCAACATATCAAAGGAACAAGCAAAACCATCAAAAATAGTATCGATACCATCCGAAAGATCAGTACAACCAAAGCGACGGTCCTCATTCAAGGAAAAAGCGGCACCGGGAAAGAACTTTTCGCCAAAGGAATCCATGATTCCCGTGAAGGGAGCAGTGCTCCGTATATTGCCATCAACTGCGGAGCCATTCCGGCTGCCTTGTTCGAGAGTGAATTGTTTGGCTATGAGCGGGGAGCGTTTTCGGGAGCGGACCCCAAAGGTAAAAAGGGAAAAGTAGAACTCGCGAGCGGCGGCACCCTATTCCTGGATGAGATCGGGGAAATGCCGCTGGAGATGCAGGTCAAACTGCTTCGTGTGCTGCAAGAGCGAAGTTATTTTCCCGTTGGCGGCACACAGTTGAAGCGGACCGACTGCCGTATCATCGCGGCAACCAACCGCAATCTGGAACAGATGATTGCCGAGGGCAGCTTTCGTGAGGACCTGTACTATCGATTGAACGTGGTTTCCATTGAGATCCCTTCCTTGCGTGAACGCAAAGAAGATATTTACGAATTGACGCAATCCTTCCTGCAAGAATTCTCGCTTATTTACGGTCGGCATATCCAGTCTATTGCTCCCGATGTGTTTGAAGATCTGCTCCTTTACGACTGGCCGGGCAATATCAGGGAATTGCGCAACACAATAGAGCGACTAGTGATTTTCTCCACCGATGGTGAGATTCGACGCGAATATTTACCTGACAATATCTATTCAGGGGATAAGCATATCCCAGTTTCGAATCCAATGTCCTATAACTTAGACATTATGAAGATGGACGGTGCAAAGTTTCAAGCGGAGCTCGATAAATTCGAGCGGAATTTATTATTGCAAGCGCTAGCATCAGCTAATGGAAATAAGCTGTCCATTGCCAAACAACTTGGCATCTCAAGGGCAACACTATATAACAAGCTGAAGAGGTTGAATTTGTAACATTGCAGCGCAAGTCTAAGTATTTAGACACACTCTGTCCCACTGTCTAAATAGTTGTACAGCATAAATGAATACTCCCACCACTTACCTATGCTGACGCTTCGATTGAAGTGGGGGTTTCTGATGTATCATCTCTGCTTATTACTGGATGCTTAACATCAGTGGAGTTGACACGTTGACGGACTGGCTACCGACCAACCCCGCTATCCCATTGGCGGATGCTTTTGGGAATACTTTACGCATGATATTCGCTGCTCCGTTCACATCAGCATGGATCAGGCCCTTCCGACTTCGATACAACCCGCGATGAATCCGCTTGCCCGAGAAGGCCCTTGTAACTCCTTCTTCATACTTGGGCAATGGGTCGTGATCCAGGAAACTGACCTTCGACGTATACGCCTCTTCGGTGAGAATCACTTCGATTCCGAGTGCTGCGGCTTTATACCGGATCATCGAAACAAGCATCTGATGTGGAATGTAACAGAATGACTGATTGTTGCTCCGCCCCATATCGGATTCCACCTTCCATCCCTGATTGTATCCGATGACGATTGTCCCGATCTTCTGCTCGGCAGCTAGTCTGACAATATAATGACTCGTCTTGTGAAACAAGTCCTTAATCCTCCGATGACGCTTCAGATGCAGCCGATTTAGTCGCTTGGATGAAAATGCACCTTCCTGCGGTTGTTTGCCTTGGCGGAGAATCCCAGTATAATGTGCCTTCAACTTGTTGTAATACTGATTGATTGCTTTCATCGGCTTGCCCTTCACGCATACCGGTCGATGGTCCGTATTTGTGACGATGGTTGCAAGCTGATCAATGCCCAAATCAATCGCCAGCGCATTCTCTTTCGCGACATCCGTCGCTTCTACTGGGCAAGCGAATACCAGTTCCACGACATATTGCCCGTATTTCGGAACGATGCGTACCTGCTTCAAATCTCCCTCTGTATAGCCGAGCTTGCCGATATTGAGCCGCTGTTTCGTCTTTGGGAGTTTGAGGTACTTGCGATCCTTGATCTCACAATCCTGATTGGTGAAAACGACTTCCTTGGTCTTGGTGCGGGCGTAGCCGGGAATATGCGGTCTTCCGGCGTATTTGTCAGGTCGCACGCGATAATCCGTAATGCTGGCGAAGAAAGATTGCCAATTGGAAAATACACGCTTCATAACCCACTGACTGCATTGTGCAGGGAGCGCCCGGTAATCCGCTTGTTCCATCGTCTTGAACAGACAATCGAGAAAGGGATAATCCACATAAGGAGACGCCTTCGTCGGCAATTCGAACAGGTGGCAGCGGGAGTCCTTCCGCTGGTCGGCTGGTTTCAGAAGCTGCTTCTGAAGTCTCGCCTGATGGGCTTCAAGTTGGCGTACGTTCATCAATCCGATGTTCGTCAGTAACGTGTCCATGACTTGTTGTTGCAAGGGTTGAAGAGGCTTGTCCTGCCTGAGTGCCGTAAACACTTGGCGGATATAAAAGTTCGTCGTATTGTACAAATTCTTGGCGTCCTGACACATCTGCTCCGCGTACGCGTACAACCGATGGCCGGGCTTGATCCAAATTTGATAAGTTCTGTATGTTTGTTTTGACACACATTCACCCCCCCTTCGAAACCGAACGTATGTTCTATTTCATTTTACCACATATTTTTGGATTGTGGGAGTGATTTGAAAGGAATTGTTACAAGCATTTCACAGATGTTCCCGATTCACCACCCCCTTACCTCCTGCGTCGCTTGAAGAGGGCGCCCTCTCGGTGAATTTGATAGGAACATGCCGCTTCAATGATGTGAAACCGGAAGACCTGTTAGGTCCTCCGGTTTCTATTGAATAAACCATAACAATCAACCTGATTTACATTTTGCAGCTTCTCTAACTCCGACAGCTTTATCAGCCCCCTGTCCGCAAAGACCAGAGCCATTTTATAAAAGGCCTTGGTGCGGATCTTCGTATACGTATCCTTGCTAACTGGCGGTTCAAGAATATGGTTGTACACCTTATAATCAAATACATCGTCTTGCTTCATATATCTCTCACGTATCAGTAGCTGCTCACGCTCACTAAGCCGCCCCACGATCGATTCAATCATCTCACAATAATCCTTCCTTGCCGCAGGAACATCTACATTATATATGGCAATCTTCGCCGTTTGATCTGAGGTCACATTAGTCGGTCCGTGAAATCGTTCCGTATACGATGCAGTCATGCTCGCCTCTCTTACTTCAAATGTAATCATTTTATAGATACGATACTTTTCAAATATCGCCTCAACAGCAATTTGGGTTTTTCTGCGATCCAATTCCGGTAAAATAGAGTTCATGCCAATTCGCTCCTCTTTAGAAAGTCGTATTAATGTAAAACAGCGCTGCTACACTCAACCCCATATCCCACAACAATGATTATTTTGCCATTTGGCATCAAAACATTCAGCATTCACTGTTCGTATTTTTGTTCGTATTCAAATACAATATACCACTATTTGGGCATTACCGTAAAATACTAAAATTCCTAATCTATCGTTATGGACGTCTGCTTACCTCCGTTTATCTTGCCTTTTGGCAATGATATCTCTTTTTCTTTTACCTGTTGGCAAAAGCATTCGATCTGTCTATACTATTACTAATAAGAAGCTATATGGGCGAAGGTAAGGAGTGGCCGGAACGTGGAGCAATCATTTGGTTCATACTTAAAACAGTTAAGGGAAGAACGTGGATGGAGCATGAATCAGTTGGCTCAGGCCGCTGAGATCAGCGGATCACAAATATCGCGTATTGAAAATGGTCTAAGGGGCGTCCCCAAACCGCAAACGATCCGCAAAATTGCTGATGCATTGGACGGCTCCTATGAGGAGCTGATGAAGCGGGCGGGTTATTTGGAGAGTGAGCATACTGACCAGAAGTCTGGAGTAGACATACCTGTTCCCGAATGGGCAACGTACAAGGATAAGAGGGATTTCAAAAAAATGTTGGAAGATGACGGAGATCTGATGTTCGACGGTATTCCACTGGATCAGGAAGACAAACAGCGAATCAAGGATGTGTTGACCGGGTTGTTTTGGGAAGCCAAACAGATGAATAAACGGAACAAAAAACGGTAGAGTAGAACTCTGATAATGGCGTGTTCAAAAAGGTCGGTTTTCAGCACCGAAGCATATGCTTCCGATGTGCGTTTTTTCAAAACGCTTGAGTTGGATGAAGCTAGGGACTGAGGAGCGGAGCGTACGTTTTGGGTACGTGAGCACCGGAAGGACCGGCTGAATTCAAGATTCGATGCCGAGCCCACTTCCTGATTCACTTCGTGATCAAAAGCGGATTTTTTGAACAACCTCTAATAATGGATAAAGAACGAACACACTACAATAATGTTGCAGGTGAAACGGCATGGATGATCTGGTACAACCAATAATTCGCAAGCTGATCAAAAAACATCATACCAACTGCCCCTTTCAATTATCTTCGGCGCTTGGAATCCACATCCGGTACGCCGATCTTGGCAAAACAACCAAAGGACTCTATTTCCGCAAGCTCAGAAGGCGGTTTATCGTCATCAATTCCCATCTTCCTGCTGAATGGCAGCGGTTTGTATGCGCTCATGAACTGGGACACGACCGTCTCCATAAGGGGATAAGCCGTTTATTTCTGGAAGAGCATTCTTACTTCTGCCCCGGTAAACTCGAAAGACAGGCAAATCGTTTTGCCGTTGCTTTATTGACAGCTGATTTAGCGCTCATGCATGAAGAAAGTATGCGGGAATATTACCTTCGAGCCGGTATTCCACAGGAAATGCTATATTTTTTTGACACTTAACCGAACATAAGTTCTTATATCGGGGTTTTCTCGCATGAAAAAGACCGAACGTACTTGCGTTCAGTCCTTATCCAAGTCATATAGTCCTTATATTCATTTACCCTTTTTGATATATCTTCTGCAAAATATAATATACAGGCAGTCCGATCAGCGTCAGGCCGATCGCCCATAAGCTGTCAGCCGGTTGGTTCAACAGCGTGCTGATCACCACAAACAGCGAGCCTGCAATCGCTACTAGCGGAACAAATGGATACAGAGGGACACTGTACTGCCGCTTCAGATCTGCACGACGCTTTCGCAGAATGAATACTGCAATAAACGCCATAATGTAAAACAGGTAAATAGCGAAAATCGCCATCTCCGACAGATAGTCTGGATTACTGAGCACCATCATAATGACAGCGAGGATCACCTGCATGACAATGGCAGCCACAGGTGTCCGCGATTTCGGATGAACCTTACTCAAAATTCTCGAAAAAGGAAGCTGGTGTCGTTCCGCCATAGCAAAAGGTACTCGGGGAAAAGTTAAGATTTTTCCGTTCATACAGCCGAATATAGAGATCAGAATACCAACACTGATGATCTTGGCACCGATCCCCCCCATTAAAATTTCCGCCACCTTCCCCGCAGAAGCCGTCCCCTGGGAGACGATTTCGGAAGCCGGAAGCACCTTCAACATTGCGAAGTTGATCACCAAGTATGCGATGGTTACTACGGTTAAGCCACCAACAATGGCGATTGGCAAATGTTTTGCGGGATTTTTCATCTCACCAGCCACGAATCCCAGCAGCATCCATCCATCATAAGCGAACAAAGTTGCCAGAATTGCCGCTCCCATCCCCAGCTGATCCATGACCGGACTACCACTGCTGAATACCTGCTCGTTACCTTTCCAGACTCCCAGCACAGCAATAAGCACAATCGGTACAAATTTTGCAAGCGTGGTTATCGTCTGGATCGATCCGCCATACCTGGTTCCTAGACTGTTAACAGTTGCCAAGAAAATAACAGCGCTGATACCAAGCGGAAGATACCATGCTTCGGACAAGTAGAACAGGTTGGCGAGCAGCAGTCCAAAATACAGCCCCAATGCACCGATAATCGCCGGTCCATAAATGATTGTCTGCATCCACCCGCACAAATAGCCCCAAATCTTGCCGTACACTTCCTCCATATAAACGTACAGTCCTCCGGTTTTCGGAATTTGCACTCCGACTTCCGCAATCGTAAGACCACCCGCAATCGTAATAATTCCACCGAGGAGCCATGCGACAAGAGCAAGCGTTGAACCACCCGCATATTGAATGACAACCCCTGGCTTCATAAAAATGCCTGATCCTATAACGGTACCGATAACAATGGACATGGCTACCGATAGCCCGATCTGTTTCTTTAACTGTCCTTCTGTTTCCACATCATTTCCTCCAGCTGTAAACTTAGTTGTCGAAAAACATTATATCACTTTTGCTTTTTCTTATACGGTAAAACTTACTTCCAATCCGCATTCCAATCTTAAAAGCCAGACGCTTTAAGCGCCTGGCTGATGAATATCCCCTCAACTTGAAATGACCCTCTATCCACTAATGAGGTACCTGAGAGGAAAAGTCTTTCTTACTGGACTGATCCGCGTGATAAAACACCGTGTCACCATCGGTCAGTGCAAACCTGTTACCATACGGATCGGTATACGTGTTATTAAACCCCTCCAGCTTCCACTGATTCATTAGAGGGGCATGTATGTATTGGAGATGTGGCCAAGCTGTGTTACCGTCTTGAATGGTCTCAATATTGAAGTTCACCACGATAAAACCTTTCTTCAGAAAAACGTCCGATTTCTCGTCGAGCCCCTTTCCGCGGCCATAAGCGGCGAGATCGGTTCCCTTTTTGACAACGTAAACGTCTGAAGGAATACTGTATTCTCCATACCATCGGTGAACAGCTGCATTAGCTCTTTCTGAATTCACCGAAGGAGGAAGTCCGGTCTTCGGACCGATCAGGGTACGCACTCCGGAAGACAGTAGCATCCAGTCATAACGCCCAACCCATGTCTTACTCTTGGAGATTTTGTTCATATACAGCTTGGCATAAGCCTGAGCCGACATCCCGCCGGATGCTCCGCCGTGATTGTACAAATACGACGCCGTATCCTGCATTTCACTCTGGGGCACATTTCGGAGCCGTTCATTAAGAATCACATATCGCTTCTCTGTGTCCTGAGGCGACCCAACTCGGATAAAGTTCCGGCTACCGCTGTGATAATAAAGATCTACTGGCTGCCTGCCTGAACCATCTTTTTTCACAAAATCGAAGCTCGGTGTTATCGAGATGCCATCCCTTGTACTGAACATATTCCCTTTTGTTTTGAGATCAAATTTGAAGTGGTAGCCTGTTTTCACAGAGATGTTCTTATATCCTTGCTGTGGATGTTTCCCTGGTGCGATAGGCAATGTATACGGAAGCTGATTACCTCTAGGATCTCCATCTATATCACGCTGACCGGTCCAATAAAATGTGCCGCGCGGCGTTGCGCTTCCCTTTTGCGTGCGAAATACGGTCTCCCAGTTGTAATCGACGATATCTGTGATTCGAAAATCGTATACTCGTCCAATAACTTCCACTGGTTCAATATCAGTCGCCACATGGTGGCTCAAATCCTGGTTTGCGCTTGGCTGGGTTGAAAAAACCGCAGGGGCATTCTCAGCAATATTCCTAAAATCCACTTGGTAATCACCTTCGTCCACCCACACGGGTAAGAAGAATTCTGTATCCAACTGGTTAACGGGTATATCGATCCAGGTTTCTTTCGGGTAGAATATAGTTCGGCTACCGTTGTACGTATCAAAAGGGAATTTCACTTGTTTTGTTCGGAAGTACTTAGCATAATCCCTGTTCCCATAACCAGGATAATTCACATGCTGTCCATTCGTAGGAATTCGTACTTTAAATGGCCTATCTAAGATGAACGCTGCCCGAGAATAATTCGGGTTAGTTTTTTGGTTATGTGCCTGATCATCCGTCACCGAAGAGTAATTGACTACCGGAGTATGTACAGTAACCGTATTAATTCCATGGATTGAAAACTTCTGGTCGCTGCCGCCGTTGATGTTCCCGGGCATCAGACCGTAGAAAATCTCACCCTTGCTTGTTGTGTTAGCTTTATTGATCTTATCTTTGCTGATCATATTGTTGGGACTGTACAATACGTCCTGTCCTATCTGCGTTGGCGCAGGAATACTTCCCGGCTTAGGTCCTTTTTCTTCCACTCGCTCACCATTCATGATGGTTTGACTGTTAAAATCCAGCGAATCATTAGTAACTTCAACCTTACCCACGGCGTCTTCAGCGAAGCTCTTTAAATCTTCGCTCGGAGGTGACGGTTTGCTCTTCCCTCCATCCTTGCTGTCTCCCGGAGCTGTAACGGTTCCCGGATCTCGTGGAGGATAAAAATTCCCCGTTTGTTCTACAGTAAACTCTGGCTCATGGTATCCTTCCGGAAAGATTGTTATCTTGTCTCCTGGCAAAGCATAGTTTTCAAGTGTTCCCTGATCAATCTTGTAAACTTCTAAATTATCGATCGCCCAAAAAGAATATGGACGTTCAATTTTATGAGTTTGATTTACGGGTTCTTGAACAGACTGCGGATCCGAAACAGTCTCCGTTTTTCCATCGACAGTAATTTCTTTTCCAGGGTCCCAAGTCAATGTCCATGTTTTTTCAACATTCACCGTAAATGTACATGTACCCGTCATATTTACGAACTTATTTTGATAGAGATAATTTCTGGCAAGAATATTCCCGTATAAACTCTCAGATGTCGGTATTCCTTGCAGAACATCAAACTGTTCACTGCCTCGTTGATCAGCTTTTATGACCGCCGTAGCAACCGGATCCATGTACTTTCCAGGTATCACTGTTCCTGGTTTCGGTACTGTACACATAGGTGGTGGGGGTGGTGTCTCTTCACATCCTGGCTCTCCTGGCTTGCATGGTGGTCCGTCATTAACCGTTACGGTAATCGTGGCCGTCAATTCATAACCATCCTTTTTCCAGACAGCTGTGATCTTTGCAGACCCTTTTTTGACTCCTTTTATTTTTCCACTGTTCCCAACCAATTCGACGACACCTTTGTTATTAGAGCTCCATTCATGAATCCCCGTAGAAACATCCACCGGTGAACCATAATCAGTTTGACCAGCTGCCATTGTGGCTACAGCAGCTTTTAAATTCGTTTCTTCTCCAACCTTCAGTGATGTTTTACCGGTTAGCGTTATTTTCTTTTGTTCAACTATATCACCACGCCAGTAAATGTTAATTGGTGTGTAATACCCAAACTTGTATTTGGTCCAAGGTAAGTACCCGCCAATTGCATCACTCCAAGCTTTATTTCCTGTGTCCTCCCTTAAGAATTGTTTATAAAGATTCTCATTCATAGACTTTTTACCTGTTTTTGAGGTAATCATAACAGCAGTTTTAAGATCTGTTATCTGAAGTGCCGTTATTTCAGACTGCTCATCTTGTCTACCATCAATCGTTCTAACTTGTGTTATTATCTCATTTGAAATTTTACTTGGATGATACTTGTTTTCACCCTTAGTATAATCTGTCCATTCATGTGGTTTGTATAAAGGACTGCTCTTCATCTCAATTTTATCTACGACCTCAGCTACACCTGGCCACGGATTAAAATCAGTACCAATGTTATTGGTGTAGATGAATCTTCCTGGAGCTCGGTAACTTTCTGCTCGAAATCGTCCATCATCAATTTGATACCAGTACACTCCCGGTTCTGAATCACGTACACCTTCTACCTTAGTAATCTTTTTTTGGTGAGCTGTCGGACCCTTTTTAGCATCCGGAATAAATGTCGGTGGTTTTAAGTCTGCTGTGTCTTCGGGTTCTGAACTCACCACACCAACAGGTGCAGCGAAGATCAAATCGCGACCGAAAAATATCATTGTTATACACACTAATGTAAGTAAAGTAACTGTTCTTATTTTCTTCATAACTATCCTTACCTCTATTCAGGTCTAGGAATGTAAAAAGATGATAGGGTATTATATTTTCCCATTGAACCACCATTATCATATTGTTTCCATTCTCTGTTCAGGTATCTGTGCATCCAAAAACGCCGAGGAACATCTTTTTTGAAGAATCCTGTTTTCAGAAAATTATCTGATTCTGGCAAAACAGTGAGTCCATACTTAGCTAAAGTACCACTCTTGAAACCAAATGCACTTGTGAAGTTATAGAGTGTTGCTCCCGGAAATGCTGCATTTGTTAGTGAAGTATCATCGCTAGGAACAACCGTTGCTTCCAGAAAAACATTATATAAGTCTTTTCTTACAGACCAACTAAAATCCTTATCCAAGAACATTTTTCCATACAAGTTTTTTGGTTTATTCGGAGTACTTGCATCCACCACGATCATTCGATGAACCGTCATCGTGCCCCGATTGTACATCATGGTATACGGTTTATTAGCGAAGCTATCAAAACTCGTTATTTTATCTGTACCGGCAATCTTACCGTAAACATGCGGCGTAGCCGACAACAGATTCGTACCAGTCAATCCGACTTCTCTCATCTCGTTCAGATCTTGATACGAACTCGCTTTCTTATCTTGGACCGTTTCATATCTAGCCAAGATAACGGCAACTTCTGCTCTGGTTGTTGTTTTACTTGGTCCAAAGGTTCCATCAGGATATCCTGCCATAAGACCGGTTCCCAACACTACAGATACGTAAGGATAATCCGATTTATTTAAACCGCCTTTGTGATACTCGGCCACCGGAACCAATGTATCCTCTGTATCTGAGAGAGCCTGTTTAAAATCTTCATTCTTAGCAGCCAACCCCGAAGCCATCCACTTCGCCATTTCCGTTCTTGTCAGTGAAGTACCTGGTTTAAAGCCGTTTGGGTAATCCATAGTTGAAATAAACCCCATGCCAATGGCTTTCGTAATACCCGCTTCAGCCCAATGCCCTTTAATATCTGAAAATGAACCAAGCCCATCTTCAACCATGTTATTGGACACTCTCGACATCAATGTAGCAAATTCTGCTCGGGTAATATTGGCGCTAGGTCGGAACGTTCCATCCAAATACCCTTTAAAGTAACCCTTATTTACCGCCGAATAGATAGCGTCCTTTGCCCAATGATTTCCTGGGACATCCTTAAATTTCGTAGCTGCTGAAACCTCTTCAGTACCCATAAATGGAAATACAGCACTTATTGCGATTAAACCGGCAAGCACACTCTTAAAGTACATTTTCATCATGACCCACTCTCCTTAATATATTTTTAATGCGTTTTCAAAACAGCGATCGTAAGAATAATCCGCATTCGTAGTGATGCTCAGACTTGAAAGTTTTGGTTCATCTTGTCTAGTATTTAAACCTATAGTAAAATCGCTACTATATTATCATAAATTATATTAATTTGGTATTATATTCCTATCACTCCTTCTAGTAAAATAGGCACATTTCCCACGGTTTACGCAGAACTTCACGAAAAAAAGCGGAGCCCACCGAGATCTCGGCAAGCTCCGCTTTATACGGTAGCAGGAAAGTATTCACATGCAGTTTAGCACTATCTATTTCCAAAATCAATTAAATCGCACATCTGCGATCCCGAACCAAGGATACCGAAGGGCAATGGCATAGGCCCCACAAGCAGCTCCTGCCAGCAGAAAAACGATGAGCACATCATACACGGTGAACCGGGACACATAATAGTAGGTTCTATGTTTACCGGCCTCCCCGTTAAACTTCTTGGCCTCCATGGCAGCCGCCACCCGGTGGGCCCTTCGGATGCTCTGGGCAAGTAGCGGAACAGCGTACATACCGGCTCTGTGCACCACGCCCCTAACTCCTCGAATCGGCCGCAATCCACGAATCTGAAGTGCCTGACGGCGGGCCAAATATTCCTCCCACACCATCGGCAGCAGCCGAATGGAAGCCATGAAGCTGTAAGCATATTTGGGAGCAAGTTTCAGCTTCTGCATCAATCCGTAAAACAGATCTACTGAGGATGTTGTTGTGACGAATAGAAGACCCTCAGCCGCAAACGTGATTCCTTTAAACCCAAGATGCAGCCCCCGATAGAAGCTTTCTTCCGACACACGGAACAATCCCCATTCCCACCATATATTCTCGCCCCGACCAAACAGCATCATCGAGGAAGATGAAGATAGAAACGCGATCGCAAACGGAAGGAAGAACAGAAGCATTTTCCAAGGCTTTATGCCACTTAAGACCAACAGACACACGGTAAAAATAACAGCTTGATACATAACAAAATCAATATCATGCGTCAACACGGTCATTAAGAATAGTCCCATCAGCACCCCAAGCTTAACAACAGGATTCGCACGATGCAGCCAAGTCAGCCGATTCGGCTTCCAGAAATTCATCGACTCACCCCCGATAGCATCAAGCTCCGTTCCCCCGAACTCTCATCAGCAGCTCTGTTTTCACCTATGGGACTGGCCGTCAATCTGGAAGAAGCCTGCTGCGAAATAATCTTCCCCTCCTGGACTTCCCATATATGAGTTGCCGCATTTTGGGCAATTTGCATCTCATGGGTTACCATCAGAATAGCTGTACCTGC
The DNA here is from genome assembly GCF_900177425.1 of Paenibacillus uliginis N3/975. NCBI lineage: Bacteria > Bacillati > Bacillota > Bacilli > Caryophanales > Paenibacillaceae > Paenibacillus > Paenibacillus uliginis. The sequence continues at coordinate 879,778 of NZ_LT840184.1, read as the reverse complement.
CTGGCGCAATTCTTCACACATCTCCAATATGGAGAACGTATTCCGCGCATCCTGTCCAAACGTTGGCTCATCCAGCAGCAGCATCTCTGGTTCTCGTGCCATTGCGGTTGCTACGCTTAACCTTCTCTTTTGACCAGTCGACAGCTGATATGGATGACGCTGCTCCAGCCGGCTAAGCCCGAATCGCTTCAGGGATTCACGCGCAGCCATTTCTGCCTCTTCCAGCGGTATTCCGTCCACAAGCAGAGAATAGGCCACTTCATCCAGGACTCGTTCTGTGACGAATTGAAGCTCTGGATTTTGGAATACAAAGCCGATTCGTCCCAGCATTCCTTGCCGGAGTTTTCGTTCCTTTCTCTTTTTCCCTGGCGGGACAATATCTCCACCAAGACGGTATTCCCCTTCCGCCCTAAGCAGTCCCATCAGACCGAGCAGCAGCGAGCTTTTACCTGCTCCATTCGGCCCGATGACGGCTGCGAATTCGCCCGGATAAACCGTTGCTTTATCAACTGCCACAACCGGCTGCCCTTTACGGAGCACCGTGAAATCACTCAGTTCAAGTACCGGGTCTTGATTCACGCCCCCTGAGTGAAGTTCTTCCTGCTCACCACCATGCCATCGATTAATTCGGCTAATATTGCTGCTACCCGAATTTGTGGATAACTCTGTTACATGGGCAGCGCTGACACCACACACACCCTCTGCGTCTAAATCTTCACATAGCTCCTCTGTCCTTACCGTTACCGAAGTTAACGGTCGGAAGGTTTCCGTCCCGGCCGGAGATCCGGCATAGTCATCCCATACGCCCGGATACCAGATCCCGTATTCCGTTAGCTCTTTCTTAAATACGGTAAACACGACCTCGGGACTTCCCTGGCCCAGAATCACGCCATCCGGGCCAAATAGCACCACCCGGTCTACATAAGCTGCCATTTCTTCAATCCGGTGTTCTACAATAATGAGCGTCCGTCCATCTGAAACGGACTTCACAGCTTCCCAAATCTGTTCCCGGCCTTCCGGATCCAGCAACGCTGAAGGCTCATCCAGAAACAGCACCTCCGGTTGAAGGAGCAGCGCCGATGCGAGAGCAAGGCGTTGTTTCATCCCCTGAGAGAGATGGCTGATCGGAATATGTAAATTTTCTAAGCGCAAGCCAACGGAACTTAATACTTCTTGCATCCGGCCAGTCATCTCTTCCTGTGGCACAGAAAGATTTTCGAGCACAAAGGCCAGTTCTTCATCTACATACGGCATGCAAAACTGGGTGTCCGGATCTTGAAACACATACGCCCAAGAAGACGGAATCCGTTGATCCGAGCATTTCATCGGCACCTCTATCGCATGGGGTATCATCCCGCTGAGTACCTGAAGCAATGTGGATTTACCGCATCCGCTCGGTCCGAGCAGAAGCACCTTTTCCCCTTTTTGGGCAGCAAAAGACAGATCTTTAAACACCAGCCGATCTTCACCCGCAAATTTCAGCCGCAATCCTTCCACATACAGCGAGAATGGTACCATTCCTTCGCCGGCACTCGCTGAATGCTGATCACCTGGGTTCTCACACATGGCGCGGATCATCTAGAGCTTCATAATCTTTGGCTGAAGCAGGTCGAAGCAGTGAGGTTACACCTGTCCGCTCCAATGCTTTGGCCAAAGCGAACATCAGAAGTCCTGCAATCAACGCACCGCTTGCAACACGCATGCTGTACTTGGCAACAAACATCCACCACACATAATTGTCTGTATAAGCCAAATAGAAATCCATCACCATCGAACCGATTGCAGACGCTGCACCAGCCAGAGCAACAGTCCAGGCAGCATGTTTCCGGTAACGGAAGGCGGCAAATACCAGTTCCGCTCCCAGACCCTGTATGATACCGTACAGAAGCAGATTCAATCCCCAGCCGCTTCCGAACAGCACTTCAACATGCGCTGCTGCAAGCTCTGCAATTAATGCTACCCCTGGCTTTCGAATCAACAGAAAAGCAAGCGGAGCTGCTGCAAACCACATGCCGTACAACATCTCATCCGCCTCAAAAAATAACGGCTTAAACAAGCTGTATACCGAACCCCAGAAATGGTATACCACACCTAGAACAAGCGAGACCAGAACCGTAACAAGAATATCACTAAGCCGCAGTCCCCTTCTAACATTTCCATTCTTTTTTGCTTCAACACCAGATTGCATCACAGCTTCTCCTCTCTTACCCCAAATTGAATTAACAAACACGACAAAAAACCGTCTGGAAAATATGCGCAGACGGAAAATAGGCCCTATCAGGGTCGGATATTCTCTACGCTGGCATTACCCAGTTCAGATTAACGGTCAGCAGCGGGATCAACATCTGCAGTCTCAGCCTGATTCACTCAAGCCCCCGTATTCCATATTCGGTTTTAAGCTGACTTTAAAATACACCAGTCCTTCCTGAATTTGCAAGCCCCTTTTTTTCAAAATCCCCTTTTTATTGATTTAGCCCTTATTCTATGTCAATATAATGCAGAGTGCGCATATATCCAAAAACGCTATTTGTTAATGCAAGCACAAAGGAGAATTACATGGCTAAACAATTACTGAGGCTAATGACAGAACTGTCCTCCCGAAAGTGGGTATCCCGCATCATGGGTAGCTTTTCCCACAGCAGATGGAGCCGTTATCTCATACCAACGTTTATTCGAATATACAAAATTCCCGCCCATGAGGCTGAAAAAGAAATACATGAATACCGTTCGCTGAATGAGTTTTTTTCCCGCCGTCTAAAAATGGGCATGCGCGCAATCGATGAAACAGCGGGCGCCATGACCAGTCCTGTTGACGCCCTTATCACAGGCATGGGCCCCGTCAAAGCGGGAACCATTTTGAACGTAAAGGGCCAGGATTATACCGTCGACGAACTGCTGAACCATTCTCCACGGATGGGGAACTATCTTAATGGCTATGTATTCGTGCTTTACTTGAGTCCTACCGACTACCACCGGATTCATTCCCCGGTAACCGGTAAGAAAGCGGAAAGCGAACATCTCCGGGGCAAGGTGTATCCGGTGAACGATTTTGCGCTCACCAATATCCGAAATGTACTCAGCCGCAACGAAAGACTCATTACATATATCAGGCATGAACACGGCGAAGTGGCCGTTGTTAAGGTTGGCGCTATGAATGTCAGCAGTATTCGTTATACCGACGAGAAGACGAATGAATGGAGCAACGGCGATGACCTTGCCTACTTTGAATTCGGCTCTACCGTCGTCCTGCTGACGGAGAACGGAACCTTCACGCCTCGCGGTGATCTAAAGCTTGGCGACAAAGTCAAGATGGGAGAACTGCTCGGCCTGCTCCACGAACCGTCTGCCAAGAGCTCCTGAATTTCAGCGCTTCCTGCTTAGCGTCTTCAACACGATGCGCTGGAACATCCGGTAAGGCAGCAGCAGCTTGGCTGTAACGGTCATACGGGTGCCCTTCGGCAGCCGATATCTGAATCGGGGAGATTTCATCCGTGCGATTTCCCCTACCAGATGGGCCACCTCTCGTGGGTCGCCGCTGCTTTTGGCGGTTGCTTTTGAGAAATTCAGCACATCATCCAGCATAGCCCTATAGGGAGATCCCTCTTGTGCGCTAATATCACTAAACCCTTTACTCCATATGGCTGTACCATACGCACCGGGTTCGATCAGCACCACATCGATTCCTAACGGCTGAAGCTCCAGTGAGAGGCATTCACCAAATCCTTCTACAGCGAACTTTGAGGAGGCATATGGTCCGTAACCCGGAAATCCGACTACTCCGCTAATACTACTCATAAAAATGATTCTGCCTTTTCCTGTTCTGCGTATGAGCGGGAGGGCGGCTTGTGTCACAGATACGGTTCCGAAGAAATTCACATCCATCTGTTTCCTCCATGCTTCAAGCGGCACCTCTTCTACAAATCCGCCAACGGCCTCACCCGCATTGTTCACAAGAAGATCCAAACGCCCCCATAACTTCTCAATTTCAAGTACAGCGTTCTTTACCAATTCCGGCTCGCATATATCCAGCGTGACCACATGAATCCGTGATTCCAATCCTGCTTCCCTTGCTAAGCTGAGCAGTCTGTCCGAGCCTTCCGGCCTTCTCATTCCCGCCGCCACCTGGTATCCCTGTCCCGCCAATTCCAGACATATCAGAAGTCCGAAGCCGCTGGAAGCCCCTGTTACGAGCGCTGTTTTCCCTGTTAACTCCCCCATTATTCTCATCCGTTCTCTCCTTCAGACCTTGATTGTTCCAGTGCTAAAATTCCCTACGTTCCATCTATCTTAGTATCCGCCATACATAGATTCAATAGCATACCAACCAAGAAGAAACGCCTTCGGCATCCTACATAAGGATGGAGAGCGTTTCATCGAGAAATATTAAATTATTTATACGTGAAACATATAATCAAATATTTCAAAAAAGCACCCCGCTATGTTCGACGGTAGGATAATTCCTCCCGGGAAATAACGAAGGTGCTGAAATGTATTATGAATGAATTAGAACCACAAATCCTTTTCGGGCTTCGTATTCTTAAACCGACGCAAACGGTTTCTAAAAATGCCACAGCCTCCGCAGCTACAAATCAGGCTACGCATCCGTCTTCTTTGGCTCATTGCCGGTCCCCCCCTCTCTGTCTTTCCAAGACCTTATTCGGAGCATTACCCTTACAATTTCCCCGTGAACCAGAGCTATCCTGCTTTAGCGAACCTCAGAAGGACTTCTCCCCGTGTACTGCTTGAATTGGCGGCTGAAAAAGAAAATATCCCTATATCCGAGAGCATCAGCCACCTCCGTCACATTCATTCCCTGGTGGAGCAATAGATGCTGAGCCCGCTCTATCCTCATTTTGATAATATATGACTGTACCGGCGTGCCGATAAGCTCCTTGAACTTAATCGAAAAATAGCGCGGAGACAACCCGGCCCTTGCCGCCAGATCTTCAACCCGGTGCGGTATCCCCGGATGAAGGCGGACGTAATTGGCAATCTCATGAATCGCTTCAGTCAGATGATTGCTCGCTTTCTTAATCACCGGTGTATCACGGTCTTCCCTGAGCAGGTAGATCATCAGCTGTTTTAAAATGACTTTTCCTTCTTCTTCTGCCCCGTAAGGTTGATCAAGGTACAGCCGAACGTATCTGGCAAGCAAATATTCAAAATCCATTGTCTCGTTCAGCCTCCGGTAAGGCGCCGGCACCTCGCTGACAGGATCGGTAACATCAAAATGTATGTAGGTTAGAACTAACGGCTTCTGAGGGTTATGTGTGGCACTCGTATGATCACCAGGGTAGAACAGGAAACAGCTTCCTTTTCCTACCTCAAATGGCTTGTCATTAAGCACTACGGTCCCTTCCCCGCTCCACACGTAAAACAAGTCGTAATTTTGCATCGGCTTTTCGCGCTTTTGCCACTTCCACCCCGGTTCGCAGGCGATTTTGGCCAAGGCGGGCTTGATTACAAAAGAAGACAGCGATGCATTCAGCATCACGTCACTCCCCCTTGTCTCTCCAAAGTTAATCTATCTCTCTATCACCATGATACTCCTTTTTTTTTACTTTTGCATGTCCTCCCATGCGAGAGCCATTCGAGAGACACCTCTTGCAATTTGTTCTTCATTTAGATGGGAGAATCCGAAGCATGCCGCCGGCGAGCCGGGGGAAAACCGGTATACAGCCGCATCCCTGAATTCCACGCCTCTCTTGCGTGCGGCCTTCTTAAAAAGCTCATACGTCTCACCATCGTGAAGCCATTTCGCATAGACATGCAAACCCGCATCACCCGGTTCCAGCTGAAACAGATGTGTTGCCTTTTCCTCCATTTGACTGCAAAAAAACCGATGTCGCCCTCCATACAGCCGGGTCATCCGGCGCAGATGACGACTGTAGGCTCCCCTTGATATAAAAAGAGACAAGGCACGCTGCTCCAACAGTGACGATGACACTGGCTCATACAATGCCTTGGCGGCGATCACCGGCTTCACCAACGCCTTTGGAAGAACGGCGTATCCAAGACGCAAACCGAGGAACATCGTCTTGGAGAAAGATCCAATAAAGATCACATGCCCTCCGTCATCCAGTGCTTTAAGCGGCTCCATTGGACGACCGCCCCAGCGAAATTCGCTATCATAATCATCCTCAATAATGATCGCTTGATGAAGCCTTGCCCATTTCAACAGTTCTCTCCGTCGTTCTAAAGACAGTACAGCTCCAGTTGGATATTGACGGCTCGGTGTGACAAATAAGAGCCTTGCATTCCAGTCCTCCGGAATAAGACCAGACCTGTCAACCTCCGCTGGCACAATGATTCCGCCGCAAGATTGTACAGCATTTTTTATCCCATGATATCCGGGATTTTCAAGGACGACCGGATCGCCCGAATTTATTAATAATTGAGAGAGAAGGACAATACCCTGCATCGATCCGCTGAAAATAACGATATGATCAGCATCCGCCTGGATTCCCCGGGTAAATCTCAAATGTCCGGCAATCGCCCGGCGGAGTTCCATATGGCCGGCAGAGAACGATTCCCGAGATATTCCCTCTTTCGCTTCATTGGCTGCGTGACCTAAAAAACTTTTCCATTCCGTATACGGAAAATTTTCGGAAGCCACCCGCTCTCCTGTAAATGCTAAGAGCTCTTCCGCATTCCCTTCAGTCTGACCACTTGGAGATGACATCATGTCCAATACACGTTGTCCCCATGTGGATAACATCGGACCACTGTTTATAGGCTCGATCTCTTTGTTTGAAAGCGAAGCTCCCCTTGCCACATAAGTCCCGCTGCCTGTCATAGCGTTCACGTAACCTTCGGCAAGAAGCATATCATAACTTTGTGCAGCCGAACCCCGCGACATTCCATACTGCCGGGCAAGCTCACGTGTTGCAGGCAGCCTTGTTCCCTCCGGTAACATACCGTTAATAATCGCATCCCGCAAAGCATGATATAAGGCCAAATATTTATACCGATACTTCTCCAAGTAGGAATCAATGGGTAGACCAAGCTCCATGGCTGCCCCTCCTGTCGTTAAATGGACTAATTTAATTAATGTATATTGGCTCTTTTTTCTTGTCAATCTTCCCCGTATGCTGGATGAAATTATAAAAAGAGGGAGATTAACAACCATGCGAAGAAATGAGTTTATGGTGGAGGATCCAAAGGAAGTTGAACAATTTTTAGCGGAGATGAGCTTTGGGTTTCTAGGTACCGTTGATGAATCAGGCTGTCCACGAGTCACTCCTCTAAATTTCGTGTTTGTGGAAGGCGCTTTTTATTTTCATGGAAGTCAGGCCGGGGAGAAGATGGATCACCTGTTTCAAAATCCCAAAGTCAGTTTCAGTGTAGCGGATGAATACGCGCTGATTCCGTCTTATTTCTCCAATCCCGACATGGCCTGCCCGGCCACCGCATTTTTCAAAAGTGTTACCGCCAGCGGAGATGCCGTTGTTGTACAAGATCTCGAGGAAAAAGCAAGGGCTCTGGGCGCTTTTATGCTCAAGCTTCAGCCTGAAGGAGGGTATGATCCGATTAACGCCGAAGATCCACGTTATGTTCCTCAGTTAAAGGGGGTTGCCTTGATCAAGCTGGTTCCGTCCAAGATGTCGGCCAAGTTCAAATTCGGGCAAAACTTAAAAAAACGCAGGATGGACAAAGTCCTGGACGGTCTGAAAAACCGTGATGAGAACCGAGATACCCTTACAGCTGAGCTGATATGCAAATACCATCCTTCCACGCCTGAAGCATGACCTTTTCCGTGACGCTTTCACGGTGAAGTGTTATAATATTAGGCAATGAAATCGTAAATGAGAGATACTGCACCTTAACCAAAAGTATTCGGAAGGATGGAATCAACTCATGAACCCATTGGCTGGACAATTGAACGAAAGCATCAAAGCAGGAAGTCCTCATGTGTATGACATGCTGTCTAATCTTGGAAGAGAAATTTATTTTCCTAAAGAAGGCATTCTTAGTCAATCGGCGGAAGCGTCAAGTCATGCCAAAAAATATAACGCCACGATCGGTATTGCCACAGAAGGCGGAATCCCGATGCATCTGGGAGTCATTCAAGATAAACTGTCGGCTTTTCAGCCGAAGGATCTTTACAGTTATGCCCCACCTGCAGGAAAACCTGAACTGCGTTCCGTATGGCGAAACAAGATGATCCAGGAAAATCCGTCTCTTGAAGGTAAAAGCTTTAGTAACCCCGTTGTTACCAACGCTCTAACCCATGGACTGAGCATCGTTGCGGACTTGTTTGTGAATGAAGGCGATGCAGTCGTATATCCGGATAAGAACTGGGAGAACTATGAGCTCACCTTCGGCATCCGTCGTCATGGTGTTACCGTGAACTACCCTCTATTCACAGAAGACATGAAATTTAATGCTGCGGGCCTTCGCGAAGCGCTCCTAAGCCAGAAGGACAAAGGCAAAGCCATCGTGCTTCTGAACTTCCCGAACAATCCGACAGGGTATACGCCAGGGGCTGAAGAAGGCGAAGCGATCATCGCTGCTATTCTGGAAGCTGCTGAAGCTGGTGTCAACGTCGTTGCCGTAACAGATGACGCGTACTTCGGTCTGTTCTTCGAAGATTCACTTAAAGAATCTCTCTTCGGACGTCTTGCTGATCTTCATCCACGTGTGCTGGCCGTGAAGATCGACGGAGCCACCAAGGAAGAATTCGTATGGGGCTTCCGCGTCGGTTTTATAACTTACGCAGGAGAAAACAAAGACGTGTTGTCCGCCCTAGAGCAGAAAACACTCGGAATCATTCGCGCAACGATCTCAAGCGGCTCCCATCCTTCCCAGACCTTTGTGCTTGATGCGCTGAAGTCGCCGGAGTTTGAAACGCAGAAACATGAGAAGTTCAATATTATGAAAGGCCGTGCGAACAAGGTCAAATCTCTTCTCGATAGCGGTAAATACGGTGATGTATGGGAATACTACCCGTTCAACTCCGGATATTTCATGTGTCTTAAGCTGAACGACGTTTCAGCTGAAGAGCTCCGCACACATCTGATTCATGAATATGGCGTCGGAACCATCGCCTTGGGTGAACATGATCTCCGGATTGCCTTCTCCTGTATCGAAGAGGAACATCTGGAAGACCTGTTTGACCTTGTATACAAAGGCATTCAGGACCTGAAACAAGCTTAAGAACTACCTCTATATATGAACAACGTAAGACCGGGATCTCCCGGTCTTATTTTTATTTGTAAATAAACACTTGCCCATACCGTTGAACACCAGCCTACATACAATACCGTGTACCAACAACAACCTAGTGAAAGGGGAATAAACATGGGGGCAGTTGAAGAAACAAGATGTGGATACGGCGGATATGGCGGATTCGGCGGATGCTCAAGCGTAGGAACCATTCTGGTACTCTTTATCCTTCTCGTCATCATCCTAAGTGCTTGCTGGATATAATTGCAACATCTTAAATATATAAAATTTCTATTCCATCAGCATAAAAAACTCATCATAAAAGGAGCATCTCAAAAGGTACGTTGACCTGTGAGATGCCCCTTTGTTGTTAGACACTTCTGCCTCTTTTAAATCTATAAATCGTCGTCTTCGTCTTCCTTGCGCCCCCTTCTCATGGCCGCGAAACGGAACAAGATAACGACCATAACCCCACAAACGCCCGTTCCAAGTACGAGTCCCGGTGTTATCGTAAGTGAAGCAAGCAGCGGAAGCCACATGAGTACCGCCCATAACAGCTGTACCTGGAACACGAGCTTCACCTCGTTAACCCGACGCGTACCTTCCGGCAGAGGATATACATGTAACCAGAAGGATTCATGATGAAGTTTGCGTAGAGACGAGAGCTGCAGACCGGCTATCATCAAGCTGACCAAATAAACGGCACTTGAGGCAAAACTATCGCGTGTCCACCAGACAAGCAATGCTCCGAGAACACCTACACGGATCAGAATGCCAAAGATATCACTGCGGACTAAGCTTTTAACCAGCAAGTAGCGATAAGCCGTATCTTTACGCCAAGGAATCCCTCGTCCAGAGCGGGACAGCCATTTCCGGGCATACACCCGCTGTTCCCGCTGAGGAACATTGACAAACCAGCTCAGTACCATCATTACCCGGCCCGCTTGCCTTTTTTCCACTTGAATGAGCCGCTCCCAGGCTACCGAATGCTTCGCCGGAATAGTCAAGGATGCGAAGTAGGCCGCACCGATCAGAATTATAAATATTAGACTTCGCAAACTCGGATACCATAGCCAAGATGCTATGGTGAGTCCAATAACAGCCCACCTCAGCGCTCGGTAAGCAGCAGCAGAACCCCGTGAGGTCATGCTCAGCTCCTTCCAACTTCCATAGCTGGATAGAAGTTTCAGACCGATGAGCACAAGAATGGTAGCCATCAGCGGCTTATGAAACAGATCACTTCGTATGTAGAGCGGCCATAAGGTGAGCACCACAAGGATCATTCCGGCTATTTTGTATATGCTTCCTCCTACCCAGCCCTTGGAGAAATACTGATTCATTCTTGATTCCTGTGGCAAAAGAAACACGGTATCCGCATGTTGAAGATACGTCCGGACACTGCTATTTACCGTCAACGGGAAAAGAACAGCAAGCATAATCCACCTTGTCGGAAATTCCGGCGGGATATTCTGTACTAACGAGGTGTACCAAGCCGAAAAGGCAATGAGCACAAACAAAAAGACAACCGCTACACCACTTTGAATGACGTATCCGAGATAAGGTAGAACCTCACCCCAGAATTGACTTCGTCTTTTGGCATATAACTCCCGTAGGTTCATCCGCCATTCCCACCTTGAATGAGAGCATAGAACAGCTCTTCGAGAGGAAGTCCCGGCTTCCCGGCCTGCTCGGCCACTTCCTGAAGCGTTCCTTGTGCGATGATTTTTCCTTGGTGCAGGACGATAAACCGGTCACAATAATTCTCAATGGTAGACAAAATATGTGAGCTGAGGAGCACCGAAGAACCCGTTGCCTTAAGCTCGAGCATAAAGTCAAGCAGCGAGCGGATACCGAGCGGATCGAGTCCCAAAAATGGCTCATCTATTATGTATAGTGATGGTCTTGCGACAAAGGCGCACATAATCATGACCTTTTGCCGCATTCCCTTGGATAGATGGGCCGACAAGCTGTCCATCTTATCCTCCATACGAAACATGCTGGATAGCTGTTCAGCACGACGCTCATACTCTTCACGGGAAACACCGTACGATCTTGCCGTAAATTCAAGATGCTCCCTCACTGTCATCTCCTCGTAAAGGAGCGGTGACTCCGGCACAAAGGCCAGCGCGCCATGATAAGCCTCGGCGTTCTCTTCCCGTGTTTGACCTTGGACCCGGATCTCACCTTTTTGCGATTTCATAAGCCCAAGTATATGCTTCATCGTCGTGCTCTTGCCCGCCCCGTTTAGTCCAATCAGCCCCACCATTTCTCCTGGCTTGACGTTAAAAGAGATCTCATGAAGCACAGGGCGGTTCAAGCTATACCCCCCGCTTAATCCTTGGACGGACAATACCGAATTCTCCTTCATTCCTCTTCACCCCATTTTAAACAGCACCTCCCTCAGACAAGGTAGATAAGCACTGTATAATGACATTCATTTAATTATATCGTGTACATACACGCTTAACTGGTATAAGGATTGGCTAATTCCTAATAACAGCCCTGCTTGTCATCCGAAAAGAGCCGTTATCCGCGTGGAGGCTTGTTCTTCAGCCATTTTGGCGCGCCTTTGTTCTTGCGGTCACGCTCCCGCTCACTCTGCCGTTCTTGTGAGACCTTGCCCACTGAACTCCGGGTATCGGTCTTTCTGGAAGTCTTCTCTGGTCTCCCGGGGCTCTGACGAGCTGTTTTCTCTCTGCCCGCACCCTCAACAGAGCTTTCACGCGGAGAACGTCCGACACCGGAAGCAGATACCCTTGCGGACCGCACCTTACCACCGAACATCGCCTTTTCCTCAATCGAAATACCCAGCTCACGGTTAAATTTACGCATAATAAACGTTTGCCGATCGGTTACGATGGAAATGACCATACCGCTGCGCCCCATCCGTCCGGTCCGACCAGCACGGTGAGTGTAATGCTCGGAGTCTATCGGAGGATCATAATTAATGACCATACCAAGACCCTCGATATCAAGTCCTCTTGCCGCCACGTCACTCGCTACGAGCAGCTGTGTGCGGCCTTCGCGGAAGGCGTTCAGCACCCGGCTACGTGTCATTTTATCCGCATCACCATATAAAGCCGCAGCATTAAGACCCGAAAAATTCAACTTGGCCTCAACTTCGCCAAGATCAGCCGTTGTATTCACAAACACAATGGCCCGCTCTGGTTTATAATGGCGGACAACGCGCCGCACCATATCGATCCGGTCACGGTCTTCGCTCACAAAATAGTAGTGTTCCAGCGCTGAAGGCGTCCGCAGCTCAGGATCGATACCGATCTCGACCGGCCGGTCCATTTCCCGCTTAACCAATGCAGCCGTTTCCGGACTGACAGTAGCCGACAGAAAGACGAGTTGGCGATCGCGCATTGCGCTCCGCAAAATCCGTTCCACGTCGCCTGCCGCTCCGAGATTAAATACCTGGTCCACTTCGTCGATGACGATGGTGGTGACGGCGTGCATTTTGAGCTTTTTAATTTCAATCAGCTCACGCACCCGGCCCGGCGTACCTACAATCAGCTGAGGATGCAGCTTCAGCTTTTCCAGCTGACGTTTTGCCGATGCTCCCCCAATAAGACCAAGCACACCAATGCCTCTCTGTTCCCCGTATCGCTCGCCCTCTCGCACAATCTGGATTGCAAGCTCCTGGGTCGGCGCCAGAATCACTTTCTGAACGGTTTTGCTATCGGGATCAATGCTCTGCAGTACAGGCAGCAAATACGCTAAGGTCTTGCCGGTTCCTGTCTGGGAAGTTGCCAGAACGTCTTTACCCTCCAGCACTTGCGGAATCGCCTCAGCCTGTACCGGAGAAGGCGTATGTATTCCAAACTCACCCAAGCGGGTGGCCAAATCCTCGGCAATGCCGAGCGTCATAAATGTAGTAGAAGTCATAGGTTCGTCCATCCTTTATCTTTGAGTCTTGTTCACTCATGTTTCATTATATGCTAAAACAGAAGTTCCCACCAAATGAAGCTCGAACTATATATTCCATTATTCCATTAAACTTGAAAAAACCGACTCTCAAAGAGCCGGTCCCATAGCTAACTGAAGATTTCATTGTTATTTTTTGTTCATCCATCGGTAAGACAGGCGATCAGCTAGGCGCGGAAACAAATGATAAAGCCTTATACCGGCACCAGCCAGACGTGGAAGATCAATCTCTTCCTTGTGTTTATGTATCAACTTGACAATGCGCCGGGAAACATATTCCGCCTTCATCATAAACCAGCCTACGTTTTTCACATAACCGCCGCTCGGATCGGCGAGTGAAAAAAACGGTGTATCAATCGGCCCCGGGTTTACCGCTGAAACGGTAATTCCAGTCCCCCGGAGCTCTTGGCGCAGTGAATTCGTCAAACCGAGAACCGCGTGCTTGGTTGCAGAGTACGCTGTTGACTTAGCTGTACCGATCTTTCCGGCCATCGAAGCAACATTAACGATTTGTCCACTCTTTCGCTGCAGCATACCAGGCAGAACAGCCTGCGTACATCGAACAATACCCATATAATTTACATTCATCATATCTTCAAACTGTTCCTGTGAGGTGTCCGTAAACGACTCAAAAATCCCGTAACCGGCATTATTCAGAAGAACATCTACTCTGCCGTGTTTTTGATGTATCTGATCAAATACAATCTTTACCTGTTCTGCATCCCGTACGTCGAGCAACACCAGCTCATAAGGACCTTTCATCCGGCTACCAACCTCTTTTAAGCGTTCTTCCGACCGGCCTGCGAGAACCACATAAGCCCCCTCATTCGACAACATCTCAGCGGTAATCGCACCAATGCCGCTGGATGCTCCCGTAACAACAATCACTTTGTTCTCAAGCATGATATCTTCCTCTCTACAGTCCGACGGGTGAACATTTGCAAGTCTTGGCCGTTTGCGAAGGACTGCTATGATTACTCTATTCTAAGAAATCATGACTTGAATATCCAGTTCGCCGATCCCGTCCATCATAAGTGGAATACTCAATGCTTTTTTTCGGGCAAACTGGGTTACATTCACCGATCTGATGACCTTTGGAGGAGAAATGTCCACATTTACCCCTTGATTAGATAAAATCGTGCTCGCATTGCCGCTGATCATGTTACCAAGTTCCGAAATCGCACTCTGCCCCATCTCGTCCATTTCCGTCAGTATATATCCGCCCATCATTACAGAAACCATACGCAGGGCAACTTGCTCCTGCAGTCCAAACACAATATCACCGCTCATTTGACCCGTCATGCCAATCTGAATCCATATATGATTATCGATTAACGAAATCTCCTTAACCCCGAGACTGCCCGTGGAAGGTGAAACCTGTATGACCTGCTCAATGACGTGACATGCGGATTCTAAAAAAGGATTGATGACTTCCGCTTTCATTCCCGATTATCCCCTTTCACTGGGTTGATGGTCAGGGTCCCAAAGTCCCAATTATTAGTTAAAGCCATTATAATGGATACCCTGCAATAAATCATCATAAATTAACAATCAAGGACTGTGTATCAACTAAAAATCTGGCACTTTGTAGATAAATACCGATAAAAAGTAAGGCCTTTAGTCGTAGTCCTATAATATCAGTCTTTAATATTATCGGTTTTTATCCCTCACATTTTACAATTAAATATTAGAAAATATTAATTAGAACAACCTGTTGCCTTAAAAACCGGAACATTAGCGGCTTCACATTGCCCCGGTATTCATAATCACCTATAATTTAAATTAATAAGATTACATCGTTTGGAAGGCACGGAAAAATGAAATCAGGTCAGGAGGACGGTCATGAACATTAGCCAATTGGAAACACTCATCACCATCTCCAAAACAATGAGCTTTCGAAAAGCGGGGGAATTGCTTAATTTGACCCAGCCAGCCGTTTCGGCCCAAATCAAAAGTCTCGAAGATGAATTCAAAACCGTGCTTGTTGACCGCAGTCAGCCTGTAACACTGACGGACCGGGGTCAGGTGTTCGTAGAACACGCAGAACATATCCTCAGAATCGTAGACGAACTGAAGCAAAGGTTGGCCGACCTGGACCAGACCCCCCAAGGGCATATCCGGCTCGGAACCACAACTTCGATTGCGATTCAGATTTTGCCGAGAGTGCTGTCTTATTTTCAGGATCAGTTTCCATATATCAAAACAACGATTCAGTCCATGGCCTCTTCGCAAATTTATCACAGCGTTGAGAACAACCTGATCGACATCGGGATCGGGTACCTAATCGAACGGAACCCCAACGTAAACTCTTCCATTCTTTTTTATGACTCTTTTGAATTGGTCGTATCTCCACAGCATCCTCTGGCCAAATCAAGAAAAGCCGGTATCGAAGTGCTCGGTCAGACTCCTTTAATCCTGCTAACTCAAGATACTGTGGGTCGCAGATTTGCCGATGATGTCATGAAATCACATGGAGTGAATCCTCAAGTTGTCATGGAGCTGTCAAGCAGCGAGGAGATTAAGCGGATGGTCGAGATCAATCTCGGCGCCGCCATTATATCCAAGCAATCCGTGTCTACAGAGCTTCGGAACGGAACGCTTCAAATCGTTCCTCTTACGGAGCTAGAAGTCAGCCATCCCGTTGGTGTCATTTATAAGAGTGGAAGATACGTCAGTTCGGCTATGCGTCAATTTATTAGTGATTTGAAGGGGATGCCAGAAACCCAGTTCATCAGTAGCGAATGAGCATTTCAACTTTCTTTCAAGGAGGACATCATGAAATTCGATCTGCACACTCACCATTTCCGCTGCGGACATGCAGACGGAAACATCAGGGAATACGTTGAGGCAGCAATTGGTGCCGGCCTTAAGGTCATTGGTATATCAGACCACACTCCTTATTTCGGGAGCCCAGAAGAACAGCCCTTTCCTTTCATTGCCATGGGTAAAGCTGAGATCGCCAATTATGTGAACGAAGTTCTTCAATTGAAGCAAGAGTACGAGGGGAAAATCGATGTGCTTCTGGGAATTGAATCGGATTTTTTCCCTGAGCATGCAGAATCATACCGTCAAGCCCTTTCCCTCTATCCTTTCGACTACATCATTGGCTCTGTCCATCAGGTGAGCGGTGTCAGTATTTTCAACAAGAATCGTTGGAAAGGATTTACGCCAAAGCAAAAGATAGCCGAAAAAGAGGAGTATTTCTCACTCATTCGTCAATCGGCCCAGAGCGGCATGTTCCAGATTCTTGGACATATCGATGCCATGAAAGGTAACTATCCATCGTTTTCGGACATTTTGACTGAAGATGCGCTAGAAGAAACCCTTAAGGTGATTGCGGAATGTGGAGTCGCTATTGAGATCAACACCTCAGGCAAAACAAAAATGTCCGGTGGCTGGTATCCTTCCAATGAAATATTAGAACGGGCACATTACCATGGTGTCGAGGTTACATTTGGATCAGACGCCCATAAGCCTTCCAGGGTAGGGGAAGATTTCGAAGAAGTTGCTGCCGTACTGAAAGATATCGGTTTTACAGAGTGGGTATATTACAAACAGAAGCGGAAGGTGACCGTGCCTCTTTAATTAGAGGCTCCGGTCGTCCTTTCGTTTTGTCATAAACAAAAAAAAAGAGGACCCGGAAATCCGGGTCCTAAACAAGATATATATTCTCAAAAGGGGGTCATGTGATAAGTGTACCCTGCTGCTGTTAGAGTTTGATAACAGGTATATTTCAATTGTGTAACAAAAGTTAGAACTTGCAAAATGTAACTCGTATACTCTCCTAATACTTCCCTTCTTAGGTTATATCCTACTTTTTCTCAAAGTTAAGATTGTAAGCTCCGGCTTACACAGAAACCGGAAAGGCAGGCGGGTCGTTCCGATCCCTCTGTTTACATAGAGTGACATGCGTGAGTTTCCTATCGTATACAGTCCCTTGACGTACTTTTTAGAGCCTGGGGGTGTAATAACCTCCCCGATCCACGGCAGACGGATCTGCCCACCATGGCTGTGACCGGACAGCTGCAGATCAAAGTGATACTGGGCTGCCCAATCGGCATAATCCGGCTCGTGCATCATGAGCAAGGTGTACATCTTCTCCGGGATTCCCTTCAGCGCCTTATCTGGATCAGGTGATCCTATCAACTGGTCATCCAACCCGGCGACAGCCATGTGTCCGCCATTTCGTTTCAACAGCACATGTTCGTTGCGCAGCACAGTAAACCCCGCTTTTTCCTGAAGCAAAATGAGCCGTTTCACATCGTCAAAATCATGGTTCCCCACAATGGACAGCACACCCAGAGGTGCCTTTAGCGCAGAGAATGGATCGACAGCTTCTACCATGGCATCTACCGGACCGTCTACCATATCACCAGTAAAACAGATCAGATCAGGACGTTCCCGGTTGATGGCACTCACTATTTTTTTCGCATCTTTGGCATCCGTCTGGAACCCTAAATGAAGGTCGCTGAAATGAGCAATTTTCATCCCGTCAAAAGCTTCTGGCAGCCGTTTCTGATGCAGCGTAATCCTATTGACCTCAAGCATTTTGGGCTCAAGCAGCGAAGCGTAGCCCCCAGCTGCAAGTCCCGCTCCAATCAGGACAGATGTACCCACCTTTAGAAACTGCCGCCGGGTTAAGGTGTAAGGAGGCTTGTCCCCAACCTTTTGATCCGAAACTTCCGTGAGGTCCGGATAATTTTTCATTTTGGAGCAGCCTCCTTTATAATCTATTAGAGAGCATCATTAACCATAGGTTTTACCATGGTAGAGAGAGGAGCTCGTTCACCTATGATCGTTAACGATTCTATTGAGGAATTAGTTCTAGACCAGCGCCGTTATTTCAAGTCGGGAGCATCCAGGGATGTAAGTTTCCGCATTGAACAGCTTAACAAACTGCGCAGTGCTTTAATTTCGAAGGAAGAAGAGGTTTTAAGCGCGCTGCGTAAGGATTTAAATAAGAGTGAGCAGGAAGCATTCACAACTGAAATCGGTATTGTATATAAAGAGCTGTCGTACGTTATAAAAAATATCCGCAAATGGGCAAAACCCCGTCGGGTAAAAACTGCACTGACACACGTCGGAAGCCGGGGAAAAATCCACCCTGAGCCGTATGGTACTGTTCTTATTATCTCTCCATGGAATTATCCATGGCAGCTCGCTATAGCTCCGCTGATCGGGGCATTGGCAGCAGGCAACACAGCCATTATTAAACCATCAGAGCTGACACCTACCGTTTCCGGTGTTATCTCGTCTCTAATCAAGGAGACCTTCCCTGAGCAGTATGTAGCGGTTGTAGAAGGCGGCCCGGATACGAGTACCCGTCTGCTGGAACAACCGATGGATTATATTTTTTTCACAGGCAGTATCCAAGTCGGCAAAATCGTCATGCAGGCAGCCGCCAAAAATCTCATTCCCGTCACATTGGAGCTTGGCGGCAAAAGCCCTTGCATCGTTCATGAAGATGCCCCGCTGGAACTGACCGCAAAGCGAATCATTTTCGGTAAATTTACCAACGCGGGACAGACCTGTATTGCTCCAGATTACCTGTTGGTGCATCACAGTGTAAAGGAACAGCTTTTGGGCCATATGAGGGAAGCGATCACCGATTTTTACGGCGATTCTCCCCTTTCTAATTCGGATTATGGCCAGATCGTATCAGAGAAGCATTTTCATCGTCTCTCCGATTTCCTGAATAACGGATCCATCCGTCATGGTGGCAAAAGTGATGCAGGCAAGCTGCTCATTGAACCTACTCTGCTGGATGATATTACTTGGGACATGTCGGTCATGCAGGAAGAAATATTCGGCCCGATTTTCCCTATATTAACTTACGATCATCTGGATGAAGTGATTACCGCGGTCAATGCTAGACCCAAGCCGCTTGCCCTTTATCTGTTTAGCAAGGACTCTGGTGTTCAGAACAAAATTCTGTCTAACATTTCCTTCGGCGGAGGATGTGTTAATGATACACTTATGCATCTGGCTACTCCTCACCTTCCATTCGGAGGCGTGGGTGAAAGCGGAATGGGCGCCTATCACGGCGAACACAGTTTCCAGACCTTCTCACATATGAAAAGTATCCTTCGACAGACGAATATGTTCGACTTTTCTTTCCGGTATCCCGGCAAGAATGGGCTGAATCTGCTGCGGAAGCTGATGAAGCCTTAAACTTCCGTTGATCTGGGACATCCTTCGTTCCGTTGTGAGGCGCTACGCGAACGAATCATTTCTCCAATCTCTCTTGCCCCCGAATTTCCTGAGTGATTTCTTATCGGAAGAAATTCGGGGACAAAGAGCTTATGCTTCCGAAGCAGCTTTCCTTTGGAAAGCTTTTACCGCTCCGCTTTTCCGAAACTGCTTCGTCCTCTCCACTGCTTCGTGCATATACATTGAAAGCAATCCCGGCACCGCCATCTTATAGCATTAAAAGAAGACTTGGCGCAGTGTTCCCATCATAGAAAGGGCATATGCAACGGTTATCCGGGACAATCGACATCAAGTCTATCATGCCTTCCGATTCGCCTCTATCCACTTCACAGCATAATCAACCATGATGCGCTGCTGTGCCAGTATACAGGTGCTGTTGTGCACGCTCCCCCGGGTATAGCCATCAGGACAATCGCGTTCATAATCAGCCCCTGCCTGTTCAAAATCATCCGAATCAAAGTTGATGTCGCTGAATTCCTCCCATACCGTTCTGCCGCCTTCTCTTCTTACCGGAGCATTTGCTGTTATCTTTTGTTTTCCCTGCCAAGCTCCCCGATACTCCGCCAGATGAAAGGATGTATTATTCTCATAACTCGTTCCTAGCATTAAGACATAAGCGCCCAGTTCATAAAGCTTAGCGAGAGGCGATTGTTCCCCCAAACTGTCAGACAGTGGATGTGATTGTGTGATGACCTCTGCATTTCTACCTCTTGCCGCAAAAGATACATGTGGATGGGCACTCCGAAGAACATCCGACTGTCTCCGGAACGTTTCCGGAATTTGACCCATACCGGATGTGAGCGTGAAATCTTTATCATAAGGCGGCATGGAATCCCGAATCAGCTGCCACCACTTGGGATCCGCCGGAGGATTTCTCCATGTGGATGGGTCGGTCAAGTCAGCGGAATGCGTTGGCATCACCAGTGTCCCTTCATCCCCCAGCACCTCTTCCAAGGCCATAATGACCGCTTCTGCTCCGCCAACAATCCAGCCTCCCATACTCTTTAAAGAAGAATGAACCAACAGCGTCATACCCGCTTTGACCCCAAGACGTCTTAGATCATTCGCGATTTCTTCAATAGTCACTGGTTTTTCAACAATCATGATTTTCTCTCCTTGTTCAAAACTTAATCGATAAAGGTATAATATAACATTTTATATAAGATGAAACGCCTTCGGCATCCTACATAAGGATGAAGAGCGTTTCTTTGAGAATTAACGGCCAGCTAATGGCTAGTACTGATACGATACGCTTCCCCCTACTACTACTTATAAAAATCTATTGGATAACGGACACCACAGCGCTTATTTGGTGAAAAATCAGCCAATTTGGATCTTCACGGACTCCAACGACCTTATTTCGGAAAAAATAGGCGAATTGGGATATTCGCACCCGCAATAGCGTCATCTGTGTCCGTTAGCATTCGAAATGTCCGAAATCTCCACAAATAGCGGCTCCTGAGTCCATTAATTCTCAAACCTACTCATTGTCCGCCAAATAACAGTTTTATAGCGAGCGGTTAGGTATGTTTATGGCATGCGATCGCCATTTAATCATCTGTACGATGAAGTCAAAGTCAAACACTGATTTTGAATTTGAGCCTTATTTATACGTGAAGCATATAAATCCTAATATAACACTCCATACGAAAAAAGAGCACTTGTCCTCTTTTCACCGATGGACAAATGCTCTTCAATATCATCAAGTTTTGTTATACGCTCAACCAACGTTTGAACAGATGTTTGGTCGTATCTTTATTCATCTCGGCAATAGATGTTGTGAGTGGAATGCCTTTCGGACAGGAACGTACACAGTTTTGCGAGTTACCGCATCCTTCAATGCCTCCGTCCTCCATCAGTGCATCCAAGCGCTCTTCCTTGTTCATCTCCCCAGTTGGATGGGCGTTAAAGAGACGAACTTGTGAGATAGCTGCCGGACCGATAAAATCAGTCTTCTCATTGACGTTCGGGCATGCCTCAAGGCATACACCGCATGTCATACATTTGGACAGCTCATAAGCCCACTGACGCTTCTTCTCAGGCATCCGTGGTCCTGCACCGAGATCATAGGTGCCGTCAATCGGAATCCAGGCTTTAACCTTCTTAAGCGCCGTAAACATCCGGCTGCGGTCAATAACCAAATCGCGTACGACTGGAAAAGTCTTCATCGGCTGGATTCGAATCGGCTGTTCTAGCTTATCGATGAGCGCAGCACAAGCCTGACGCGGCTTGCCATTAATCACCATGGAGCAGGCACCGCAAACTTCCTCGAGGCAGTTGGAATCCCAACATACCGGAGTAGTCGACTGACCTTGAGCATTTTTCGGATTACGCTGAATTTCCATCAATGCACTAATTACGTTCATGCCGGGGCGGTACGGAAGTTCGAATTCCTCAGTATAGGCTTTCGTCTCCGGGCTGTCCTGGCGGGTAATTAAAAATTTGACGTTCTTCGAGGCTGCTGTGGTTTGAGCCATGTCAAATCCCCCTTCTTACTTTTCTTTCGAATAGTCGCGAATACGCGGCGGGATCAAGGAAACATCCACTTCTTCATACGAAATCTGTGGTCCGTCCGGTGTCCAAGTCGCTTTCGTTGTCTTCAAAAACTCCTCGTCATTACGATCTGGGAAATCAGGCTTGTAGTGAGCTCCGCGGCTCTCGTTACGCAGAAGCGCTCCTAGAGTCATCGCCTCAGCAAGCTCAAGCATGTTCCACAACTGGCGGGTAAACGCTGCACCCTGGTTGTTCCAGCGGGAAGTATCCGTCATGTTGATTTTTTTATAACGCTGCTTCAGTTCTTTAATCTTGCCGATTGTCGCTTCCAGCTTGTCATTGTAGCGAACAACGGTCATATTGTTGGTCATCCACTCGCCCAGCTCTTTATGCAGTACATAAGCGTTTTCTGTGCCCTGCATTTTCAAGAGGCCATCGAATTTAGCGGATTGCTCTATCGCAGCCCGATCAAAAATAGCGGACGAAACATCCTGAGACGATTTCTTCAATCCTTTAACATACTCAATTGCTTTCGGTCCGGCTACCATACCGCCATAGATAGCGGATACGAGAGAGTTTGCACCCAATCGGTTGGCACCGTGATATTGGTACTCACATTCTCCGGCAGCAAACAACCCAGGAATATTCGTCATCTGGTTGTAGTCAACCCACATACCGCCCATGGAGTAATGGACTCCTGGGAAGATTTTCATAGGGATTTTACGCGGGTCATCTCCCATAAATTTCTCATAAATTTCGATGATGCCCCCGAGTTTTACATCAAGCTCCTTAGGGTCTTTGTGAGAAAGGTCCAGATAAACCATGTTCTCTCCGTTAATTCCTAGTCCCTGATCGACGCAAACGTTGAATATTTCTCGTGTCGCAATATCCCGCGGCACCAGGTTACCATAAGCAGGATACTTCTCTTCAAGGAAGTACCAAGGTTTTCCGTCCTTATACGTCC
This sequence comes from Paenibacillus uliginis N3/975, assembly GCF_900177425.1. Classification (NCBI taxonomy): domain Bacteria; kingdom Bacillati; phylum Bacillota; class Bacilli; order Caryophanales; family Paenibacillaceae; genus Paenibacillus; species Paenibacillus uliginis. The sequence goes on along the minus strand of NZ_LT840184.1, from coordinate 857,016 downwards.
ATATGCGGCCACCTTCACCACGTGCGGATTCAGACATGAGGCGCAGCTTATCATCGCCTGGAATCGCTGTCGGATGAATCTGAATGAATTCTCCGTTCGCATAATGTACACCTTGCTGATACACAGCACTCGCTGCAGTACCGGTGTTAATAACGGAGTTCGTCGTCTTGCCGAAAATAATACCTGGGCCACCGCTCGCCAGGATAACCGCGTCGCCCGGGAATGTACGGATTTCCATCGATCGCAGATCTTGAGCTGAGATACCGCGGCATACGCCTTCATCATCAATGACAGCGTTCAGGAACTCCCAGTTCTCATACTTGGTTACAAGACCAGCTGTTTCCCAGCGGCGAACCTGCTCATCAAGTGCGTACAGAAGCTGCTGGCCTGTCGTAGCACCTGCATATGCTGTACGGTGATGTTTCGTACCACCGAAACGACGGAAATCGAGCAACCCTTCTGGAGTCCGGTTGAACATAACCCCCATCCGGTCCATCAGGTGAATAATACCTGGTGCTGCATCACACATCGCTTTAACCGGTGGCTGGTTTGCTAAAAAGTCACCGCCATATACAGAATCATCAAAGTGCTCCCAAGGAGAGTCGCCTTCCCCTTTTGTATTAACGGCTCCGTTAATTCCGCCCTGTGCGCATACGGAGTGAGAACGTTTAACAGGTACCAGTGAGAATAAATGAACGTGAGCTCCAGCTTCAGCTGCCTTGATGGTTGCCATCAAACCAGCTAATCCACCGCCCACCACAATAATGTTAGATGCCATTTCTGTTCACTCCCCTTAGCTCAAAACTGTCTTAAACATATCAATAAAAGCTGTCGCCGCCTGGAACTCGGAGTTCTTGAATGCGGTCATGGCAAGAATAAACAATACGCTCATAAGGACGAACAAACCCATGCAGATGTATGAGGATACACGCTGCGCACGCGGACCAACCGTAATGCCCCAGCTAACGAGGAATGCCCACAGTCCGTTCGCGAAGTGGAAAGTTGCCGAGATAATCCCGATCACATACAGTACATACAGGATTGGATTGCTAACAATACCATGTATAACTGCACCTAATTCATCGTGTGTGATATTGCCCATTGCGATCTGGAAACGTGTATCGTACATATGCCAAATGATAAATACAAACGTAATAACACCGGTAATCCGCTGCAAAGTAAAACGAATGTTCCGCTCATAGTTGTAGTTGCCAACGTTGTTATTTGCTTGATAGGCAATGTACAAACCGTAAACGCCATGATACATAAGCGGCAGCCAAATCAGGAACAGCTCGAGGAAAAATATGAGCGGTAGGCCGTTTATAAATTGGACACCTTTATCAAAGCCTTCCTTTCCACCATCGAAAGCCTTAAAGTTGGTAATCATATGAGTAAGCAAGAAGGCTCCGAGCGGTATAATACCAAGCAAAGAATGCAGCTTTCTGGAATAATACCCTTTCATCAGTTGACGTTCCCCTTTCCGATGTGTAGCGTTTTCATTAAGTCTCATCATAATTCATTACACTCATACCATCTATCCACTAAACGCATACAACGACAAAATGTCCCCCATTTCGCACATTCTGTGAACATCCTGTGTCATATTTCATGTTACTCCTTTTTCTCTTATAATGGAATTGCAATATAATTATTAATCGTTATACTCTATACGCATAAGCTAAATTTAATTAGGATGTGAAAAATGTTGTTCGAAGAATTGGACGTGTTCGCTATTGTCGTAGAGCAATCAAGCATAAACAAAGCTTCCAAGTTACTGAACCTTTCCCAGCCTGCCCTTTCCCGTAAAATCTCCAAACTCGAAGACGAGCTCGGTGTCCAGCTATTTAATCGGCGCGGAAAGCGGCTCGAGCTTACCTCCATCGGCCAGCTTGCCTACACCTATGCTCTGGAACAGCGCCAGCAACAGTTGAAATTCATGCAGACACTTGCACATTATCGTGTGGAAGATCAGATTACCATCTCGCTCGGAGCCAGCCTGACAACTCTTCAAACAACGCTGCCTCCCCTAGTGAATGCATTTATGGAACGTCATCCTACAGCTGAAATTAAACTGATTACAGGCAAGACACATGAAATCGTATCATCGGTTCGTGACAAAAGAGTGGAAGTCGGCATCGTTGCATCATCCATTAATCAGCCTGGCTTAAACTGCATACCGCTATTCGACGATCATCTTGAACTTGTGCTGCCGATTACGCATCCTTTGGCTGAAAGCCAAGAGGTCGGAATTGAACAGCTTCAAGGCTTGCCCATGATCATCTTCTCAACAGGTACTTGGTACCGGAAGCTGACCGATGATCTGTTTCACCGCTGGGGGATCATGCCTGACATCCGTATGGAGATCGACTCCTTCGAAGCGATTGTACGTCTCATCCCCACCTGTAAAGCGGCCGCACTCCTCCCCAAATCCTATCTCCGCCCGCAGTTGCTGTCGGATAATGGACTTGTTGACATCCACATCCCCGCTCTAATCGAGACACGTCGAACGACCAGTCTCATCTACGGAAATCCCTCTGATCTCAGCAATGCCGCCAGCCGTTGGGTTGCCGAGACTGAAACATTGTTCCGTAAACTTGAAGAGGACAAAAGCCAATAACCTGACGAGAGAAATACGTCAGGTTATTGGCTTTATATGCCGATGTTATACCAGCTATTGATATAGATAAATCCTTAGTTTCTACATATTAACGACTTCGCCCTCAAAGCGATCAATGTTCTCTTTCGATCCTATAACAACCATAATGTCGCCTGCACGCAAAATATCCATCGCGGTCGGAGCCACTATCACACCCGAACGTTGATTCAATGCCACAACACTGATCCCGTAACGGACACGGGTATTCAGTTCATTAAGTGTTTTTCCATCCATGCAGTCCGTCACCGTCATTTCCACGATCCGGTAGTCCTTGGACAGTTCAATATAATCCAGAAGGTTCGGCGTAACAAGCTGATGTGCAACTCTTATTCCCATATCTCTCTCCGGAAAAATTACCCGGTCAACACCCAGCTTTTCCAATGCCCGGCCGTGCAATACGGATATTGCCTTGGCAACGACGGTGGCTACACCTGACTCCTTCAGAAGAATTGCCGCCAAAATACTCGTCTGGATCTCGTCACCAATTGCTACAATGCCGCAATCAAAGTTCCGTATTCCGAGTGACTTAAGTACTTCTTCATCCGTCGCATCGGCAACCACGGTATGGGTGAGGAACTCACTCATATCCTCGACCACTTCTTCATCCCGGTCGATCCCGAGTACCTCGTAACCTAAATCCATCAGTTCAAGCGCCAGACTTGATCCGAATCGTCCGAGCCCTATTACCACAAACTGCTTTGGTTTCATTTCTCAGCCAATCTCCTTATCCAATAATCATTTTTCCTTCTGGATGACGATACAATTCCTTACCCTTTTTAGGGCCTAATGCATATGCAAGCGTTAGAGGCCCAAGTCGTCCCGCAAACATCGTAATGCTAATCAGAAGTTTTCCGAACAATGACAAGTGCGGTGTCAATCCCATCGACAGCCCCACTGTGCCAAACGCGGATGTTGCCTCGAACAGTATAGAGAGAAAGCTGCTGTCTTCTGTCGTTGAAAGAATCATGGCTACGGTGATTACCAGCAGCAGAGCAAGCAGCGTAATGGTCAGCGCTTTAAGAACCCGTTCCTGAACCAACCGGTACCGGAACAGTACAATCTCATCTTTGCCCCGCATCATAGCAATGACAGCAGCGATCATCATCGTAAATGTCGTCGTTTTAATCCCGCCCCCCGTTGATCCCGGGGAAGCTCCTATAAACATCAGAATAACTATGAAAAACTGTGAAGCCTGACGTAAACCGGTTATATCGAGTGTATTGGCTCCTGCCGTTCTCGGTGTGACCGATTGAAAGAAGGAGCCAAGAATTTTCCCACCCCAATTCAGCGATCCTAATGTTTTCGGATTCGTGAATTCAAATATGAATATGACAACTGCCCCTATCAAAATAAGCGCGCCTGTCATGGACAAAACCACCTTGGAATGCAGTGACAGCTTCCGGCTTTTTTTATAATCAACTAGATCAGCCATGACGATAAATCCAATTCCTCCGGATACGATCAAGAACATAACTACAAAATTGACTAATGGATCGTACACGTACCCGGTCAAACTTCTGAATTCACCGAACAGGTCAAATCCCGCATTGTTAAACATCGTTACCGCATGAAATATTCCATAGTACAAAGCTTTCCCAAAAGGCATATCAAATGCCCAGCGAAGGGTCAACAGCAGCGCACCACAAGCTTCAATCACCAAGGAATACAGCAGAACCCTGCGGATCAGTCGAACGATACCCTCCATCGATGACTGATTCATCGCTTCCTGCAGGATAAGACGATCTTTTAATGAAATACGGCGCTTTAATACAAGCGCAAACAGCGTGGCCATGGTCATGAAACCCAAACCACCTATCTGTATCAGGAGCATGATGACTACCTGTCCGAAGGAACTGAAGAATGTTCCTGTATCCACCACCACAAGACCGGTAACACAGGTCGCGGATGTCGCAGTGAATAAGGCATCCATAAAGTTCAGCGGTTCCCCTGTCGTGTTGGAAATCGGCAGCATTAGGAGCAAGGTTCCAATCGTGATAATTCCTCCGAACCCCATGACAAGAATCTGCGGCGGCGACAAGCGGAGCCAAAATAATTTGGAAGTCAACATATTCACCTCTTCAAAAAAGTCAAAGAAAAAAAGACACTGGAAATCCAATGCCTTACGCGTTTGGGTTCCTGTGCTGCAGCCTACGAGGTTAGCTGACGGATTCGGGCATATCACAGGTCGCCCTATTCCCTGCTATACAGCAAAGAAATTCACCCCAATTAAATGGTTCCCCCATTTTCGTTACGAAATTCGGCTGATCTATCTATTCAATTAACATGATGTGATTATAACGCAATACCCTTAGGAACCCAAAGCCGCTTTTAGCGTAAATTAACTTAAAAAAGAACGAAATTGGGCATATTCAAGAGTAGTAGCACATGGTTTTCTGAGGTTTTCGAAATCTTTCCTTCGTTTTCATCGTATCTTTCATAATTTTGAATGGGATAAGCCGTTTGCAGCTTACATATCTATGTTATATTGGCTTTATGTCTCCATGAAAGAAACGTCTCGAACGGTTTCTAACCCCTATTACCAAGGAGGAATGACATGAATAAAGCAGGACAGCCCCTTAAACTTCAGTCGAACAAAAAACCTTTAATGGTGCTCGGGGCAATCGGCCTGATTCTGTTTCTAATTTTTCAGGTATTTCCGTCTACTGCCTCTGACACGCTAGAGGTAAAAGCTCCCGAGATGATAACCAAAGGGGCAGCAGCAGAGGCCGCTGAACGCTTCGTAGAGGAACAGCTGCAGTACAACATCGCACCAGGTAAAGAACCTCTCGTTACATACCAATCCCGATCCGATGTATACGGGTATCTATCCAAAGAAAAGTTGCTGACCGAATATAACAAAAAGTTCGAAAGCAAATATCCTTATGATGTTTATCGCGTAAGGTTTGATCAAAATGATGGGACATCCTTAAATGTGGATGTACATATGCAGAACGCGGGTATCGCCGGTTTTTCCTATGATATGGCCGGCTCCAGTTACAAAGGGGCCATGCTGCAGATGGGCGGCGTACGAACGCAGATGCTCCTGATGATCGAAGGCGGCATATCGCTAGCCGAGAAAGAGGCGCTTGCTGCACCTTGGCTTCACCGAGCAGGTTATGATACGTCCAAGCTTGAACGAATTACTGGCGAAGGGGAACCTGGTCTGAAATATGAGGACCCGGAAACTAAGATCGGAGACTCCCGTCTTCGGCTGAACTTCTCCTTTGAAGACCGCCAACTGCGTTCGTACGAGCCTGTATTTTCCGTTCCTAGTGCTCACACCGCCTATGTGGAGAAGCAGACGCTTAACGCCACCTTGCTTACATTGCTGGGCTACGGATTGTTTACACTGGTTTTGGGCGTTCTGGCAATCGTCTACAGCGTAAAAACCAAAGCTCATACTTCTTTTAAAAGGGGTATTTTCCTTGCTTTACTGTTGTTTGTTATTCAAATGCTGAACACTTATAACCTGCTGCCAGTCTTTAAAGCTGACGGAATGAGCGATGCCAGCATTAAAGGTATCATGATCTTTTATGTGGGCTACTCCCTCGTATTCTCAGCCCTGCTCTACTTCTCACTCGTCGGAGGGAACGGATTGTGGCGTAAGGAAGACGGATTAAATCCATGGCCGCGCGCCAAAGAACCCGGTTATGGCGTATACGTGCTGGAAAGCATGAAACTCGGGTATTTGTGGGCTTGCATTCTGCTCGGTGTACAGTCCCTGATCTTTATCGCGCTGGGTCTTACACTCAATACCTGGTCTACAACAGATGCCTCGCAATCGCCTTTTAACATGTTGTACCCATGGCTATTTCCGTTGATGGCCTGGTTTGCAGGTATATCGGAAGAGGCTGTCTACCGTCTGTTCGGTATTAAAATGGTTAAAAAAATCGTCCGCAACACGTTCGTGGCCAGCCTCATCACCTCGATCATCTGGGCCCTCGGCCACACTTTGTATCCGATCTATCCGGTCATCTCAAGACCGATTGAGCTGGTCATCATCGGACTTCTGTTCAGCTTCATCTTCTTGCGCTACGGATACATGGCCGCCGTATTCGCGCATGTAGTGTTCAACAGCATTCTGATGGGCTTCAGTCTCATGATGATGAACGATCCGGTTAACTTGTGGATGGGGATCTTCTACATTATTTTGCCGGCCATCGTCGGTTACGTAATCTACAAATTCAATACATTAAAAAAAGAAACGGCTTATCCGTCCATATAGGACGGAGGCCGTTTCTCCTTTTCCACAAATATATTACGACTCCTCATCACGCAGTGCACTTAAAATCTCCTTAGCGAGTTTATCGCCTATAGACAAAGGCCGGAAGTCATCAATACTGGCCTCTTTAATCTTTTTAACAGATCCAAAATGCTTCAGGAGCATCTTACGCCGTTTCTCTCCGATTCCCGGAATCGCATCCAGCTTAGAGGTAACCATCGATTTCCCCCGCTGGTCACGGTGGAAAGATATCGCGAAACGGTGAACCTCATCCTGTATACGCTGGAGCAAATAAAACTCCTGACTGTCACGAGGCAGCGACACAGGCTCTGGCGGATCACCCACCATCAGTTGCGCCGTCTTATGCTTAGCATCCTTAACAAGTCCGCAGACCGGAATGAACAGACCCAGCTCATTCTCCAGCACATCCACGGCTGCAGAAATTTGGCCCTTACCTCCATCCACTACGATCAAATCGGGCATAGGCAGATTTTCCTTAAGCACCCGTTCATAGCGCCTCCGTATAACCTCTCGCATCGTCTCATAGTCGTCCGGCCCCTGCACGGAACGAATCTTATACTTCCGGTATTCCTTCTTGTCAGGTTTGCCGTTAATAAACACAACCATGGCAGAGACCGGGTTCGTCCCCTGTATGTTCGAGTTATCGAACGCTTCGATCCGATGCAGCGTATCGAGACCGATTACCTCGCCCAGGTTAGCGGCAGCAATCGACGTCCGCTCCTCATCCCGTTCAATCAGCCGAAACTTCTCATCCAGTGATACTTTGGCATTTTGTGAGGCCATCCCGATCATTTGGCGCTTCAAGCCTCGCTGAGGTACGTGCACCTTCACACCGATCCACTCCTGCAGAGCAGCAGCACCACCGGCAGCGTCCACCGTTCCTGCTCCTTCACCGAGGTAATCGTCAGCTTTATCGGAAGATTCAGCATCCGGAACAGTTCCCTGCTGCATAGCTTCGTCATCCTGTGACTCCATCTCTTTCATCTCAGCTTCTGAAAGGGCAGATGTCTCTGCAGCTTCAGAAGCATTGTCGACTGAAGGCCCTGGCAGAAGTATTTCCTGAGGCAGAGCCGGGTTGTCGCTGTAATACTGTGCAACAAATGACATGAAGTCGCTGTACGCCTCTCCGTAGTAAGGAAACACGGATGCGTTTCGCTGAACCATTTTACCCTGGCGCATATATAGAATTTGAACACACATCCAGCCTTTATCAACCGCAAAACCAAATACATCCCGGTCCTTCGTATCGGCAGTAGTAATCTTCTGCTTCTCCATAATGGCATCGATATGCATGATTTGATCCCGAAGCTCTTTGGCGCGCTCGAAGTACAGCTCTTCGGCCGCCTCCTGCATTTTTCGCTGCAGTTCTTTTTTCACTTCTTCATGTCCACCGCTTAGAAAAGAGCTGATTTCCCGTGTAATCTCCTCGTAAGCCGATTGAGGCACCTCTTTCACACACGGAGCCATACACTGGCCCATGTGGTAGTACAGACACACCTCTTTCGGCATTACCCCACACTTCCGAAGCGGATACATACGGTCGAGCAGCTTTTTGGTCTGATGGGCTGCATAACCGTTCGGATAAGGTCCAAAATATTTTGCTTTATCTTTAAGCACCCGCCGCGTTACTTCCAGCCGGGGATGCGCTTCATTCGTAATCTTTAGGTATGGATACGTTTTGTCATCCTTGAGCAACACATTATAACGAGGCTGGTGTGTCTTGATCAGGTTACATTCCAGAATCAAGGCTTCCATGTTGCTACCCGTAACGATGTATTCAAAATCGCGGATTTCAGAAACAAGTCGCTGGGTTTTCCCATCATGGCTGCCTGTAAAATAGGAACGCACCCGATTCTTGAGAACCTTGGCCTTACCTACATATATAATCGTGCCTTCCCCGTTCTTCATCAGGTAACAGCCCGGCAGATCGGGCAGAAGAGCCAGCTTATTACGGATATTCTCCATCGCCTTTTCCTGTTCCTGAAGCTTCTTCGCGAAATCTTCCATCCTTCTACTCCTCTCCAGGGAGATTATGATTTAAAACCACACAAAGCGCCTCCGGTCCGAAACCGAAGGCGCTGTATGGGTACACGTACATCCTATATAATAGATGCTTGCTTACTGATGTTTGGCAATAATGCCTTTCAAAGCTTCTTTGGAGTTCAGACCGACAACTTTATCAACAGGCTGGCCGTCTTTAAAGAAGATCAGTGTTGGGATACTCATCACGCCGAAACGGGAAGCAGATTCAGGGTTTTCATCTACGTTCACCTTCGCGATTTTCACATCATCGCCGAGTTCTTGGGACAATTCGTCCAGAATCGGAGCAAGCATTTTACAAGGACCGCACCAAGGCGCCCAAAAATCAACTACAACCGTTCCCTGACCTTCTACTTCATTAGTAAAAGTCTGGTCGGATACATTGACGATAGCCATGAGTTTCTCCTCCTTATAGGAAAGTCACATTATGTGCTTAGAATATTATGTCTAAGCCGACCACCATAGTATACCACATCCATATAAGCAAAGTGAAATAGGTCTATCATGCAGAATGGAATGTTCAACCATTCTTTACAAATGATTTACCGATTGGGTATACTACAAATAATGAACCCGGTGATAATGTCAAGGAAATGAATCACACGGCAGTTCACCTTTTGAGGAGGCAGGCCCATGGATGTTAACGTGCGCGCAGTGGATCCTCGGGAGCATATCAACGAAGAACCTCGTAATGATTTTGGCGATTTGATGATGGGTTTCACGGGCATGTTCGGCTTTATGTTCGTCATTTTCTTCGCTATGGTTATTATCAAGTTCCTTGTTGGCTAATGCTCTGCTGAGCACGTAAGAAGAAACGGTGCGATCCTTTAATGGAACCCACCGTTTACCGACTTCGTCGTCCTTCTCAAAGGACGACGGCGATTCTGCGAGAAATATAAGCCAAGTATAGATGACAAGTCTTATACTTTCTTATATTTCAAAAAAGTCTGATCACACGCCCTTTGGCGAGAGATCAGACTTTTTTTCAAAATATTAGAATTTATAAGTTTCACGCATAAATGATCTATGATTTCTCATTTCCTTTATACTTTTCCGCGATGATTCTCACCGAACAGCTGACTAGCATCCACAAAAGGTGAAATCCGATTCATCAAACGTTGGCCCTTGTGGTTTTCCTCGCCATCTTTACTTGTAAAGCTAAGATGTCTTTCCAATCCGTCAAGCGGGTAGTTCGAAGTATAAAAAGTAGGCTTCCGATTCATCCGGAAATTTAAAATAGCGCCCAGTACGTGATCTCGTACCCATGGATTCAAGTTTTCCGCACCAATATCATCAAAAATGAGCAGATCACAATTTTTCATGGTCTCTACCGTTTCCTTGACCTTGCTTCCGTCCTGCATCATCGATTTCAGGTCTTCCACGAAATCCGGCATATATACAATAACACCGGTATAACCTTCCTTCGCCAGTTCATGCAGCATATAGCACATCAGATATGTCTTCCCTGTTCCGAACGATCCGGTCAGATATAATCCTCGCGGGGACAACCCATTCTCTTTGGTATCCTGAATATACCGAAAGACCTGGTGCACCGCTGGAGCCCGAAGACGGTCTTTTGCCATAATTTCCACTTCATCATAACCTTCATTCAAAGCCCGTTCATCCAAATAAAAGCTGCGAACCCGTTTTCGGATCTGATCTTCATTGTTTTTAGCAATTTGCAGCGAACAAGGAGCTTTCCGTTCATATATTTCCTGAGAACCATTCACAGGCTGAACATCCAACTTGCTGTAATGGCCTTGAAAATCATTGGGACACCGCTCCAGACCGGGGCACTGTTCACAGTTCTCATGATCCCCGACATATTGATACAAACGGCTCAGATTGGTCCGCAGCACTTTTTCATCCAACTCCGGATGTTCAGCCCGAAGACTGAGGATGAGCGGATGCTTCAGCAGATGATCTGCAATCTGATCTGAACGGCGACGGAACGCTGGACTTTTCATACTTTCCAGCAATTCACCTAGAGACTCCACGTACACACCTTCCTTTCACGAGAGCGAAGCATAAATCTATCCGCCCCTCTTCTTGCTAGCCTGCATCTTAGCAGCAAGCTTCAGCATTTCCTCATATTCCTCTTCCGTCACGGCTTCACCTTGAGCAGACTCCAGCGCCACCGGAATCTCCGGTTTCACTTTGCCACTCTTGGCGTATGTACGCGTACGCGAAGCGGCTGCGGCCTGTTTGCCTTTCATCTTGGCTTGGTCACGAATATACTGGACGGCTTTCTCATAACTGTTAACCTGCTTCAGCAGCATATTGGAAGCAATAGCCTCAACAAAATTTCGATTGATTCGTTGATCACCACCTGCAGCAATCAAAGACATCAGATAATGTATCAACACATTGATAACTTCACCAGGCAGCTTGTAACTGAGATCGATCTTTTCGAACATTTCCATAAAATGCGCCGGAACCGAGCCAGGAAAGAACGTTTGAAGCAGCTTGGTATACGGCTCGTTGCGAAGCATCATATTATATTGGTGAATATCGCATTTAGATTGAAATTGTGACGGAACCTCTACATAATATTCCATCTGTACGGCATGCTCTTCCACTGGCACATCCGGATCAGCATTCAATTCCTGATGCAGCGCCACGACCTTCCCGGCTGTAATCTGCCGTTTCTCCTGCAGCTTCATCCCCTGCCGGAAATGAAGACTTGCCCTGTGCTGAAGCTCGTCCAGCATCACTTCCCCTTGACTGGAGAAGATTTCATCCTCATCGAGCAGCCGGCACAAGTCCTGTACACTCAAGTCGTACTTACGCACAACATAATTGACAATGCCCATCTGTTCGTGGTCGTACCGAAGACGCTCTACAAACACCCTGTTTTTGGATTCGCGCGGAAACCGCAAAATAATATCAGAATAGTTCAGCCCTTCACCTTGAGGCACGATATGTTGTGCTGAAGGATTTCGCGGCGGTTCCACCTCGGTCAGAGCCTGCTCCAGCTCGTAATCGATCACATGGGTGTTCAGTTCAAAAATATCATAAAATGGAACGGAAATATTTTCTTTATTTAGCGAAATCCCCGACCATTCTTGAGGTTCCTTGCTCCACAACTGTTCACGTAGCGACAGCACAGAAAATTTACCGACCTTGTCACGCAATAGCAGTGTCAGATGCTGTGTATTAAAAAAATCCGAAGGAGACAATGGCGCCTGTAGTTCATATTCATAAATATAGTCGTCCGTCTCCGGAACGAACATCCGGCTCGTTTGAAGCAATCCCACAGCTTCCAGCTTGGAGGTCTGCTCTATTAAATACTTGCGTCCCTTTTCACTGGGCTCGAGGCCTAAAGTTAAAAACAGCCGGCGCTGCTGTTCGATCGCCGAATACCCTACCATTTCTAAAGGTACATGCATGAACATAAGGCGGTATAAACTGACGGCGAAAGCCCCTACCATCGGCTGATATATGGAACTGAGCATTTTGTCATCCAATCCGCTCAGACAGAAGTCGCGGTATACGCAGTAACGGTGGTTTTCAGTAAAATGCAAAAAATTTGTCATGCGCATCGTTATTGCTCCCCCCTATCGTCCAAGAAGAAACGCCTTTGTCGTCCCTTCTAAAGGGAGGCGGCGTTTCTGCGAGAAATATAAGCCAAGTATACAATGGAATATATACCTTTCTTATATTTTAAAAATAGACTGCCTCTATTCTATCATAAAAAGAGGTGGCGGAAGTCTGTTTAAGAGGTCAAAATTTCTGGAATTAATGAGCACTCTTCTTAGCAGCAACAAAAACGACCCACCCGATTCGGGAGAGCCGCCGATGCCGATTATAAGGCCAAAATAACATGTTTAAAACATTTTAAATCCTTTAACACGCAGTGTATTGATGGTCCAGCCGCTCAAAAATGCCCCTGCCAATCCGGCTACCCCTGTCAAATAATCTACCAGCTGGAATGAGCTGATATGCGCCCAGAGCGTTGCTTCATCACGATTCCACAGGCTATAGACCACAACCGGCAATATAACGATCACGAACAAATAGCAGGGAAACCACGTCGTTTTCATCAACATATTGAGGATAAAACCGATACCGAACATCATGACAAAAAATAAAATCATCAACACTAGCACGGGAATAAACTGCAGCATTGTCGCAAATTCACCTCTTCTTCGTCACCATCACAATCGCGGTATCCTCTATGACTATGAAGAATAGCACACGCTTGACGGGCTAGTAGATAGTGTACTAAAAAAAATGTCACATATCAACGAATATTCCGTGAATAGATTGTGTCATCGTTTGCCCTTCTTCCTGCGGTTAGATACAATGGAAGAAGGTTTAGCAAGCGGTTTACTCCGCTTGAACGCAAGCACATATAAGAATGTTTAGGAGTGATCATATGAACGAAGCCGCAATGACGCTTGATGGCTGGTATTCACTGCATGATTTCCGCTCGATCAATTGGCCTGCTTGGAAAGCTGCGGATGATGAGGAGCGCGCTGTTGCATTGGACGAGCTACACGCTTTTCTGGACGAGTGGAATCAAATAGAAGAATCCAAGCAAGGAAGCACTGCAGTATACACCATCGTTGGGCAAAAAGCAGACTTTGTATTCATGCATTTGCGCGAAACGCTTGAAGAGCTAAATGCAATCGAGAACGCCTTTAACAAAACGACATTTGCGCAATATACAACCAAGGCCTACTCCTACGTCAGTATTGTAGAGCTCAGCAATTATTTGGCAGGCTCTTCGGAAGGCGATCCGATGCAGAACCCGCATGTTATAGCACGCTTGAAGCCGGCTCTTCCAAAATCCAAGCATATTTGCTTCTATCCGATGAACAAAAAGCGCGATTTGACGGACAACTGGTATATGCTCAGTATGGAAGACAGACGCTCCATGATGTACAGCCACGGCATGATCGGCCGCAGTTATGCAGGTAAGGTAAAACAGATCATTACGGGTTCAGTTGGATTGGATGATTGGGAATGGGGCGTCACATTATTTTCTGACGATGCTCTCCATTTCAAAAAACTCGTATACGAAATGCGCTTTGATGAAGTCAGCGCCCGCTTCGGCGAGTTCGGTTCGTTCTATGTCGGCAACCTACTGGATCAGGAATCCTTTTCCCAGCTAATGAAGGTTTAGATTATCATACAACGAAAAGGCAGGCCCATTATTGAGCCTGCCTTTTCAATCTATATATCAAACTTCTTCCTCATCTTCATCCTTACCTAATGACTCTAAATACTCTGCAGTAGCCCGGTCACGTGCCCTGCTCTTATCCTTCAACCGCTCAATAGCGGGCAAAATCAATATATCGACTTCCTGCTGTATGGTATAGGCCAGATCGTACTGTTCCTGAGATTCCAGATATGAGCCGACTTCCATTAATGCATTATATCGATCCAGCTCATCGCGTGTAAGCAGACCCCGAACTTGAACACTGCAGTGTCTCATTTATAGAAACCTTCCCTTTTTCAGGACGAGCGGGATGCCCCCAATGATAAAGAGGTACCGCAGGTCAACCAGTTTTTTCAGCTGAGCCGCTTTCCAGCCCTGATATTTCTTGTCGCCCACAACAGCGATTCCTTCACCCCGGCCAAGAGAGGCAACCGTACCTTTGTTATGAAACTCGAACTTCTTCAAGTCCTTGCCCCGAATTGCTGATACGATGTTTTGTGCACAACAAACTCCCTGCTGCATAGCCATCTGAGCCGTAGGCGGGTATGGCCGCTCACCATTAAATATCAGCGAGTTGTCTCCAATAATATAAATGTTCTCATAGCCTGGAGCTCGCAAATATTCATCCACTTTTACGCGTCCGCGCATCGTTTCGAAGCCAGCTGCCTCGATCAGGCGGTTCCCGCGGATTCCACCGGTCCAAACGACCGTTGCAGACCGGATTTCCTCACCCGTGCTCAAAACGACCCCATTCGGTGTACATTCCTTGATCGCCACACCAAACTTAAAGGTAACGCCCTTCTTTTTCAACACTTCAATGGCATAATCGACCAATTCAGGTGCAAATCCCGGAAGCGCTGATGGCGCAGCTTCAACATTATAAATGTTTACAAGGGCAGGATCGACATCGTACTCCTTGCACAATTTAGGAATGCGGTCCGCAAGCTCCGCCACAAACTCAATACCGCTAAAACCGGCACCACCAACGACAAAATTAATACGCTCCTGTGGTCTGCGTTCATTCTTATACAGAGCAAACTGATATTCAATATGCTCCCGTATCAAGCGGACCGAGTTAATGCTGCGGATGGACATCGCATATTCCGCCAGACCCGGGATGCCGAAAGTTTCCGGCTCACCGCCCAATCCGATAATCAAATAATCATACGACAAAGTCCCGTCTTCCAGAATGACCTTTTTATCATGAAGCCGAATTTCCTGTACGGATGATTTCACCAAATCGATTTTGAATTCGTCAATCAGCTTCGATATGGAAACCCGAGTATTCTCTATGCTATCCGTACCTGCTGCCGGCATATGCAGATGGGTCGTAATGTAGTGATAGTCATGTCTGTTCACCAGCGTTACGTCAGCTTCATTATAATTGAGTTCTTTCTGCAGCCGCTGCGCTGTCAATATGCCACCGTAACCCGCACCAAGGATTACGATCTTCGGTATGCTGCTCATTCTCCTACTCCTCCCGGCTTACTTCTATATATAGTATGGTTTAAATGTTAACTTTTTGTGAATTTGCTTCTAAAAAAAGAGAAGAGCTCTTTATCAGAGCCCGTTAAAGTTTCGACCTGATGTTGCTTTTCTTCAAAAATACAGCTGTCAAAAGGGTTCGAATCGTTACGTTAATGTCTAAAAAATGTCGATATTTTGCCTTTAAGCACAAGTTATCACGTTAATCATATGCATAAACGGTTCAAAGATCAAGACATATTTTGCTCGAAAAAAGGGATAAGTTTGTCGCATTACAGACCCGTATAATTAAGAAAGCGCAACCATACTAATAATAAGTATGTTGGCGAAATTCCTGGCTTTTAATGCTGGTTCCAGACGATTATAATAGTAGAGGATTCAATGAATCAGAATTACTTTGGACAATGTCTGTCTGATTCGAATATATTCATTTTCGGAGGTGCTTTCCCTTGACATCAACACCGCAAGAACATCATATGACCGATCTTCTCATTATCGGTGGCGGCCCTACAGGCATGTTCGCTGCTTTTTACGGCGGCATGCGCCAAGCTTCGGTTAAACTCATCGAGAGCATGCCCCAACTCGGAGGACAACTGGCTGCGCTGTATCCAGAAAAATATATTTACGATGTAGCCGGATTCCCGAAGGTTACTGCTCAAGAGCTGGTCGACAACCTCTCCCGGCAGATGGATCTGTTTGACACAGACATCCGACTGGAAGAAAAAGTTCAATCGGTTGAGAAGCTGGACGAACGTCATTTTGTCGTAAAGACAGATAAAGATGAACATCACACTAAGGCCGTTATTATTACTGCCGGTGTAGGAGCTTTCGAGCCCCGCCGTCTGGAAGTCGATAACGCGGATAAGTTTGAAGAAAGCAATCTTCATTACTTCGTCAGCGATCTTAGCCGCTTCCAAGGGAAGAAGGTACTCATCAGCGGCGGAGGCGATTCCGCAGTCGATTGGGCTCTTATGCTGGAGCCGATTGCCGAGCAGGTAAGTCTGGTTCATCGCCGCGATAAATTCCGTGCGCATGAACACAGTGTGGAGAAGCTGCTTGCTTCCAAGGTGAACATAATCACCCCAACGGAGATCACTGAACTTCACGGTGATGAGCGAATTACTAAGGTGACACTTTCCCATATCAAAACAAAAGAGACACAGGAAATCGAAGTCGACGATGTGATCGTCAATTTCGGATTCGTTTCTTCTCTTGGTCCCATCTCTGAGTGGGGTATTGCAATCGAGAACAACTCTATCGTGGTTGACTCTCGTATGGAGACAAGCATCCCAGGAATCTTCGCAGCCGGTGACATCACCACTTATCCGGGCAAGGTGAAACTGATTGCTGTCGGATTTGGCGAAGCACCAACGGCGATCAACAATGCCAAGGTTTACTTTGATCCTGAAGCTCGTCTTGCCCCTGGACACAGTAGTAATATGAAGCTGTAATCAGCAAAAATGCAACAAAAAAGGTATCTTCTATCCACTGACAGATTCATCTGTGGATACGAGATACCTTTTCTATTGGTTGTACGCCATACATATGTAGATTTCACTTCGAATGTATGACGACATGTCAAACATTTCTCTCATCTATAGGTGATGGAACTAGTGAAGGATGCTGATGGAATCGGTGTCCAAGTTCCGTTTATGAATTTCGGCCAACAGTAAAGTAATAAACTCCCGTTCCAGTTTCAACTCAATAGCCATATGATAGGAGTCTAGTAACATCTCGTCCGTCAACATAGCCATCCCTTTCACACCCCTTTCCTCATTTTTCCTAAATCTATCATAACAAACATCATATAACAGAACAACTGTTCCCTTATCCACAAGCTTCTGTGGAAATCCTGTGTATAAATTGTTGGTAAGTGTCATGATTGCAGTTCTATCAACGTGGATTATGGGGATAAATGTTATACACAGGATATTGGTCTTAAGCAGGACTTAAAAAAATATTTAGTATATTTATCGGAAATTTCTAATTATTTTTTTAATACCCTATTAAAATTTCATATAATCGTCTAATTTGTTTAATCTCGATTTAACTTGGACGAGTGTTAACTTCTAATATCCATATGGCTCCTGTATCATCAAGTCCGTAATCAAAACCTAGTTCGCCTATACCAGGGAAACGTTTTTCCAAAACCGCGATGCAATTCCGGGTCAACTGCCGCATCTCATTCCGCTTTTCTAAGGAATTGATATGTGGAAGCGAATACCTGATCGCAGGTCTGCACCTTAGCTGCATACCTCCTTTGCACAGATTGGTTACGAACAAGCCCCGCCTGGCAAGCCTTCCAACCATCGCTCTGAATTCCCATCTCCCTTTCGTCTTGACTACTTTAACTCGATAATCCAAAGGACGCCCTTTTATCTTAGCTAAGTTGACACCCTGCTGGATCAAATATTTCCGTTTTAGCCTAATACTGGACAATATAGGAATTAGTTCGGGGAATGAACTAACAAACCTCGTGCGTCCCTTATGGCTGACGTTATAGCCCTCATCGTGATTCTGAATACGTATAACGCCGTTCCCCCCCGTTCCCACAACTGGTTTAATCACAACCATGTCGTATTGTGAGAGCATCGACATCAGATCGTCCCTTCCGTAAGCATTCGTTTCCGGGATATAAGGGATTATCTGAGGATCGGTCAGCAGCGCTTCCGTTTTAAGCCACTTACTGGCCAACTGTCTTCCACTCATGCTGCCTACGCCTCCTTTTATCATGACATACCTTATATTACTCCACACCGCGGGTTCCCTCTTGGATGATTGTCCGGGTAATAACGCCTATTCATAGGGTCATTCGGTTAGAAGCCTGTCTAATGCAGGTTGTTCTTTCCAAAGCTTTTAAACTATCGTATATTAGGAACACAGAAGTTTATCCTTAGTCGTAGTCGATTCCCTGTTTGAAATAAAGGAGGCTTTTAACCTTGGATGCTCTGTTTGAGGTGTTGTACTGGATAGCTATGATCGGAATGTCAATCTCTCTCATTGGTATTACAATCGTAATTTTTGTTATCGGTTTCAAGTTTATAAAAGACAAGCGCAGGGGACTCGGTACAGGCTGTATCGCTTTTTCCCTCGTAGCCGCCAGCATGATCGTGCTCATGCTTAACAAACAGTTTTTTTTCGCCTGATGATGGCTTCATAAACTTGATAGTAAAAAGCCCTATTCCATTGAGGATAGGGCTTTTTACTATATATATTACTTGGGTTAAGATGTATTCAAACACACGAGAATAAGGTTTAATGAAATTAGACGCTGACATTGGAGGGTGGTCATTATGAACATTGAGTTTGGTGAATTGGATCAACTTGAGAAAAAACTTAAAGACATTCAAGAAAATGCAGAAAAACTCTCGAATATGGAACGCGAAGTACATACAGACGATTTGTTCACAGAATCGTTTGTTCAGATGTACTCCAACTTTTCTTCCTTCGATGAGTTATTAAAGGCTGCCGGATATGAAGGCCAAAGCCAAGAGGAGTTTGAGGCTTTCGTACAAAATGATTTTAACACTTTTCTGGCAGAAAACTCCAAGCTTAGCGGCTGGAAGGAGTTTCAGGATAAAGCAGTCGCTGCTTATGTTGCCAAGCAATTAGGATTCTAAAAATGGATATTAGTATGCGCCTAGTTTAGCAAAATGACAAACAAAAACGACATCTATAGTGAGATTGTATGATAATGATCTCACTATAGATGTCGAAATTTATAAGGGAAAAAACATGAAAAAACTTTATTATCTTCGGAGTATAAGGTACGAACATATTTTTGCGATTTATGGGAACTTTAATAAAATCATACGTATTAACTTCTATAACCATTTATCCTCTGGATATATTTCCTGGATTGGATTTCAAAGTAATCAAGAATAGGAGTGACTGAATTGGATAGCAAAAAACAATCAAGTGAAACGTTTCACACACTTTCCACTGATCAAACTTTAGCGTCACTAAACAGTCATTACGATGGTTTATCCCAAGAAGAAGCCGCCGCAAGACTGCAACAGTACGGCAAGAATGCACTCGAGGAACGTAAAGGAAAATCATTGATTGCTAAACTGCTCGCACAGTTTAAAGATGTCATGATCATAATTCTGCTCGTTGCGGCACTTATTTCTGGACTGCTTGGAGAATGGACAGATTCCTTTATCATCCTGTTCGTTGTTATCTTGAATGCCGTTCTGGGAGTAATTCAAGAGAATAAAGCCGAACAGGCACTTGCAGCTCTTAAGCAAATGTCTTCCCCCTTCGCTCAAACAAGAAGAGATGGCAAGGTTATCAAAATCAAAGCGGAGGAGCTTGTTCCAGGTGATATTGTTCTATTAGAAGCTGGGGATGTTATACCAGCCGATATGCGACTGATTGAGTCTGCTTCACTCAAGATTGAAGAAGCTGCATTGACTGGAGAATCTGTGCCTGTTGAGAAGGTAGTTGACCCGCTGGAGAAAGCAGATCTCGTCATCGGTGATCGTAAGAATATGGCCTATATGACTAGCAATATCTCCTATGGTCGAGGCATCGGTGTTGTTACAGCAACCGGCAGTAGTACAGAAGTCGGTAAGATTGCCGGCTTTATCTCCCAGGATGAAGATGAAGTAACTCCGCTGCAACGCAAGCTGAATGAGTTGGGAAAATACTTTACGATCATTACGATCGGGGTTGCTGTAGCCATCTTCATTATAGGTATGATTCAAGGTCGAGAAATATTTGATATGCTTCTCACTTCCATCTCGCTGGCAGTAGCAGCTATACCGGAAGGGTTGCCGGCAATCGTTACTATAATTTTAGCACTTGGCGTCCAGAAAATGGCGAAGCGTAATGCGATTATTCGTAAGCTTCCAGCAGTTGAAACGTTAGGCAGCACAGAAATTATTTGTTCAGATAAAACAGGCACCCTAACACAGAACAAAATGACTGTACAGCAAGCTTATATTGGACAAACCATGCAACAAGCCGATCAAGCTCTTGAAACGATGCAAGACTATGAGTTCTTTCTTCAAGTCATGGCGCTGTGTAATGATACGAAATTCTCACACACGGCCGATGCAGAACAATTTACATTAATAGGTGATCCAACAGAGACTGCATTAGTTGATTACGGAATTAAGCATGGTTTTGATAAACGAGAAGGTGAAATCGAATTTCCGCGTAAGGCTGAAATTCCATTCGATTCTGATCGGAAGTTAATGACCACTGTCCATGAACTAAATGATGGTGCTACCGTTTATCGCATTATGACAAAAGGCGCACCTGATGTGTTGCTCGAAAGCTGCAATAGTATTCTAATGAATGGAACTGTCATGGAGCTGACAGAAGAGTACCGCGATAGTATTATCAAAGCCAATAAATCCATGGCAGACAAAGCACTACGTGTATTGTCGCTCGCTTACCGTGATGAGTCAGCTATCCCAAGCATCATGAAACCAGAAGTTGTGGAGCAGAATTTAACCTTCATCGGTCTTGTTGGAATGATCGACCCACCTCGCGAGGAAGTGAAGGAAGCTGTTCGCATCTGTAAGAACGCTGGCATACGTCCAGTCATGATTACAGGGGATCATCGTGATACAGCTACAGCAATTGCCAAGGAGCTTCATATTATTGAAGATGAGAGCGGCATTATTACGGGTAGTGAGTTAAATCAAATTAGTGATCAAGAATTCGAAGAGAAGGTCACACAGTATTCTGTATATGCCCGGGTATCACCAGAACACAAGGTACGTATCGTTCAAGCTTGGAAGAAGCGCGGCAGTATTGTTGCAATGACTGGAGACGGAGTTAACGATGCACCTGCACTCAAGGCATCCGACATTGGTGTCGGCATGGGCATCACAGGTACTGAGGTTTCCAAAGGTGTTTCCGATATGGTGCTTGCCGATGACAACTTTACCACGATTGTTGTTGCTGTAGAAGAAGGTCGCAAAGTATACAGCAATATTCGCAAGACGATCCAGTTTCTCCTATCTGCCAATCTTGGTGAAGTGCTCACACTATTCATCGCTACCTTAATCGGTTGGAAGATTCTTTTCCCGATTCACATCTTATGGATCAATCTTGTCACAGACACATTGCCAGCACTTGCTTTAGGCCTTGAGAAAGCAGAAAATGACATCATGAAGCGAAAGCCTCGTAAGGCCTCAGAGAGCGTATTTGCGAATGGTATTGGAGTTGGAATCCTCTATCAAGGTGTTGTGGAAGCCGCTTTAACCTTATTTGCTTACTACTACGGACATACGCACTATTCTGAGGCCGTTGCCGTAACCATGGCCTTTGCAACACTTGGACTGATTCAGCTAACACATGCATTCAACGTACGTTCGACTACTAAATCGTTGTTTATGATCGGTGTATTCTCCAACAAATACTTGAATGGCGCCGCACTTGTATCAGGATTTCTCGTCCTGATCGTAATCTTAGTCCCATTCATGAATGATCTATTCAGCGTCGTTCGATTGAATGGCGAACAGTGGCTGGTAGTCGCAATCTCTGCCTTCTCAATCATTCCGATTGTAGAAATTGTAAAGCTCTTCATGCGATTATTTAGCCGTAAGAAGTAACATAGCTGCCTCTCGTATAAAGCCAATTATACGAGGGGTATTTTTTATATTGACTACTGCAGCAGCATATGGTGATTCTCCTCTTTACCTACTGGAAGAGGAGTTTCACGTTTTTTCGCGTCATAAAAAAACCTCCATAGGTTAGATAGTACGTGACTATCGCGCTATAGCGGCCGTGATCCACAATCCCAAAAACAGTGTTTTTGGGATTGTTAATGTTCATCGAGGCGCATTGTTAACATTCAATTTTATTTGGGTGCAATCCGTAATCCTGAACGCTAATTACCCTCCCTAAGAGGTTGAGGTTGCGGAGGGGAATAAAGTTCCGGCAACTAATTTTTCTCAGATTAATTTGATCTTACTAAAAGAAAGCCGCCTCTAGCTCATCTAGCAGTAGCTGCGGTATATCTTGACGAGTTAACATTAAAACTGGTCTTGTTTCGCTTCCTTATACAGGGGTCCCGCCAACATTTAAACGAAAATATACGCTAAGGTGTGATTAGACTGAAAGATAAAGCACTAGACAGGCCAGCCACGGCTGCCACACGGGTCGTTACACTCCTGGTAGTCTTCCGGACCGATAGCCTCTTTCACTCAACCGTTTGCAAAAAAATAAGAAGAGAACCGAACCTTTTTCCAATAGAGAGACAATATAGTGTGTAAGCAGCTTACTCAGGAGGGCCCTCTGAATGCAAAGTGAATATATTTACCAATTACTTATAAAAATGAAAGATGGTGATCAACAGGCGTTTCATACGATGTATGATGCCACCTATCAGGACGTCTACCGGACAGTCTCCTTTCTGGTGGATCATCAGCAGGATCGGGAAGATATCATGAATGAGATCTATATGCAAATGTGGACCTCACTTGCTAACTACGATACGAACCGACCATTCCACTTCTGGTTACACGGCTTGGTAATCCGTCAAGTGCAGAGATTTCGGGTCAAGAGCTGGCGGAGATTCCGAATTTTTGAACACATCCGTGCCTTCTCTCGGGAAGAGTCTCATTGGGATCAACCTGCTGTGTTCATGGATGAGACGAACCAAATGATATCGAAGGCAATCCAAAAACTAACCGACAAACAGCGAACGGTGATTATCCTCCGCTTTTTTCACGACTATACTCTTGAGGAAATCGCGACATTGCTCGATATTCCGCTGGGTACAGTCAAGTCCAGATATCATGCTGGCCTTCAGGCGCTTCGAAAAAACTTACGGAATCTTCCCCCAGAAAGGATGGAAAAGCTCAATGCCTATTGAACGTAAAATACGTGAACATCTGCACAAAGAGGCAGAAACTATGGAGTGCCCTCCGGCCATTTCCAAACGAATAGAACAATCCTATTCTCAATATTTGCAACCAAAAAGGAGCGAAATAACCATGAAAAAAAGATTAATTGGTGGAATAGTTGCTACTGCGATTTTGATTCCAACCGCAGCATTTGCGGCCCCTCCCCTGATTGAAATGCTTACTAGAACACCAATGACTGCTGAACAAGTCAAGGTGGATGAGGTTGGCGAAGCAACACTTGAGAAGCTGTATAGCGCATTTCCCGAAACAAAATCGTTTGAGATTATCGATGCAAGCTACCTTGGAGACCCCACTCAAGCGATCCAAACAAGCATCGTACTGCAGGAAAAAGGAGGAACCGGCAAAAAGATTAGACTTGATACTAACGGTATTACGGGTGAGATTGAACACATGAATCTAGAGAATTGGGAGCCTAAGGAGAAGCCAGTCATTTCTTTAACCGATCAAGAAATCAAGGCGAAGGTAGATTATCTGATTGATAAAATGTATGGCAACATCGAAGATTACGAGTTTGCTCTGGAGCAAATGGGGAACCCAAATCAAAAAACATTGATGTTGAATTACACTAAAAAGGGATCAGAAAAACCGTTCTACCAGGTACTTGTTCAGGGTAATACAATTAGTCTTTCTCAGGTAGGAGGAGATGATCCTACATCTTCAAACAATAAAGTAGAAGGTTATTTCTCTTTAAATGGTAAGCCTGTTTATACTGCTGATGACTTTTTAAACGATGAAAAACTGTTTTCTTTACTAAAAATTAGCGGGGCAGAATTAAAACAAGAAATAGCAAAAGGTAAATCTGTTGTGGAGATTGCAGCATTTAAAAATGTCTCTAAACAACAAGTGATTGATGTGATTGCAAAAACACAGGTTGAAAGACAATTTAAAGCTGAACAAAACGGAGTAACTATAAGCAATCGTTTAATGGAACAAATGATAAAAGAAATTGAACCAAAAGTATTAAAAATCATTGAACACAAAACTGAAACTGAATGGTAGAAATAACAAGTCAAGTCGGATGAGGTAGGCAAAATATCGCTTGAAAAGCTGTATAGCGCATTTCCCGAAACAAAATCGTTTGAAATTCAGTGTTGGGTTGGTCGGAGAATAGGAGTACAAAAACCTCAACTCTGAACGTTGACCCGTAAGATGGAACACTTTAAAAAAGTGTCCCTCCTGCGGGTCATTTGTGTTTTAACGAGCGCTTGCTCGAATGTTAGCTGCGGGTAATTCTTATCAGTAGTCATTCGCCTAGTGCGTTTTTTTAAAGTAGACATAAAAAACGGCCTTTATAACGGTTATTTACCGTCATAAAGGCCGTAAGCCGCAACCCCAAAACGCTAATTTTGGGATTGTTATTATTCCTAATCGCGATTGAGGACTGCGTTTTTAACGGTGCAATCCGTAATCAATAACACCGAAAAGTCCGCAATTAGCAAGGCTCCGCACTTGGATTTCCGGCATCTGTTTTTGTCCGGAAGGAAGATCCGCAACCGCAGGTTACCGTAGCATTCGGATTGTGGATGGTGAAACCACCCGTCATGCCAGATTCCTCAAAATCAATTTCGAGACCGTTCAAATATTTCATACTATCCTTGTCAACCACAATTTTCATGTCGGCGACATTCATATATACATCATCTTCCGTTTCGTCGTCGTCAAAGCCCATTGCATAGGAAAAACCGCTGCACCCACCGGACGTGACACCCAAACGAAGGAACATATTCGGTGTTTCCTGTTCCGCAAGCATATCTTTCAGACGCTCTGCTGCAGTATCACTAATTGTAATCATAGGTCACCCTCCTTTTCGTTCACTTTTCAGTATACTCCACATCAAGCCAACCCTCAAGCGGCGTAATTACCAGACAACTCTTCATATAGTCTCCTCTTTTCCTACGGTATGTATTGCTACCCTGAGGGGTCAGGTTTATAATAGGAAAGGAACTAAAGAGGTTAAGTGTTGGATTTCTGTCACATCCGGCGGCCCTTGCTGCCTATTCGATGTGTCCGTGTTCATAGTTGTATATTTTTTCACAAAATCCTTTAATTATAACTGCTTACCTCAACGATGTAATGATCCGTTAACGAAACTATTCACCAGACGGACAGTTGATGTATCTCTGCACCTTTGGGTGCCATAATGCGTGATTGAGGAGGAAGATTATGCCAACCCTTGTAAGCCCTTCAATGGACAAAAGAATGGCTGAGATTGTTGAGAAGGTTCAAAACGGTGTTCGCTTGAACCTCGAAGACGGCGTTTATTTGTATCAAACCGATGACCTTCTGACCCTGGGGCAGCTCGCAAATGAAGCGAATCTGCGCAAAAACGGGAACAAGGTTTATTTTATTGAAAACATGAGTTTGTATTTCACCAATGTGTGTGAGTCCCGCTGTGCTTTTTGCAATTTCCGTAAAGACCAAGGCGAGGAAGGCTCCTATACTCTCTCCGGTCCGGAAATGATTCAGTATGTGGAAGAGCACTTCCATCCGGGTATTCGAGAGTTCCATATTGTTGGCGGACATAACAACAATGTACCGTTCCAATACTATGTAGATTCATTAAAAGCCCTTAATGAGCGGTTTCCAGACGTAACACTGAAGGCTTATACGGCAGCTGAAATCGAATTTTTCACACGGATCAGCGGCCTTAGCATAAAGGAAGTACTGCAAGAGCTACAGAAAGCCGGCCTGAAAACTTTGACCGGCGGCGGAGCCGAAATACTGTCAGACCAGTACCGCCAGAAAATGAAAGTGGACAAAGCCAATGTAGATCAGTACCTTGAGGTACACCGTACCGCACATCAGCTCGGCATGAGAACACATACTACAATGCTGTACGGTTCTATTGAAAGTCACGAGGACCGTATCCGCCATATGTTGCAGATCCGGGATCTGCAGGATGAGACGAATGGATTTATGGTATTTATCCCGCTCTCTATGCAGCCAAAGAATAAGAATGCGGGCATTATGCGCCGTAACTCGGCTTATGAGGACTTGAAGACCATTGCGATTAGCCGCCTCATGCTGGATAATATCGACCATGTTAAAGCTTATTTCATCAATATCGGCGCCCAATTAACACAGGTGGCACTCAGCTTCGGAGCTTCCGATGTTCACGGTACGATTCTAAAAGAACGTATAAGCCACGCCGCTGGTGCATTGACGCCTGAGGGCTTGACTCGCAAAGAGCTTGTCTGGCTGATTCAAGGAGCCGGCCGAATTCCCGTGGAGCGCGATACATTCTATAACGAAGTCAAGGTATACGAATAGTAAAGTTCCAAATTACGGATATCAGGTTAAAGAGATAATATAAAGGGCTGTGCTTTCTTATCTCATCAGAAAGGGAGACATATATGAAAAAGCTCGTCATTCTCGGCGGAGGTTACGGTGGTCTTGCCTTAATTCAGGAATTGTTCAGCAGTTATCTTCCTCATGATCTGGAAGTGGTGCTCATTGATCGCATGCCTTATCAAGGTCTCAAAACGGAATACTACGCTTTGGCCGCAGGTACCGTTGCAGATACGGAGCTGCGGGTAAAATTCCCGGTTTACGATAAGCTGAGCATTCATTACGGGGAAGTTACCTCGGTCGATCTGGAATCAAAATTGGTGTATTTATATAATGATGATCCTATTGAGTACGATCAGCTGGCTATCGCCCTGGGCTGTACAGATCAGTATCACGGTGTGCCGGGAGCTGAGGAATTTACATGCAGTCTGCAGTCTTTTTCCGGGGCACGTGAAACCTATTTACGTTTAAATAACCTTAAACCGTATGGCCAGGTTCATATTGTCGGTGGGGGCCTGAGCGGTATTGAGCTTGCTTCTGATTTACGAGAAAGCCGGCCTGACCTTAACATAGCCATTCTTGACCGGGGAGCTCGTGTACTCTCTTCCTTTCCGAACCGTCTATCCGCCTACATTCAGCGCTGGTTTGCAGAAAACAATGTGGAAATTCATAGCGGGGTTTCCGTTTCCAGAGTAGAAAAGGATGTGGTCTACAATGTAGATCAACCGATACCTACGGATATTACCGTCTGGACCGCCGGTATTCAGCCTGTTTCTGTCATACAAAATTTGGATCTGCCAAAAGACCGTAGTGGACGGATTTTACTTAATGATCTGTATCAAGTTCCTTCCCATCCGGAAGTATATGTCATCGGCGATTGCGCCAGCCTTCCGTTTGTGCCAAGCGCACAAGCCGCAGGAGCTCAAGCTGAGCAGATTGGATATGTACTGAAGGCTCTGTGGAGAGACGACACACCAAAGGTACACCCGCTTAAACTGAAGGGCACCCTCGGTTCACTCGGCAAGCGGGCCGGCTTTGGTTTAATGGGCAGTACCTCCGTTATGGGACGTGTGCCTAGACTGCTAAAAAGTGGTGTGCTCTGGAAGTCCAAGCGCCATTTCTGATGTTTAAGATCACAGTTGCTCGATTTCCTTTACTTTTCGGAGGATGGCTAAATAGAGCTCTTCGGCTGTAGCGGCTTCCACGATTTCATCATTCACGAAAGCGAATGGCGCCAGATAACATTGTCCACAGTTCGTAAGGCAGCCGTACTCGATGACCTCGCAGTCCGGTCGTTCCTCAAGCGGCTTTAGAGCTTTATCTGTACCGAAATGTGCATTCCCAGCACAAAATTCAACAATGGGTCGCATCATGATCTACCTGCCTTTAGATTGGCATTTTAATTTGCCGGTTTATGTACTATAATATAGGGAGGAAAGGAGTTGAACAAGATGAGCGAAAACGCACAAAGCACAACATATGATGAAGTAGCTGAAGTGCTCGATAAGCTTCGTCCGTTCCTGCAGCGCGACGGCGGTGACGTGGAATTGGTCGACGTTGAAGACGGCATTGTTAAACTGAAACTTGTAGGTGCCTGCGGCAGCTGCCCAAGCTCCACCATAACCTTGAAGGCCGGGATTGAACGTGCCCTGGTTGAAGAAGTTGAAGGCATCCAAGAAGTAGTACAAGTGTTTTAAAAACTATATACAAAGTAGAAAAGAGTCTTGGTTCTCATGAACCAGGACTCTTTTTTTGGGGGATATAAGAAAACCGTCTATCGTTTTTCTGTTTATTTACTCAGGGATGATGCGGGGGCGAATAGGATCCAGCCCGCCGGATATATCCATAATATTGCCTGTGATGAAATCCGATTTCTCCATACAGAGATACTCGATGACCCGGGCGATGTCTTCACCGCTTCCGGAACGTCCACGAGGAGTAAGCTCATCCGTTATACCGAACACCTCATCGATCGTCTTCTCTTTATTCGCTCCCCGGATATCTCCGGGACAGACCATATTTACCGTAATACCGTAAGGGGCCTCTTCTACAGCCAATGTCTTGGTGAAGGACACAAGTCCCACTTTGGCAGCTGCGTAAACAGAACGGTGCGGCCAGGATCTTGCTTCACCCGCATGACCGAATCCGAAATGAATAATGCGCCCCCATTTCTGTTCTCTCATGGAGGGCAGGACACGATGGTCCAGCAGCATAACGCCTGTCAGATTACCATTAATCAGATGTACGATTTCATTACGATCATATTGTGAAAACAGACGTCGTTCCCGAATAAATGGACCCGCATTGTTCACTAGAATATCGACCTGTCCCAGTTGTTCCTCAGTCTGATCTACAAGACTGTACAATTCCTCTTCCACAGCGATATCCGCTTTCACTGCAATTGCCCGAACACCCATCCCTTCGATTTCTTTCTTAAGAGCGTGTGCCTGCTCTTTACTGTTAACGAAGTTCAGCGCAATATCGCATCCCTGCCGGGCCAGCGTTAAGGCGGTCATTTTGCCCAATCCAGTCGCACTTCCGGTAATCAGCGCCACTTTCCCCTTCAAGGCCTTCCCTCCTCCGTACATAATCATCTTTCTTCAGTATAAAAGATTTAATTCATCCCCACAACATGACGCTTTTCCTCATGAGAAAAATCATACTTTAAACATTTACACATAAAGAAACCGTTCTTTAATAAAATGGAGTTACAACCCATCCACTTACAAAAAGAACGGTTTTTTTGTACATTAATCATATACTATGAACGAATTCAGCGGGATAATCCTGCCTCTGATAATCGTGTAGCCTTCACTACATATGACGCTAAGCCCGGAAACATGCGCGCCATCCCCGGATATAAACGATTTGTTTTCGCAAAAGCTAACTTCTGGATGTTACGTGCTCTCCTGAGCAGCTTCGTAAACTCGAAGTTGGCTTCCTTTGTGTACTGGCTTTGCCATTCGGTGTAAGTCATTTCATCCCGTAAATACCGATCCGTCAGGTTTGAACACAGTATAGAAGATCGTAGCGCTACGGACATTCCGTCTCCGCATAGAGGAGGGATCATCAACAGGGCGTCCCCCACATGTGGAAATGTGGACCAAGGCTCAGGTATGTCAGACAGCCTGACGGGCGCGATCGATACCTGGGTTCCTTGGACGGGTACAGCCTGCTCCAGTCTTGCAGCCAGTTTCGGATTGGTACGGGAGGCTGCTTGCAATATATCCTGTACGGATTTACCGTTCGACTGAACGACATCGAGTGTAAGTAACGCCGCCACATTAACCATTCCATTTTGTATAGGAGAGATTCCTGTGTAACCACCTTCACAAAAATAAAGCTCGACCTGTGACTCTACGTTAATCCCGGTGTAATGCGATTTTAATCCAACATATATGATTTCATCCCGATGTGCTTCATCTGTATTCACAACACACTTGGGTTTTCGGGTCCCGTACGCGCCAATGACAGCCTTGGCATAATAGCAAATGGTGTCATTACCTTGCCTTGTTTCAACCTTGTACCGGTTGTTATCCAGCTGGACAATACCAGTAACGGTTGTTTGGGTTATAATTTCAGCCCCGACAGATAACGCTTTCTGATGAAGCAGGCGATCGAGCTCATAACGGCTTATTCCCCAGGCGCTTCCAGGAAGCGGTGCCTCTATTTCACCACCGTAAGGCATAAAGATGCGTGCCTTATTCATCGTGCTCGGCTTCACCTGATGCTGCAGTAGATCAACACCCAGAAATTCCAGCATTTCTTGAGTTTCTGGGGACATAAATTCACCGCACGTTTTATGCCTTGGAAACGGTTGGCGATCCAGCAAAAGTGTGTCATGTCCCCGCTCTGCAAGCTGCACCGCTGTACTACTGCCAGCAACCCCGGCTCCAATCACTATGACATCCACTTGCTTATCCATGGGACAGCTCCTTCCTTTGAGAGTTTTTCAAAAAGCTAATTTTTGATCACGAAATGAATTAGGAAGTTGGAATCGACGTCGAATCTTGACCACACACTTGTCCATTCGTTCAAGTTCGCTTATGAGGTATCACGACGGCATAACGAAACAGAGGTTTCCAGACGTAGGTCATCGAATCATGATTCAATTTTCTCTTCAGGTCCTTCCAGTCCGCCCCGGTAAATCCTTTGGCAACAGACAATGGACCATCATGCCGGATATAACGATTACGAGATATAATGCGCGTAGTAATCCATACGGCTGTATATGAGACCACATGGCGGTGAATATCATTAATTACAACACCATACCTGGAAGCTTTCAGCATATGAGATACGATATCAATCAATTCTTCGCCATCAAAATGATGAACAAATTGTGAACCGGTCACAATATCGGCAAATGCCTCAGGCATTTGCCGGACATCTGCCTGTTTAACCTGTATACGCGGTTCATTTTGAAAAAGAGACCTGGCTTCCTCACACGCTTCTTCCGTCAGATCCACCAGCGTGATATTGAGATGTATTCCTTTATCGTCCGCCCATTGAAGGAGCTTGCGATTGACGTCTCCCGAACCAGCACCCACATCCAGGATGGTCAGAGACTCAGGTCTTCCTATGTCATTCCACAATTTCTCGATCCCGTACCTCGTTGGCCCAGGTGCAGCAAATATTTTGTTCAGACGTCTTAAATGTTTAAGCGCCTCAATCAATTCTTCGCCTCCGGTCGAAAAATCATCCATCAATTCATCTTCCTGTGCCCGTTTAGCTAAATTTCTAAAGATAGGCATGGTCATGCTCTGTGAGTAAAGAGGCATAAGATGGGACATACCTGAATCGCATAAGTTCTGCTGTCAGGCCTGGTCCAAAGGCCAATGCGACTCCTTCTTTGGCCGTGCTATCCACGGATTGGAGCTCGCTGCGCATGGCGTCGAGAACAAACATAATCGTTACAGAGGACAAATTGCCTGCATTTTTGAGAATATCCCTGCTGAATTTGGTCTGATCATCACGCAAGTTCAGCACATTTTGTACAGAATCGACGATTCCACGACCTCCAGGATGAATGGCCCATAGATCTGGCAGATTGTCACCGGCAAGTAACATTTCCAATTCAGGTACAAGATGTGTGCCTAACAGTTTGGGTATACGCGGGGAGAGATAAAGATCAAACCCGGCATTACCAACTTCCCAGGTCATATCTTCCGTAGAATCAGGCAATAAAACCGAGTATCCTGTTCCAAGCTGCAAGTAATGCGTATGGTACTGGTCGGCATGGCCAATAACACACGACGAAGCCCCATCTCCGAAAAATGAAGCCGCGAATAATGCTTCCCTCTCCTTTACAGGCTGAAAATGCAAAGTACACAGCTCAACGCATACGACAAGAACTTGTGAGTCTGGTGTACTTTGTACGATATCCCTGGCCATTTGAATGGCTTTTAATCCTGCTGCACAGCCCTGAAAGATCAATGGAAGACGATTAACACGGGAAGACAGCCCTAAATGTCTTATCAGCATAACATCAAGACCTGGCACATATTGGCCGGTACAACTAACCGAGATGAGATGAGTAATATTTCCAGGCTGGATATCGGCATCCTTTATTGCTTTTTCTGCAGCCTCTATTGCTAAAGGCAATGCTTCTCTTCTATATGTATTCATTCTTTCTTCTGTTGTAGGAATGTTGGACCGATCACCAACAGGTAAGTATCGGCATTCTTCGGATGTACCTAAATAGTTCGGTTCACATGTATAACGAGTCTCCACTCCGCAGGATCTGAAAATTCTTCTGGAAAATCGAGCCAAGTCCGGTTGGTCATGCAAAGAAGTAGCCAAAAGCTCGGCTATAACGGATTGTGATATCGAATGGATCGGCAGAGCCGTTCCGATGCCCAAAATAGAAACCTGGGAATTATTAGAGACAGGGTTCATTTTAGTACCTCCTGTTGGAAAAGTATGATACACCATATGTTATGTCTCATGTACTCTGTTATTATTCCGTTATTCTAGTTCAAAAAAATCATAAAATTAAAGCAGGCCACCCAAGGATGGATGGCCTGCTTTTTCTTTTATTAGAGATGCCTCTAATACTTATTTAAAAATCTAACTTTTGGGGCATATCCTTTTCTTTCTTAGAAGGCAGGAATAACCGCACCTTTATATTCTTCTTCAATAAATTTCTTCACATCGTCCGAAGTCAGTGCTTTAGCTAATTTCTGAATCGCTTCGGAATCTTTACTATCCGAGCGTGCTGTAAGAATGTTTGCATAAGGATTATCTTTATCCTCGATGAAGATTGCGTCCTTCGTAGGATCAAGACCTGCTTCGAGAGCATAGTTCGTGTTAATGATCGCCATGTCCATCTCATCCAACATACGTGGCAGCATAGCCGCTTCTACTTCTTTTATCACCAGATTTTTCGGATTTTCTGTGATATCTTTTGCTGTGGATTCCAGCTTGTTCTCATCCTGCAGCTTGATCAGACCATTTTTGGCCAGCAATGTAAGCGCACGTCCGCCATTGGTAGGATCGTTCGGAATTGCAACCACTGCGCCATCCTTCAGTTCATCTACTGACTTGATCTTTTTGGAGTAAGCCCCCAAAGGTTCAACATGAACAGCTACTACGGACACAAGATCCATATCACGTTGTTTCACTTCACTGTCCATATAAGGCTTATGTTGGAAGAAGTTAGCATCAATTTGCTTCTGATCTACCTGCTGATTCGGAAGCACGTAATCCGTAAACTCTACTATTTCAAGCTTGACGCCTTCTTTCTCAAGTGCCGGCTTAATATGCTCCAAAATCTCGGAATGCGGTTTTGGTGATGCACCAACTTTAATCGTCAGACCTTCCTTACCGCCATTTTCTGCTGCCTTATCCCCACAAGCTCCTAAAACTACTACCAATGACAAACTGAGCAATCCCAATAACAACTTTTTCTTCATCTTACTCTCCCTCCAAATCATGAATTATAAATTATTTATATCTTGTCTTGCTATCAGGCATAATTAGGTTATTTTCTTGTGAAATGCCGTACCAGACGATCGCCTGCCATCTGCAGCAGCTGCACGAGCAGCACCATCAAGACGACAGCCACAATCATAACTTCGGTTTCATAGCGGTGGTAACCATATCTAATGGCCAGATCACCCAGACCACCGCCGCCTACCAGTCCTGACATCGCCGTGTAAGAGACGAGCGTAACGATCGTAATCGTGATTGATGCAAGTAGGCCTGGACGCGCTTCTGGCAGCAGCACCCGCCAGATGACCTGACGTGTAGATGAACCCATCGCATGCGCCGCTTCGATTACACCTTTATCTACTTCATTCAGTGAGGTTTCCACGAGTCGTGCGAAGAATGGAGCCGCTCCAATAACAAGCGGTGGAATCGTTCCGAGAACCCCATAGGATACACCTACAATTGATTTCGTAATCGGAATCATTGCGACAATCAATATAATAAATGGTACGGAACGAAGAACATTGACGATAAATGATATGATGGAATATCCGAAGCGCACCCATCCTGATGAAGATCGTGCCGCCATATATAACAGCACACCGAGCGGCAGGCCGATTAGAATCGTAAACAAAGCCGATGAAGCCAGCATTCGGAGTGTATCCAGTGTTGCCGTGATGATCTCTTCCCAGTTCACCTCGGAAAAATCAAGTCCGAACATCAGTCCATCACCTCCACGTCAAGCCCTTGTTCCTGCAACTTCTGAATGGTCAGATCAATAGCCGGCTTATCCCCTTCAAATCGGACGATCAACTGGCCATATGGCGTATGCTTGATCGTAGAAATGGTACCTTGCAAAATCGCAAAAGCTACCCCAGTTTCGCGCACCGTTTGAGAAAGAGTGGATTCGTATGTTTTCGAACCCAAAAAAGTGATTTTTGCTGCGCGAGATGACTCGGTATGAGGAGCATGAATAGCGAGCCTCAATGCTTCTCCGCTATCCGTTTCATTTCGGATAAACTCCCTTGTCACTTCATGTTTAGGTTTCAGGAACACTTCCGTCACAGGCCCCTGCTCTACAATGCCACCTTGGTGAATCACCGCAACCCGGTCACAAATACTCTGGATAACGTGCATCTCGTGAGTAATAAGAACGATCGTTAAGTTAAAGTGCTGGTTAATATCCAACAGCAATCTGAGAATGGAATCGGTAGTCTGCGGATCCAATGCAGAGGTCGCTTCGTCACAGAGTAGCACTTCCGGATCGCTAGCCAGCGCCCTTGCAATACCGACTCTCTGTTTCTGTCCCCCGGATAACTGCGAAGGGAATTTGTTCCGGTGAGCTTCCAGCCCGACCAGAGCCAGCAGTTCACTCACTTTCCGTTCAATCTCTGACTTGGGTGTCTTGATTAAACGCAGCGGAAACGCAATATTATCAAATACCGTTGCTGAAGAGAGCAGATTAAAATGCTGAAATATCATTCCTATCTTGCGGCGCTCTCCTTGTAGCTGCTTATTGCCAAGACCCGTCAGGTTAACCCCGTTAACCCATACCTCACCGGAGGTTGGCCGTTCCAGCAAGTTAATACAACGTATCAGTGTGCTCTTGCCGGCACCAGAATGTCCGATCACTCCGAATATTTCACCTTTTTCAATCGACAGATTCAATTCGGACAAGGCTGTGGTCAACGTTCCGGCTTTTCCGTACTGCTTCGTCAATCGCTTAAGTTCGATCAATCCCAGTTCCTCCTATTCTTAATTTTTCACATCTTTTATCGAAAAATAAAAGAGCCCTCTCTTTGCAGAATCAAAAAGGGCTCTCTTTACGTAAAGACGAATGCCTTTTCTCATCTGTCAAAACTGCCATATTGTCCGCAGTTTTGAAGGAATTAGCACCATGACATTCCTTGCGCTTCAGCCAGGTTGGCTGTGCACTGGAATCGGTTGCTGGGCTTCATCGGGCCTGTCCCTCCGCCTCTCTCGATAAGAAAACATCGATATGAAATTATAATTTGATTTACTTAAAAAAACAGATCAAGGAATGCAATTGTTAGTATAGTTTCTTTTCACACGTTTGTCAAAAGGAATTTATAGGTTCATACGCTTAGAACTAACGCCTTTTGCTGCCCAAAGATCGTTTGTGTAATGAAATGAAACGGCCAGCGTTTTGCATACCATATCAAGTCCTTGATTCAAATCGTCCAGATGCTTATCCATATCTTCCAGCCCCACCCTATCGTTAAGTCCTTGGTGCCGCTGCCACAGATCATCCTGCATCTCAGAGTTCATGTAATGAATTTCCGCATTGCGTCGTTTGCGAAGAACACTTAGGGATGACTTATAGTGGTTCTTAATACCTTCGAGCTTGTCCACCAATTCATCGTGATATTTTAAATACCTAAACTGGCGAAGCACTGTGAAATATGAAAAATGAGCCTTAACCTTGGACGTATGAAGATCATACAAATCATTCAGCACTGTCCCGAGTTTATCAAGAATGGAGAACACCCGGATAAATCCGTCCTTATAAAAATACACGTAACGAGCATATTCCCCTTGTTCCTGGATCGACATGTCATCAACATACCCGGCCTTTACCGATTTACGGAAATGACATGCCGCGAACCAGCTCTGCTCCAGCTCATCCAATGATCCAATCAAGCCACGGATCCATATCTCAAGCTTGCGAAAGTCATGCGTTGGATCCTGATTTTTCTCAATCTCTCTTTGCAAAAGCTGGGTTGTCTTCAACATCGTTTCAATGGCGTCTTTAAGCAGACCCTCATTTTTTCGGGGCGGTTCCCCGAGCAAAATTCGAAGCATGGCTTTCCCCCCTAAGCGTCAAGTTCTGGAGCTTTGATACTTCTACACCGTGGTTTTTCCGAAATATTGTTTCCAACGCTTGTCCACGATTTCTACAATATCTTCCCGTGGGATCAACACATCCGGATAGCCTGGCTTCATGCGTGCATCAATGACAAGCGGGAGCTTGTAGGACAGGTGATGATCGCGAACCTCTGCAGCCGCAAAAATGTCGGTAGCCGGGTTGAAGCGGGTAAATACGGACCACAAGAAGGAAGTCTGCGTAGCAGACACCTCAGCAGCATCGTCCACCAATACAATCATCGGCCAAGCTGTGTTCCGACTGTCCATATGGTGCATCACCCGTTCAGCAAGACTAGGCTCCCTTTCGTATGATGCGCCCGAGACGACAAGACAGCCTCTGCAATAGGGAATGACCTGATCGATCCCCGGAATATCCCCATCTTCATAAGTGCGTGGAAGCTCACGAATCGGCTGGCCAATGCCCATCATGACAGCCTTGCTGCCGTGGTTCAGCTTCTCACCAGTATAATCCAGCGTATCATGAGATGTTTTATTAAATATGAACAAATCTGTGGTCGGATTAAACCGTTCCAATACAGCTTCAAGTGTTTCGGTAAAATCAGAAAGATCAAGCGGACGATTCGTCAGCATGAGAAACTTGGTTAAAGAAAGCTGTCCTTCACCCAAAATTCGAAAAGCCGATACCAACGCCTCCCGCGAATAGCTTTCACGGACAACAGCAGCCGTAAGGGCGTGAAAGCCTGTTTCTGCATATGTCCATAACGAACGTACTGAAGGCATGATCATCGGGAAAGCCGGCGAGAGCAGCTGCTGCAGGAAATTACCGAGATAGTAATCCTCCTGTCGCGGTTTTCCTAAGATGGTAGCCGGGAAGATGGCGTCCTTTCGGCGCCACATATGTTTAACATGAAATACTGGGAAATCATGTGCTAACGAGTAGTAACCGTAATGATCGCCAAAAGGCCCCTCGAGCCTACGTTCATACGGCGGAACAAGTCCTTGAATCGCAAATTCCACCTCAGCAGGGATACGGTGGCCTCCAAGCGGATTATCCGTCATTGGAAGCTTCCCCCCGAGAATCAACGATGCCAGTAACAGTTCAGGTAAATGCTCTGGAACAGGAGCAATCGCTGAAGCAATTAGCGCCGGAGGGCCACCAATAAAGACAGAAACTGGCAGAGGCTGGTTCTGCTGTTCAGCTTCATAGTAATGGAAACCGCCGCCTTTATGAATCTGCCAGTGGACTCCTGTCGTCTGGTCATCATAAAGCTGAATCCGGTACATGCCCAGATTATGATCTTTTGGATTCGAAGGGCTTTCCGTATACACCAGCGGCAAGGTGATGAAAGGCCCACCGTCCGCTTGCCAGCTGGTTACCTTCGGCAGATCCTTCAACGGATTTTCGGTAAACTTAACCGCCAGAACAGGCGCTTCCTGCTCAGGCACCGTTTTCATTCCTATCTTTAAAATGTCCTTAATAAGCCCCCGTTCATTCCACAACGCGGACATTGTAGGAGGAAGCAGCGTTTCAGTAGCGCCGATAAGCGATTTTATCAGTTGTTCAGGCCGTGGGCCGAACGCCAGATCAACCCGTCTCGGTGTACCAAATAGGTTGGTAGCCACAGGATACGGTGTCCCCTTTACATTGGTAAACAGAAGAGCTGGGCCGCCTTCTTCAATAACGCGGCGATGAATTTCTGCCAGCTCCAGATATGGATCGACTGGTGCTTCAATCACAGCCAGATCTTTTTCTTTTCCCAGCGTTTCCAGCCATTGGCGTACATTTTGATAATTCACAGCTTCCCCCCGATACAACAAAATCCCCGAACAGCTTGCCCGTGGACTTTGTAGAAATGATTATGATAAATCAACGATTTATACTCTATTGTTGAAAGGGATTGACTCTTCACTAAGTGGTGCTTCAAGCTTGCTTAACTGCCATGCCCTTACACTTAAATAACATAAAACTCCAAATAACACAGAAATAAGCAGTGTATGTCCCAAAGCTGCAAAAATATACAGTTCTTCATTATGCATCGTTGCCATCAGCAGTGGACCGCTCAGAACTTGCAGTAAACAGAGCGTCACTGCGGCGACTCCAAGCATTTGAATTTCACGGTTATCCCGGTTACGCCAAAATGCAAAATGCCCCATGATCGCGACCACGATAAGCAGAAGTGCAGCTGCAACTCTATGCATAAATGCAATACCTACTCCACCGGAAAGCTCTGGTATGATCTCGCCGTTGCACAGCGGCCACCCCGAACAGCCTTCCCTCGAATCGGTGTGACTGACAAACGCACCGATGTACACGACGATATAGGAATATATCGTTGTAGCCCAGACCAAATTACGGAATGACTTGCTCACCCGAGGCAGCTGTTCGAGCCTACCAGACTCTTTGGTCTGCTCAATTCTGCGCATACCTAATGCAAGCATGACAGAGCTTGCGAACGCAACAAGGGAGAATCCGAAATGCAACGCCATCACAGCTGCGGATTGCGGCTTCATAACAGCCATTGCGCCCATAATTGCTTGAAGAATGACAAATATGGAGGTCAGGACCGCATATGTAACGAGGTCACGGCGCTCGCGCTTAAACTTCCAGAACGCAATCAAAGAAGCAAGAGCCGACAAGCCGGCCATTCCGCTGATAGCACGGTGGGAGTACTCTATCATGGATGACAATGTGTAAGCGGGAACAAACTTGCCGTTACACAAAGGCCACTCCTGTCCGCACCCCATGCCCGAACCGGTTTTAGTTACGACCATACCGCCAAAGGTTGCCAGAAACATGACCAGACACGTCAAGTAACTAAGCCATTTTAATTGTTTATTATTCACGATTTCACCTGCTGACCGTATTCATAATAATTACTAATCTAACATTGCTTACTGCCTTTCACAGCTACTAAATGACAGTCCAACATATATTATAACTGATTCACTGGATTCGATATAGACTGATTGTGACAAAATGTTCAAAAACAAAACACCGCTGCCCGTGTAAACGGTCAGCGGTGTGATGTAATTACTTGTGGATTGTTCCGTATACCTCTAAAGCGCGATCTAGGAAAGTTTCAATTTCTTCCCGTGACTTGCGCAGCTTATTTACAAACCGGACCAGCTCACGACCATCTGTGTAGGCTACGAAGCTTGGGATGCCCATAATGTTTTGCTGCTGGCTTACGTCACCAACGGCTTCAACATCAACTTCCACCAGTGTTAACCGGTCGGAATATTTACTCTCCACTTCCGGCATAAATGGATCAATAAATTTACAATCGACGCACCAGTCTGCCTTAAATACAGCAACCGTCAATCTAGGAGACTGAATCGATACCTGAAATTCAGCTTCTGATGTAATCTTTTCCATGGGAATCTCCCCTTTCCGTCTGAATTTGTTCTCCCTAAGTGAAGCAAAATGTTGAGTGGAAGTCAAATTTTAAAGCCATACTGACAATAAGATCACTGAAATTCAGGAAAGAAGGTGCCTTATGAGCCATTCCAAAGGTTTCAAGACCGGTCGCCAGTCTATCTGGTCACTGCTGTTTTCCGTCCCTCGTGCTGCTGCTGAAGCATTTGGCGGTTTAACCGCCGCTTGGATTGCGTCCAGTGAACTTCGGCGCTACCCTAAGGACCTAGCCTGGAATGAAGGCGCCGCCAGAAGTATCACATGTTTGCTGGATAAAACTGCCGAAGGATGCCAGCGAGAACGCGCAGGTCAAACGATGAGGTTCGATCCCTTGCTCAGGGATTCAACGGCCGAAAATAACCTGGGTCAGCTTCCCGCACAAGATCATCTTCTCATCCAGCGTATTCATGAAGCTGTTACCGAAGCCAATAAAAGCAACATTACACGTACCCGGGCTTATCTCGAGTTTTACGAGGACTATCCAGAGATTCATTGGGCTCTTCTTGCTCACATGGTTTCTAGAAATGCCGGATGGAATATGTCCGACCTGCAGAGCGGTCTCATGTCCGATTTGACCGACAACCGGTTCAAGAGCCATCTGTATCGGTTTCTCGAACGTTGTAATGCCTTGATATTTCAAGACGCCTATCCGCAACTTTTGCTCTATAAATTTAGCAAACAGAAGGAACAAAGCTACTTTCATCTTCTCCCTTATTTTCACGTTTCGGCATTCATGTCTCCATTTTGGGAGCGGTTTTGGATCGATCGGAACAGCAGCCTGCTGACTGTCGCCTTGATCATCAATGAGCAAAATTATATAGAAAACCGTGTCGTACGCCACCCATATTTCCGTAAAAATGTATTAGACGCTCCATCTTTCCAGTTGCACGAGCTTGCGCGGTTGAATCAAATCATTTTTCCATTAGGCGATACCCGCTGCAGACATGATTTATTTAAACAATCCATCCTGCCTCTTCGGCCTTTAGTCGGATTGACCATGAAGCATTTTGACGATCCATCAACCCGGATCAAAGCTGGAAAATCGCTGTATGCCATGCTGTTTGGATATGAGGATATTTACCGCGGCGTATTCAAATATGTCCACTGCTCACCGCATTTGGGCTCACGCTCGGAATACTGGCCAGCCCTATTCACAACACAGCGCAATAAAACTATGAACTCACTTGTAGAAAGTAAAGAGCTCCTTCAATCAGAGTGGCTGACAAACGGCCATCAGCTATACAGCCCGCTCCTTGAAGATGTGTGGCATGATACGGAGTACGAGCCTATTCCCCGCTTTGATTGGTTTCAGGAACCTACCATGTTGCGTCATCTAAGCAAGCCTATTCGCCCTTTTCTGGTTGATATGACCCATGCCCACCGCACTGCGCTGGAGAGAACGGCATTCGCTCATGATCTGAGCGGGCACTTGAATCCATAACATATTCAAATCAAAGGACCCCCACCAATTGCTTTATTGGTGGGGGTCACATGATGCAGTTCTCTCTTTTTCTTCTTTAGCTTTCTCTTCCGCTGCTCAGCTCCATTTTATCTACTTTTTTGATTATTTCTTCCTTGGTGATATCCGGATGGTCAATCATAATGGAATAGCGTAGTTTTCCTTCGTCCCAGGTGAGTACGCGTAAGTCTTCCATATATTCACCCTTCATACCTCGTACCGTCACATTTCCTTTAATCTTAGCACCCTCTCCTTTAGGGATTTCAAAAATGCTCAGTGTCGATGAAGGGATATCCTGCTCGGTATAATAAACGGTTACTTCTGTTCTGTTCAGCTCGCCTTCATAGATGTTCCATTCCACTTTATCTATCTTCTCTTCGGAATCCTGGAATACAAGAAAAGGATGGCCCAGTGCTTCAACAGCCTCCGCCAGCGTTCCTGAATGGGTTGGGTATTCCGTATTCAATGCCTTGATTTCTACATCTTCAGGCAGGTCAAGCGTAAAGGTATTACTATCAAAACTTGGTGAATCATCCAGTGATGTGTAAGTCACTTCAGAACGGATATCGCCTGAGATAGAATTTGACTTAACCAGAAACCATGTTTTTTGATCAACCCAAAACTCCATGTCTCCTAAAAGAGAATTCTTCGACTTGGCTTTTACCTTTAAATGATAAGTATTCTTACCAAGTAATTTTTCCTCTCCCACCACTTCATACGTATAGTGGTCTTGCAGGCTTTCGAGCATCCTGGTCAGCTGCTCTTTTTGCGTCAGGTTGCTTGGCAAATCTATGCCTGCAAGGTCAATCGATTGAGCCTGGTTACTTCCTTCTTCATACATCAGCACCTGTTTACCGTCATTTAGTGTGTAAGACTTCTTATCACGCAATTTATCAACTGAAACAAACTTTCTTTTTCCATCAGTTCCGGCATACTCCTTAAAGGACACATCCTCAGTCAACTCATCATTCGTAAAAATCTTGAGTTCTCCTTCGCCCATATACGTTTCGAGCTTATTATCCGTCTCCAGTACATAAGACATAATATCCTCCGAAGAAGCGGTGATATTCCCGGTGCATCCTGATAACATAAAGATAGCTGCAACAGGTACGATTAACAGATTTCTTATCTTCAACTCTCTTCTCCTACCTTTCTTTTATCCAGCATGCGGCCAAGGTTCCGTATCCAGCGCTGGACCACAATTTTATTTTCCCTTCATGTCTCTCGATCAGCATTTTGGCTATGCTCAGCCCTAGCCCCGAGCTTCCGCCATGCCCTCTCGATCCGTCTACCTGGACAAAAGGAAGAAATATTTTTTCTTGCATAGGCTCCGGTATGCTGTTTCCTTCATTTTGAATCAATATTATGGTTCCGCCTTTTCGCCATTCATCTAATTCCTCTTTAAATACGGGGAAAACTTCTTGTGATAGATGCTCATCTGACGATAGTGCAGCAAGCAGAATCTCTTTTCCTGAATCTGTATGGCGAATGGCATTGGCCACCAAATTATCAGCAAGCCGAACCATCTGCTTAACATTTACTCTGTAAGTACCGGAGATTCTTTGGTCGATACGGAGC
This sequence comes from Paenibacillus uliginis N3/975, assembly GCF_900177425.1. Taxonomy (NCBI): domain Bacteria; kingdom Bacillati; phylum Bacillota; class Bacilli; order Caryophanales; family Paenibacillaceae; genus Paenibacillus; species Paenibacillus uliginis. Next base: position 814,028 of record NZ_LT840184.1, on the reverse strand, counting down.
TTTATCCCTTTCTTCGAGCATGGTTCTTCGTAACCGGAAAGAAGCATATCAAAGAATTCCTCTCCTTCCACTTCAACCAGCTCTGTTTGGTGGTGTGAGGCCTGTAAAGTGGCATAAAGCGTCAAATCATCAATCAATTGCTTCATATATGCCAATTTTTCAAATAAAATAGTCTGATATTCTTTCTTTTCTTTTTCAGATAGCTGCCGGTTGCTTTGTAATGCTTCCGAATAAGCCTGGATGACAGTCAAGGGCGTCTTCAGATCATGCGATAGAGCGGCAAGAATGTACTCTTTTTCTTTTTGCTGTTGAACAACTTCCTGCTGCGACTTTTCGATCTGTTCTTTCATTCTATAAAAATAAGTCTGCAGCTCTCCAATTTCATCGTTAGAGGGAGGATTTGATGATAAGACTTTCCTGCCGTCCGCAAAAGCGGTCATTTGTCGTTGCAGCGACTGCAAGGGCTGATTCAGCTTCCGGTTCAGCAAATATACAACTGTTAAGAAGACAATGATCATAAAGATGAACAGTCCGCCAAAAATTAAAATCGTGCGGTCCTGCACACCCCTCAGCCATTCATCCCTGCTGATGGTCACCTCATAAAACCCGACTAATTCACCTTCACTGCCAGTCACAGGTTTTTTTACAGAATATGTGCGCAGATTTTTCTGGAACTGATTCACATTTTTGTATAGCTGATTCTTATCCAGCTTAGTAAGCCGGCCTACAAACGGCTCTTGCGAGGAAGAGTAGAGCAGGATGCCATCATAACGATACAGTGTAATTCTCATCGACTTATCAGCCAGACTGTCCACTTTCCTATACTGCTTCTGCGGCTGTATTTTGTAATAAACCGGATTTTCCAAGACAGGCTCAAGTTCAGATAGTGACTTAGTAAACTCCATATATTCGAGCATGTCTCGCTTTTGATCATAGCTGCTCACAGTGATATAGAAAAGATACAGAGCCATAATCGGCAGCAGCATAACAATAATATAACTAATCATCAGCCAATTTCTGATTTTCATAGTACCTCTCCAATAAAGCGGTAGCCGACGCCCCAGACAGTCTGAATAAAGGAAGATGAGCGGGTATCATCCTTTAACTTTGCTCTTAAACTTTTAATATGGACTGTGACCGTATTATTCCCATTCACATCCTCCTGCTGCCAGACATGCTCATACAGAGCCGATTTGGAAAAAATCTCGAAAGGGTTTTTGGCCAAGAGGCACAGCAATTCCCACTCTTTCGCCGTCAGCAGCAGAAGCTCTTTGTTTAGATAGACGCTTTTGCTGGAAAAATCAATGCTCAGGCCATGAGCATAGCTGACCGCCTTCTCCGTATCCTGCTGGTTTTGATACCGCCGGTATCGCCTTAAATGAGATCCGATCCTTGCACTTAATTCCTCCAGGCTGAAAGGTTTGGTCACATAATCATCTGCGCCGAGATCAAGCCCTCGGATCTTACTTTCATCCTCAATCCTGGCACTGATTATTAGCATTGGCACTTCCGATTCTTTTCTAATGCTCCGACAAAGTGTGAACCCATCCACTTCAGGAAGCATAAGATCAACCAGCACTAAATCATAATGCCCCAGCTTAAAATCTTCCCAGCCTTCCTTGCCTGTTGATGCCCAGGTTACATGGTATTCCTCCTTACGCAAATGATCACACACAATCCTTGCAATCTCCCGGTCATCCTCCACCAGCAGTACCGCTGCGCTCTGCTTCATAGCCGTATCCCTCTTTCAATATCTATTATAGGCAGAACATATAAAGCTCCCGGAACCTTTATAAACTCTTAATAATTAGAATGACAACAAGTGCTGATAGTGTAAAGGGTATATTCTCCAAGACTAACCTCTTTCGTTAGATAGCACCAACAAGCCGCGATATACGCAGCTTCTTAATGAACAAATGTTTATTGTCCGCGTATTTTAACAAAAAACGGCTCCCCGCATCGGAGAACCGTTTGTTATTGCTGTAAACCCCCTTCTAACCACGTTCCCGAAGCCGTGAAGGCTGAAGGCGCATGAGAGGACGGAACAACTTTTGCAGCAGACGTGGATAGCTCGAAAGCTCCGACTGCCGCAGTACACCTAACATGATAAGCAGGACCAGATAAATTATTACAACGACCGCTCCTACCAACAAACATGTGATAAAGAAAGCAAGCCGGGCAGGCATCAAGTCGACCATTTGGATCCCCAGCTGGTTTACTCCATAACCTATACCTAGAGCAGCCAGTGCTGTAATGATAAAGCCTGTCCAACGAGAGCCCAAAATAGAGAACGGGACAATGGCTTTAATTGCACGTAAGTTAAGCACTGTGATCACGAGGAAGCATAGAGATGTAGCGCCAATGATTCCATAAATCCCGAACAGCGGAGCGAGCAGGGCACTTGCGCCCAGCTTGATAACAATACCGATCATCACGTGAACCATTGAAACCTTGGCTTTCCCGATTCCAAGCAGGATGGAGCCTGAAGTCATCATCGTGATTTGGAATATCGTACCGAAGGTCAGCATAGCGATAATCCCACTGCCGTTTAATGAGCTGAAAAGTAGGCCATTTACGGAGTAGGATGCAGCAACCAGAGCAAGTACAATAGGCATTCCCGTCAGAATCGATATCTTTAAGGCGAGTGTAACTTGACGCTGCAGATGATCCTGATCTTTTCTGGCATACGCAGCAGAGATAATCGGTATCAAGGATTGACTCAGTGCGATCGCAAGGATTGGTGGAATTCCCGCGATACTTTGCGCCCTCGTCCCTAATACCGCTAGAGCCGCCGTTGCCTCCTCGGCACCGATTTCTCCGGTCAGCAATGGTTTAACAATGGAACCGTCTATGAAGTTAATCGCTGGAACCGCAAGTGACGACAGCACAATCGGAATGGACAAAGTAAAAATAGCTTTATAAATACCCCCAAGAGGAATGGACCTATCCGCTCCTGGCAGATTCTGTTTCCGATCCTGACGGCGCAGCTTAATGGCAAAAAAGATCATGACGCCAAAAGCAGCAATACTTCCGAGCACACCACCAAAGGACGCCCCTGCCGCTACCCATGTGTCATCATAACCGAGGCGGACCAGAATATAAGCCAGACCAATACCGGTCACCACCCTGGCGATCTGTTCCACGATCTGTGATACCCCGCCAACCGTCATAAAGTTCCGACCCTGGAAATACCCCCGCATCATCGCAATAGTTGGGAAAAGCAGCAACGCTGGAGCCAGAGCCTGAATTGCAGCAGCAGATTCCGGTACCTCCGCAACGTAGGTGGCGTAATAAGGCGCGACAAAATAGAGTAGCAACGTCATGACAACCCCGGCACCAGCCGAAAAGAATAGCGCTGCCTGATAAACCCGCTTGGCCTCGGCCGGTCTGTTCAGCGCATAGCGCTCAGATACCATCTTACTGAGTGTGCTCGGGATACCAGCCGTTGCCAAGGCCAGCAGCATTAAATACACATTGTTTGCAATCGTAAAGGACGCGTCCCCTATATCATTGAGCATGTGCTCCAGCGGTATCCGCTGGGCCAGACCCAATACCCGGGCCACTAATGCAGCTGCTGCCAGTATGATCGTACCTCTGATGAATGTATCTTTTTTTGACAAGTCCTTACCCTTCTTTCTCACAAAAGGCGCCTGCTAGTGCAGTTCCACCCTAAAAAATCCAAACAAAGAAAATAATAATCATAGCAAGCTGTAAAACGATCTTCACTACAATACTGCTGAATAGGCCTAGTAACGAACCGAGTCCTACCTTAACCGATTTTCCCGGTGCTGAGCCTGCCAGCATCTCCCCGAGAAAGGCTCCGACAAACGGACCGATCACAAGACCGAAAGCGGGAATGACAAATGGACCGATAATTAAACCGATGGTGCTTCCCCAGATGGATGCCTTGGAGCCGCCCAGTTTTTTAACACCCCAGGCGTTAACTGCATAATCGGCAACAAACAGCATAACTAAGATCAAGGTCTGAATAATCCAGAATAACGCATTGTAATGCTCAAAAGTAAAGAACCAGCCGTAAACGAACAGTGCCAAATAAATGGCGACCACGCCAGGCAGGATCGGGTAAATAGCACCGGCCATACCGACCAGAAACAGGGCGATGACTATGATCCAACCCAATACATCCACCTATAAATCACTCCCCACACAAAATATAATCACGGATCACTTCGACGATACCGTCATCATTGTTACTGGCCACTACAACGTCCGCTTCGTCCTTGAGGGTCTGCTGGGCATTCCCCATAGCAACGCCTAAGCCAGCCTGTTGAATTGCTGCCAAATCGTTCAGACTGTCACCTACAGCGACCGCCTGTGATATATCAAGTCCAAGAAGCTGACACACCTGCTTGATGCCTTCAGCCTTATTAATTCCCTTAGGATTAATCTCGAAGTTAGAGGGCGATGAATTCGTGATCTCTAGGCCATCCATTTCTTGAAGCCTCATAAGAATATTATGTCGTACATCATCGTCATCCATATGATAACCGAATTTCAACCATTCCTTAGTATCAATGTCTCCGGCCCAGTTGTCCCGGTTGTACATCTGATCTACGGTGTAGGCCCAGAACCAAGAGCCGGTCTCAACAGCGAGTGCGTGCATTTTGCGAACAAGCTCTACGTCAAGCAGCGAACGGCGGTACAAATCATAGGGCGCCCGCCAAACCTCACTGCCATTCACGGTGATCATCGGGGTTGTAAGCTCCAACTGTTGTGCATAAGGATATGCATTGGAAAATGCCCGGCCTGTGGACAAGCATACATGAACCCCTTGCCGAACTGCCTCCTTAATCCACTTCACTGTTTCCGGTGAAACCTCATGATCATCCTGAAGCAGTGTTCCGTCCATATCCAATGCCAACAGTTTGAACTTATGATTCATGACTTTATCCCCCTTAGTTCTTCTCTCTTGTATAAATATAACGACATTTTACCACAAATAAAAAAAGAAGCCCAAAGCTCGATTTGACAGACAACCTCGAACTTTAAAAAAAGCAGACCAGGATAATATGATCCCGGCCTGCCCTTTCATATTGTCCATCCGTGGGAGCAGATTATTCCGTGCTTTCAGCATCTGACTCATCAGCACCTTCATCCGCATTTTCTACTTTCTTAGGATGCGGTGTGCCGTCTAAGCCGTATACTTCATCATATGCGTCAAAGATTTTACGAGCGATCGGCGCAGCACTATAAGATCCGAATCCGCCCTCTGGTATAATTACGGCTACTGCCAATTTCGGTTTTTCCCTTGGGGCAAAGGCGATGAACACCCCGTTATCTGTTGAAATTCTTTTTCCGTCAATATATACATCCTGCTGTGATGTACCTGTCTTACGGGCAAAATCATACCCAAAGCCATCGAATGATGGCAATCCCTGCGTATTCATCCCCTTGATGACTTCATCCCAATAGATTTGGGGGAATTTCACCTCATTCAAAACCTCACGTTTAAACTCCTTGACAACATTACCGTTCTGATCCTCAATCTTGCTAGCCAGCTGAGGTTTGAGCCGAGCGCCTTGATTCGCAAGCATAGTCGTATACTGGGCTAGCTGAAGTGTTGTATATCCCCCAGATTGACCGAAGGAGGCAAATACAAGCGCGGCCAACGGACTGCCCGCCTGTTTGATATTTCTGTACTCAATCTTACCCTTGAATTCATTTAGCAGTCCTGATTCCGTTGATACCCCGAGCCCGAAATCCTTCATATATTTATCCCATACATCGATGCCCTTGGCACCATACTTGTTAAACAATTGTTTCCCTACCCACTCCACCATAAAGGCGTTGGAGGAGTGCTCGATTGCTTTGGCAGGATCAATGGGTCCGAATACTCTCGACTGGGAATTACGGACTCTTGACTTGTCACCGCCAAATTCTCCATACCCCTTATCATAATAATAGTCGTTCACTCCAAATAATCCTTCGTTCAGACCCATCAGAACACTCAAAGGTTTGATCGTTGAACCAAGCAGTGGTACAGAATCGAGATTATTCCCTGAACGGCCAGAGCTGTACGGAGTAATGGTTCCATTTCCATAATAAGGCATAACTTTATCCCAATCATCCGTTCCATCCTTCCATACATTAGGGTCATAATCCGGTATGGAAGCCATGGCAACTATGTTGCCTGTATCCACCTCCATGGCCACTGCGTACCCCGTCTTGGCATTGGGATGGGTCTTACCCGAAAACGGTACGGTTTGCAGCCATTTGAGCTGATCTACAATCGCCTGCTCTGTCTTCTGCTGAATCTCTTTATGAATTGTAGTGTGTACGTTGTTTCCTTTCTCAGGTGGAACAAGTATAGGCGTACCGTCAATCATATTTAGAGGATTAATTGGAATGCTCATATAACCGTTTTTACCCCGGAGTTCATCCTGGAACATCAGTTCTAATCCATCTCTGCCAACCCGCTCAGTTTCCGTATATTTCAATCCGGGATCCTTCTGGTCCTTGTTCTGTTCATCAATCTTTTTATATTTATCAACGCTTTTAACACCTTTAAACTCTTGCAAATAGCCAATGGTTTGCACAGCTACGGTATCCTTATCGTAATAACGGATGTTCTCCTCCACAATTTCCACACCGGGGAATTCATCCTTATTTTCAATAAAATAAGCAACTTCCTTATCCGTAAGATCCCCTTTGATTCTTCGTGGCTCGTATCCGCCCTGTTTCTTCGAGTCGAGATCCAAATTATCCAGAATATCTTCAACCGTCATCTTCTCTGCATCTGCAGCCCCATGCTCCTCAAACACCTTGAACATCTTCTCTGCAAATGCTTTAATCTCCGGAAGGTTTTCCTTCCCTTTTTCTGTTTGACTGTTGTAGTTCTTCAGCAACGTAACATAAAGCGCATTCGAGGGCTTAGAGAAAGCAATCGGTGTTCCCGACGCATCAATAATACTGCCCCGGATCGGCTGAAGCGGAAAGTTCTTCGTCCGACCGCCGGTTTCTTGCTCCGTCAGTTCAGGGCCCTCCACGAACTGCAAGATAGCAAGTCGGACAATAATCACGCAAAATATTATAAACGTACTGAAAAAGAACAAATTAATCCTCAGATTAAATTGACTTCCGGCATCTCCTTCATCCTGCTTTCGTTTATCCGGCTTAAAAAACTTCACCTTAAGCTTCTCCCCTTTGTTCACTTTCACATAAGATCATCTTACCATAAACCATATACACGGTTCACCTTTCAAGAATTTAACAATATGGACTCAAAAAAAGCAGGCCGGATCATGTAATCCCAGCCTGCTCTTTACGTTATCCATCCGTGAGATCGAGTTTATTCCGTGCTTTCTGCGTCTGAATCGTCTGGTTTATCTGATCCTTCAGCACCCTCATCTACGGATTCCGCTTTCTTAGGATGCGGTGTGCCGTCCAACCCGTACACCTCATCATAGGCATCAAATATTTTGCGGGCGACGGGAGCGGCGCTGTAAGCACCAAAACCGCCTTCCGGGATGATTACAGCTACGGCAAGTTTGGGATTCTTCCGCGGTGCAAATGCAATGAAGACACCGTTGTCGGTCAGGATTCGTTTTCCATCTACGTAGATTTCCATCTGGGACGTACCCGTTTTGCGTGCAAAGTCATAACCAAACCCCTCAAATGAAGGAAGACCCTGCGTGTTCATCCCTTGGATCACTTCGTTCCAATACCTGTCAGGAATATCTACTTTACTGAGGACCTCTCGTTTAAAGGTTTTCACAAGTTTACCATCCTGTGTCTCGATTTTGCTGGACAGCTGCGGCTTAATTCGTTCACCTTTATTTGCCAGCATCGCCGTATATTGAGCAAGCTGAAGCGTCGAATAACCGCCGGATTGACCAAACGAAGCATAGGCTAGTGCAGCAAGTGGACTGCCTGCCTGTTTAATCTTGTCATAGTCTTTTTTTCCTCGATGTTCATTTGGCAATCCGGATCCTGGTGCCACTCCCAAACCAAAGTCTGTCATATACCTGTGCCATACATCAATACCTTCAGCCCCATATTTGCCATACAACCCCTCACCAACCATATCAACCATGAAGGCATTCGAAGACTGTTCAATCGCTTTGGCAGGATCGATGGAACCTAATGCTTTCCCTCCTGAGTTAGAGGGCCTTGCATTCTTGTCATTACCAATTTGAGCATAACCTTGGTCATGATAAGAAGTATTGACCCCAAATAATCCTTCGTTCAAACCGATCAGCACACTTAGCGGCTTAATTGTGGAACCCAGCCAGGGGATCGAATCCAGACCTCTTGCTGAACGACCGCTGCTGTAAGGCGAAATCGTACCGTTCCCGATATAAGGGCGCACGCTGTCCAAATCATTCGTACCGTCTTTCCACACGTTGGGGTCATAATCCGGAATGCTTGCCATCGCAACCACGTTTCCAGTATCCACTTCCATCGCAACCGCATAACCTGTTATGGCCTCCGGATGGGTTCTGCCTGAGAACGGAGTCGAATGCAGCCACTTGATCTGGTCCACAATCGCCTGCTCGGTTTTCATCTGAATTTCTTTATGAATCGTGCTGTAGATGTTATAGCCTTTCTCCGGCGGAACCATCGTCGGGACGCCGTCAATCATATTTTGCGGATTGATCGGTATGCTCATATATCCGTTTTTGCCACGCAGTTCATTCTGGAACATCATTTCCAGTCCATCCACACCAACACGTTCCGTTTCCGTGTATTTTAGAGCGGGATCTTTCTGGTTCTTGTTTTTCTTATCGATTTTTTCGTATTTCTCAAAACTTTTGACTCTCTTAAATTCCATGAGGTAACCAATCGTTTGAACAGCCACCGTATCCTTGTCATAAAATCGGATGTTCTCCTCGACAATTTCGATTCCTGGAAACAGGTCCTTGTTTTCCACGAAATACGCAACCTCTTTATCGGTCAGATCCCCTTTAATCCGCCTTGGCTCATAACCGTGCTGCTTCTGTGAATCCAGATCAAGCGCCTTAATGACCTCTTCAAACGTCATCTTGTTATCGGGATTCCCATCGCCCAATTTGTTAAATGCTTTCACAATATCCTTTGCGGTCTTCTTAATTTCCGTTCGGTTTTCCCGGCCTTTATCTAACTTTTGGCTATAGTTCTTCAGCAGTATCACATAGAGAGCATTAGATGGCTTAGAATAAGCCAGCGGAGTTCCTGAAGCATCAATGATACTGCCTCGAATCGGCTGCAGCGGAAAGTTCTTGGTATGACCACCCGTTTCCTGTTCCGTTAGTTCAGGCCCTTCAACAAATTGCAAAATAGCAAGACGAACAATGATGGCACAAAAAATAATAAACGTACTGAAGAAGAACAAATTAATTCTCATATTAAATTGCCTTCCGGCATCTCCTTCATCCAGCTTTCGTTTATCCGGCTTAAAAAGATTCACCTTAAGCTTCTCCCCTTTGTTCACATCCTTATAAGAAAATATTACCATATTCCCTGAGCATTTCAAGAAATTAACATCGAAGTAAAATAATCCAACAAAAAAAGACCTTTCAAAAGAAAGGTCAGTTGAATTACTATACAGTTCGCTTAGAGGTAGAGGCCTCTAATGTTAGAATACCTGCTCTTTAATATGCGTCTCATTAAACCGGGGAGGATTAAACCAATTCCCGCTCTGTGCCCACGTTGGGTCAAGCGGTATCCACTGCTGCTTCTCGCTCAGGTAAACCTCATTCCATGCATGGGGCCCATAGCCGCCTTGACCGTTGTACCCCCGCCCTGTAACTACTCTTACCTTCATATCCTGGGAGCGGGCCATCATGGAGTATAGACGTGCGTAATCGATGCATACCCCGGAACGGGTATCGTAAGTATCCTGAGGAGTTTGCTCATGCCAAATCCGCTGCTCCTCATAGGCTTTTACTTTGTCATAATCGTACGACACTCGTGTTCCTACCCAATCATAAAGTTTGCGGGCCTTTTCCTCGTCCGTTGCCGTCCCTTTAACTACATGTGCAGCCGTTTGTTCGATACCTTCCGGAATCGAATGGTCAATGACCTCATACTTTTGCTGCATAATGCCGTTCAGCTCTTCCTGAACCGATTGAGTAAATACAGGTAGTTTGTCACGAACCAGAGAACCCGACAATGGTTCCATGACCGCCTGTGCACCATCCTGGTATACAGGTGATGACTCAACATATCTGCTGAACGAATGATCCGGATAAAGACTAACCCATATGAACAGAATTGCAATGACAACAATCCCTCGAGCTACTCCCATAACGGCACCGATTCCTGCTCCTGCCAGACGACTAGCAATTGTAGACGGTTTATCTTTCTTCAGACCGAACAGCCCCAAACTGCCGCCGATCGTCAATGACACTAATAAACGAAGTATAAAGACAATCAGACAGTAACTGATCATAAAGAGAACCGCAAATCGCAGCAGTGCAAAATCAGCCATAGATTTGACAAAGGTATAATAGATTTGCTCCCACAGCTTAAGCTCTCGGTCAGGAATCTGGCTTCCCAGTGATTCCAGCCATGCAGAAGCTTTGGGTGACAGCCATAGTGTAAATGGAACTGAAATACCTATACTAATTAGACGCAGAAGAGCGTCACCGAGAAAAAAAGCAAGCTTCCCTGCCGAACGGGAAGCTCCCCGAGTCCAACCCTGTATTAAAGAAAAGGCTACGATAAACAGCAGCAGGATGGTAATACCATTGCCTTCCCGCACGCTGTCACTCCATGCCGATAACATGGAAACCCCTCCTTCCTGTTAACTAGCCTCTTAGCTGCTTCAATTTTTTTTCGCTTGTCCTATAAATTCCTGAATAGTTTCGTTAATATCCCATTTTCCAACCGACACTCCACGGAAGCTCACTTCCACTTCCTTTGATCCACTGCTGCCTTTGAGTTCCAGGTTCGGTGCCTTTACGGTAAATGTCCCGTCACCGTTTGATGTATATTTTGCTTCCTTCGCTTCTTTCATCATCATGTTCATAGCTTCTGTTTTGACGGTATCTACCGTTTCATTCGTCACTGTAGTCACAACTTCACTGATTTGGTCTAAGGATATCCCGCTGTAAATGAGTAACCCCCCGATTATCAAAATAACCAAAGCCCATTTGATGACTGTCTTAACCAGGTTAATAACAATAATCAGCACGATCAAAGCGATAGCGATCACCAGCCAATTTTGTTTCAGAAATTCCAACCATACTTGTGTATCCATTCATGTTCACTCCTATCACTTTACATCAACTGGGCAGCCTGTAGCCGTCCTTATAGATTATACATGATTCCCCACCTCAGTGTCAGTAAGACCCCTTAAATACAAATTAAGGTATAAGCTTGGCATCTTCAACGTACAAGTAGAACATAACCTGTCTAAATGCGGGTAGGAGGTGCTTTTATGAAAACAGCGATTTGGTTGTACATGTTTTTGTTTCTGGCATTCTTTGATCTGCATGCCCAGTATCCTGTCCTCACACCGTTCGCCATATCACTCGGTGCTGCCCCGACCTTCATCGGGTGGATGATGGGTATCTATGCCTTAACACATCTACCGGGTAATCTGATTGCCGGCGGATTGATCGACAAGCACGGCAGCCGGAGATACATTGTTTTTAGTTTGACGGCAGCCGGTATCATACTGTTGCTGCAAGCTCATGTACAGCTGCCATGGCAACTGCTTGCACTCCGCTCCATCAGCGGATTTGTACTCGCCTTTTTATCACCGGCATGCCTCGCCCTGTTAGCCTCATTATCACAGGATAAGGTAATTCAAGGGAAGTATATGTCCGGTCACGGCGTAGTTCATACACTCGCTTCCGTTCTATCACCTGCTGCAGGTGCTTTTATCGTGGCTAAAACCGGCTTTTCAGGCACATTCCAAACTCTGGGATGGGTGTTGATCTTTACAGGTATCATGGCACTTCTCACTGTTCCTAAGCCTTCTGCTCTAGAAAATACAAACAATAACGAAAGATTGGAATCGGAAACGAGTAAAGCACTCCCTTTCAGTCTGCGTCTGTATCTGATCCCATTTGTGATCGCCTGCTCGCAAGGCATTCTATTTTTCGAAATTCCACTTCGTGCTAACGGTCAGGCAAGCATTATGTCAACCGGGCTTCTCTTCTCCTCCATCAGTCTGGGAGCCTTGGTCACACTAAGTATGCTCTTTTTGAATAATTATGGGCCAGGTAAAAGAGTGGCTATCGGCATCCTTGGACTCGCCTTGTGTTTCTATACTTTGGCTGCAGCTAATCATCTTCCGTTGATTGCTATTCTGTTCATGCTCGGCACGGCAAAGGGTCTTCTTTTCCCTGCCTTGTCCTCCCTGTTTATCGAACTTAGCGGCGGTGGAAGATTGGGCAGAGTATTCTCCTATCAATCCATTGCCATGTCCATAGGTTCCTTTGTCGGCCCTATTACAGCAGGACAGTTTAGAGACATAATTTCTCCGTACTTCATTGCCTTTATTATGCTGATGATCGTCCTACTGCTTCTCCCTCACCGGAAACAGATACCTTCTATCGATATGCCGGCAGGTGCAAACATTTAACATCATGAACGAATTTCCTGATGATATCAGCCCAAAAGTACTGATGTAGGCCAACACACAGTCCATATGGGTATTTCCACATAATATACAGTGTGGCAAATGACCACCAAGATTAAATGAGGGGTGAAGATAAATGAGTCACGTTCATAAACATTGTCATCATATGGTATCACATTGCTCTTCTGTAGGTATGATTTTAGTTCTCTACATTTTGCTGGTAATCATCCTCAGCTGCTTCATTTAAAATGTTCAACCGGGGCTTCCCAAATTAGATTTCAGGTTAGAAAACTAGGGGATCTCTCAGAAAAAGAAAAAGCAGGCCACTCGAGGTTTTGAAGTGCCCCCTGTCAAGTAGACAGTGTAAAAAACAAAAACTGGTTAGATTATTTCCCTCAGTTCAAGTTAACAGAGCTGAGGGTTTATTTTCTTTGGTACAAATCCACATGCCGGACTAACGTTAGCGTGAATTTCGTCGCTTGATCTCTGCCAACTTTTTTGCGAGGGCGTTCTCCATTTCTAAATATTCGTTCCGTGCTTCCAGTTCTTTGATCCGAAGCTTGAGTCGTCATGGTCATCTAGCTCTTCTACAGGCTTTTTGCGACCACGATTGTCCTTGAGGGACTCCTCGCCGTCAGATTTATATTTTTGCACCCATGAGTAGACCTGGGTATAAGAAACATTATATTTTTCCATGGATTTCTGATAATCCAAATCATTGGCGATCGTATACTGCGCGATTTCAATGCGTTCTTCGAAAGTGGTTTTACGTCCTTTATTCATATGAGATAGTCCTTTTCCTTTACGAGTAGGTTTTATTTCTTCCCTACAAGTATACTTGGAAATCCATCCCGTCAAAACACTTTTACTCGAAATATGATACTTCTTTGTCGCCTCTCGTATAGAATGATTTCCGGATAAAACATCCCTGATGGCAGCAAGCTTCAGTTCCTTTGAGTATGCTTTACATCCTCTGGATTTCTTTAATCCTTCATAACCATCTGCTCTATATTTCCTTATCCAATCTGTAACCGTGTTTTTGTCGATCCCTAGTTGTTTCGCTTCATAACTTGGGTTTGTTTCATTCTGGAGGCATCGCTTTACATATCCAGCATACCGTAGGTGTTTCACTCCCATCCATTGGCAGATAGAGTTGGTTCATTGTATATTGAATGTACAAAAGAAGCGTCATAGTCAATGGAACTTTTGATTTTGCATGAAGTCCGGTTGACAAGTTAAACATACATAGAGAATTCATAAATATAAACCAGCAACATTTCCCGGGGAATTTCGATGGGGTATGCCGTAATATGACAGAGGTGACTGACATGTCGATTTTCATTATCGTTGAAGGCAAAAATGATCGCAGCAGACTTCGTCGATTGCTAACTTCCGACATTACGATACTTTGTACGTTTGGGACGTTGAATACCGTCAAGTCGGAGTCACTGCACAAACGGGTAAAAGATCAAGAAGTGTATCTGTTTATGGATAACGACAGCTCAGGCAAAAAAATTCGTGGACTCTTGCGGGACGTTTTTCCAGATGCCTCCCATATTTACACACGTCGCGGGTACGCCGGGGTTGAGGGTACACCAGATGAATACCTCATCGCCCAGCTAGAAAAGGCCGGATTGGAGGAGTTTATAATTTACCCACCTCCGATATTAAATGGCCCTTATGAATAACGATAAGAAACCTCTATCGATCTACCTCAAAGAAGACAGACCACATTTAGCGGTAGTTTTTCTTGCGAGATAAGGATGTACTTTACTCCGATGTTTATACTTTCTTAGCTTTTAAGAAAAGAAGCGCCTGAACCATTCTACAGAATAGTTCAGGCGCTTCTTCAATTTATCGTATCCTACTCTTTAGCTAATGCTTTGACATCCTTCACGACATCTTCGATCTGCACACTGTTAGGATCTGCAGCATTGTACATTTTTCGGATATTGTTGTCACGGTCAACCAAAGCTATGTAATTGCCGTGAGTATAGTTGCTTGAATCCTTACCGAGAAGCGGGATTTTAAACGAATTCTGCATCAGATCGCGTGTTTTTTCTTGATCACCGCGGAGAAAATACCAACCGCTATAATCAGCAAAGAAACGATCACCGAATTCCTTAATTTTCTCCCGAGTATCCGTTACCGGATCAAAGGAGATCGAAACAAATGTAGCGTCTTTACCAAACGTTCCGTCTTTCTTTAGCTCATTCTGGATTTGGGACAGCAGAAATGTCGTTACAGGACAAACATCCGGACAACTGGTGAAGTAAAAGTACATCAATCGCACTTGCCCCTTCGTATCGTCCCTGGACACCTTTTTACCATCCACATTTTCCATGGCGAAATCCCCAACCTGCCCCACGACCGGAAATTTGCTTTGTCCAATACCGAGCGCATTGTAAACCAGAACCACTGCAGCAATCACACAAACGGCGAGCAGCAGCCAACTCCATTTATACCGCTTTAGCGAAGTCATCTAATTCCGTTCTCCCTTCATCCACCTATGTTTATATATGGAAACACACTCTACGTTATTGGAGTGTGTTGAGAACAAGAACAAATAAACTTATAGTCAGGTAGTTAATGGAGAAGAAAAACATCTTTTTCGACCAGGCCTCATCATCTTTTGCCCGGAAGCCTTTAAAGGCAAGGTAGAGCCAAACCACGGATAGCAGCAGTGAGATGACAAGAAAAAAGATCCCCGCATATCCGTACACATACATCAAGATAGGCAGCGGAACCAACAGCGCAATGTATGGAATCATTTGAATCTTCGTCCGTTGAATGCCCTTCACGACCGGAAGAAGCGGGAAGCCTGCAGCGCGATATTCTTCGACACGGCGGATGCCCAATGCCCAAAAATGCGGCGGCTGCCATAGAAACAGCAAAGCAAACAATAGCCATGCGCCCATATCAACCGTTTGAGTCACGGCCACATAACCGATAACCGGCGGCATAGCACCCGGAATGGCGCCGATGGATGTACTCCAGGTCGAGCTGCGTTTAAGCCATAGCGTGTAAACAACTACGTACCCGAACATACCAACGAGTCCAAATATACCGGACAGCACACCGGAGAAAATAAATAATACGGCTAGTCCAACGATGCCTAAAGTAATTGCATACCATAGCACCACTGTCGGCGTAAGGCGTCCCGTTGGCAGCGAGCGATCGCTCGTGCGTGCCATCTTCATATCCAGATCCCGGTCAAAGTAATTATTAAAGACACAGGAGGAAGCCATAACCAAAACGGTTCCGAGAAGTGTCATGATCATTAAACCAAAATGTATGTCCCAACGGGATGCCATCCAAAATCCGGCAAATGCCGCTATTAGATTAGAGCGAATAATCCCGGGTTTTGTCACAGCTATGAAATCTTTCCATGTACCCGCTTTTTCGGGAGGCTTGGGTCTTGCGGAAGCCAGTGTTGCGGAATCCGAAGGAGCCTGATAACTCATGGGATTTTCCACGTCTAAACATTCCTCCTTATTTCTGTCGTTATGGAGGAAGACTGCCTCCGCTATAAAGTTTATCATATCATTAGTAAAAAGTGTTTATCAATCCTTCGGAATTCGTTCCATCTATATGACAATTCAGTGAAAATTGATGTCACTTTTTCGTCTTGACGTTACGCCTTCTATTAAGGCACAATTTGTTTAAGAAAGCGCTGCACCAAAAAGCCCGAAGCAAAAGCTCCGGGCTTGGACTGCACATTATGAATAGTGATTACGAGTTACGACCAGAAAGCGACTGTTCTGCGATTTGTACAAGACGCTTGGTTATATATCCACCCAGCGATCCGTTTTCACGGGAAGTATAATGACCCATGTAACCGTCTTGAGGAATGGTGACACCCAGTTCTTGAGCTGCTTCCATTTTAAGTTGCTGCAGGGCTGCATTTGCTTGTGGTACAACCAGATTATTGCTGCGGGAACCTCTTTGTGCCATGTTATTCTAATCTCCCTTCACTGAATGAAATATGTCTGTGTTCCAGTGCAAGCTTGCAAGCTTATTATGTCTCCTTCTCGTAACCTTATACCGAAATATAAATTTAAAAAATTTGGAGGTGATTAACATGAGCAAGGGCCTGTCCCTCTGGTTCGCGGTATCTTCCATCATCCTGATGACTGCAGCTTCCATAAGTATAAGTCATAACATACTCTTAGCTATAGGACTCGGTATACTTACCATTTTCAATATAGGTTGGGGCTTTATCATTAAAGCCAGAAGCAGACGTTCCTAATTTGTCATTTTGTAAGCAATCGCCCTCTGGCAACTACAGCCTTTTAAGTTTTTCAGCTCACACATTTCTATTGCAAGTATCTTTTCCAAGCATTTTTTTTACGTCAGCCCGTAAAATCTGTTATGATGAGGTTAATCATCTACTATTGATTACTGTGGTAAAGGGGCATCGATATGAATCAAGTGACCAAAGGACAATGGAATGGTTACGACACCTATATCTTAAAAACCGGCCGGCTAGAAGTGACACTCCTTCCCCGTCTCGGTAACAATGTCATCGAAATTAAGGACCAACAAGAACAGCGCCACGTACTTCGGAGGCCAGAAGAAAGTGAATTGGCGTTCTACTTACAGAAACCTTACCACTTCGGCATGCCGATGCTTATCCCGCCTGGACGAATCGAGAAAGGCCGTTTTGAATACGGCGGCACCAGTTATCAGTTTGACCAAAATACAGCTAACGACAATCATATCCATGGACTGCACCGCACCCAAGCTTGGTGTGTAAGTGATATCGAAGAGGATGATGAAGGCTGTGCGATTACAACGGAGTTCTCAACTTCTGAAGATCCCCGTTGGACGGCACAAATGCCACAACCGTTAAAGCTGCAGATGAATTTCCGGTTACAAGAATCGGAACTGCACAAGCGTTTACGCGTCATCAACAATGGTACCGAACCTGTTCCTTTTGGTATGGGATACCACACCTGGTTCCTGTTAGATGGCCAGCCTGATCAGTGGACATTAAAACTTCCGGTAGAGGGTATTTACACATTGAATGATCAACTTATTCCAACAGGGCGTCAGGCCCCCCTCGGTGAACTGGAAGCATTAAATAAAGGCTTCAATCTAAAAGACGCTGATTTTGACACTATTTTAAGTATCCCTGAGGGAGAGCCTGCCGAAGCAATTCTCACCCGAAATGACGGATACGGAATCCATTATTCTGCGGACCGCTCCTATTTCAAGCATTGGGTCTTGTACACCAAGGGAAAAGCGGATGAATTTCTGTGCATTGAACCTTATACTTGGCTTCCTAATGCACCGAATCTGGATCTACCGAATGAAACAACGGGTCTTATCCATTTGGAACCCGGTCAATCTGTCGAACTTCATACGAAATTGCAGATACACTATCCGAATACATAAGGATAAAATCGTATCATAAAACAACCGCAGCCCTGAATAGTTTCAGGGCTCTTTTTTTGTCCTAATATTACCAGGAATGATGTTAGAAACTACACGCATGAGATTCTCTTCTTTCAACCATAATAACTTCATACAACGCCGAAGGAGGTGACAAACATGGGTATGGGTCAAGCAGGTCAAGGCCGCAGAGGCGGAAGCCGTTCTAATAACCTGGTCGTTCCCCAAGCTAACGCAGCACTTCAACAGTTGAAGTATGAAGCGGCACAGGAATTGGGCGTATCTATCCCACAAGACGGTTATATGGGTAACTACACTTCCCGCGAGACTGGTTCTTTGGGAGGATACATCACTAAACGTCTGGTTCAAATGGCTGAACAACAATTGACAGGTCGTTCGAACATGTAGTTGATTTTGTTCCTCCAAATAAAGAAGGAGGCGATCTTCTCCCCAAAGATCGCCTCTTTCGGCATGTATTTTATAAAATTTATGGATATAAAATGATATGATATCAGGATTCCAAAGCGGCTTCAGAGACACTTGTTCTAGGGTATCGAATCATCAGATTTGCCATGTTGTAGTTTGACTCAAGTACGGCATCAATAATTATTAGTCCCTGTCTCACGGTAAAATCATAGCTTATTTCTCCATGAGTCCAGTGGCGTTTATGCTTCAAGCTTTCAAGCGCCATAGCACGGAAGGATAATTGTTGAGTTTGGTTCAACCCTTCTCCAGCGGAAGTAATTACACCGTTTCGACCGGTAAGCGGATTATGACGAATCCCGAATTTACCGATGACATTATTTCGTATTTGCACAAATACAGTGCCAGAAGATAGTCCTGACAACTCCTCCTCCAACTCTCTAAACACTAAATCTAACTGCCTAACCAGCGATAGTTGATCCAATTTAATCATTTCAACCCCCCTTGTATTTTCAAAAATTTCCCTTTTATAGGGCTTATGACTCATTATAGGTCAAATATTAGCAATCATCAACAACATTCAACATAATTGGGTATTTATTACTATTATTTTCATATGATTCATAACATCCTGTGCTGTATTACGGCATTATTCTATTTTTTGCGACAAAAAAAGAAGTCCTTGCGGACTTCCTTTAATCCATGATATTTCAATCTTCTGCAAGTTACGCCAAATGATCTGTCATACGCAAAAATTGTTGAATATCGGAAACACACATGTCGGCTGCACTCTGCCAAAAATCCCGCTTTGTCAAATCGACATCAAGGTGCTTTTTCGCAAGCTCTTCTACTGTCATTATTCCGGTATCCCGAAGAAGTGCATCGTATTTATCCGCAAATGTACTGCCTTCCTGCTGCGCCAGAACGTAAAGCCCTGTACTAAACATAAAGCCGAACGTATACGGGAAATTATAGAACGGCACACCCGTACTGTAGAAGTGCAGCTTGGAAGCCCAGAAATGAGGATGGTAAGAAGATAAGGCTTCACAGTATGCTTGCTTCTGAGCTTCTTCCATTAACTCCGAAATCTCAGCCGCGTTCAGCAGTCCTTCTTTCCGCTTGTTATAGAAGCGGGTTTCAAATAAGAAGCGGGCATGGATATTCATGAAGAAAGTAACGCTATTCTGAATTTTCTCTTCCAGCAAAGCAAGTTTTTCTTCTTCGTCTTTAGCCGCCTTGACGAGAGCATCTGCCACGATCATTTCTGCAAAAGTGGAGGCCGTTTCGGCTACGTTCATAGCGTAACTTTGATTCAGAACCGGCAAGCCCCTCATCAGATGCTGATGGTAGGCATGACCCAATTCGTGAGCTAATGTAGATACATTTGAAACAGTTCCGCCAAAGGTCATAAAAATTCTCGTCTGATCGCTTACTTTGAAGGATGTGCAAAAACCACCAGGACGTTTGCCTGGGCGATCCTCTGCCTCAATCCAGCTTTTGTCAAAAGCCATCTGGGAGAATTCAGCCAGTTTCGGACTAAACTTGCTAAATTGCTCAACGATGGTCTCAGCCGCCTCATCATAGGTAATTTTGGAAACGGAAGTTCGTATTGGCGCCTCTACATCGGTCCAAGTTAACCCATCAAGTCCGAGGAGTTTGGCCTTTCGGTTTAGGTACTCCACGAGCACCGGCTTTGTGTCTTGAATAACAGCCCACATCGTATCCAAGGTTTCATGGGACATACGATTAATAGCTAGTGGCTCTTTAAGAGCATCTTCCCAGCCTCGGTTAGCATAAAGCTTAAGCCGGAAGCCGGCGAGATGGTTCAGCGTATCCGCACAATAATCTTCCGAGTCTGTCCAGGCTTGTTCCCATTTTTCGAACATTTCCTGTCTTACTTCACGATTTGGGTTATGTAACTTGTTGAAAGCTTGACCTGCAGAAAGGATTTCGGTCTTGCCATTCTCTTCAAATGGTATTTGTATTTTGCTTACAATTGTGTCGTAAAAGTTTCCCCATCCGTGGTATCCGTCAATCGCAAGCTCAAGTGCCAGACTTTCTAGTTCAGGATTCATTTTCTCACGCGCCAGATCACGGCTCTCATTCAGGATAAACTTCAGCGGCGAGACTTTCTCTGTTGAAGTCCATGCTTCCCACAGTGTATCTTCAATTCCACGAAGAAGATTGTTGAATTTAGCAATAACACTCTGAAGATTTGCTCTAATCGCAGTAACCCGTCCGGACAGCTGAACTGCTTTTTTATCATTTTGATCCTGAGCCGCCAGACAGCCTACAAATGCACCTGCTTCACTTGTCATAGCGGTGCATTTCTCTAATAAAGAAAGAATGTTCTCCAAACTTTTAGCTTCCTCCAGATTTGCTGGAACATTGGCGGCCTGAACGGCTGCACGGAGCTCATTTGCTTCCTTCTCAAGTGAATCTAAAAACGCAGCGAGCTCTGGAGAATGCGATCCCCCCGGAAAAATGGACTCCAAATCCCACGTTTGCTGTAGCCGTTTTTTCATGGTCATCACCTTTCTTTATACAAAAATCTAAGTTTTAATTTGTGTGGTACCGTGTAAAAGTGTATAACTATAACTATATCCTATAAATTACTGCTGGAGGGCGACTTCTATGAGACCATTGCAAATATCGCCGGAGACGGCAATCATCCTCTCAAAACAGCTTGGCGTTCCGTTGGAGCACCTTATGCATATGCCGCAGCACATTCTGATGCAAAAAATTGCAGAATTGGCTGGATCGGAGCAGAAGCCTTCGTCTGGGGAAGCGGACCCAAAAAACGGTTCCACGGAGAAACCATGATCCCTTTTTCAAACGCTTGGCCTTATGACATTCTTTCCGGAGACGTGTATGTACAGAACTGCCCTTTTTGCGGCTGTGACAATGTTTTGCTTCCCATGAAGCCGAAAGAACTGATCAGCGTGCGCGAAGGCAAGAAGAAACTCCTCATCTTTCCATGCTGCCATAATAGAGTTACCGTACTCGACAGCGATGCCGATTATATTCTTACCGATCAGAAGCTGAGGTAACGCAAGCTTTTACCGCACTGCGAACAACATATTGTGACGCTTCAGGCTCTTCTACAAGGGCCTCTTTAGCGTTATAGAGGTTGTTCAAAAAGTCCGCTTTTGATCACGAAGTGAATCAGGAAGTGGGCTCGGCATCGACTCTTGAATTCAGCCGGTCCTTCCGGTACTCACGTACCCAAAACGTACGTTCCGCTCCTCAGTCCCTAGCTTCATCCAACCTTCTCGGTGCTGAAAACCGACCTTTTTGAACACACACTTATAGGGAATTCATTTCTTCCGGGAGCGCTAATTTCTCAGCCAGCATTTGTTCGCGCAATACGGCCCACTGTTCGCGAGAAGCACGAATCATGGCTGAATCAACAATTTTCTTGTCTTGAATTACGCGAGAGAACCATTGAACGGCTTCGCTGTAACGGCCCACCCGGCGGTTAATTTCCCCGATCAGATACAGCAAGCGAGCATCGTTAGCGCCAACCCCATCCATCTCATAGACTCGAATGTACGATTCAAGACTGTAAGTCAAAAAACGCTGTTCCTGCTCCTCATTCTCTTGATAGCGGTACAACCAGGAAATATGATGAAGAAGACTAGCGATAATCCGCTCCCTCTCCCCAATGCTCTGGGCGCACAGGAGGGCCAGCTTATATGCCTCCAATGCATCCTCCAGACTGCGTGAACCCCCAAAATCACGCTTAATCCATCTACTCGCGATTTTCGACTGGAATTCTGACTTCTGGTGATCATTTAAGGTTTCAGCTGAATTCTCAGTTGAGGCAAATCCGCATTTTGGACAGACTCTTACCACATAATAGTCAGGATTCTCATTTTTGTAATACCCGCAAAAATCCGTGTCTGTCCTCACCGCTTTTTTAAAACTTGGCCGTACTCTTGAAGTAGTAAATGGATGATCGCAGTTCCCGCATGTAACTGTAATCGTGTACAAAGGTTCTAAAACCATACCGTTGACATCCCTTTCCCCCATGATGGTGTCTTAACTAAAAGCAGCTTTAAGGTGTATTCACAAAATGTCGGGCGGGACCGGATAAGCGCTTAAGAACAAAATCCCGCAGTGTCTCTTCCACGCCAATCTCCTCCAAAGCGCCAGCCATACAACCTAGCCATTCATCTGCATGGCGGTTCGTAATCGGGAAATTAAGATGTCTTGCTCTCATCATCGGGTGTCCGTAAGCTTCCGAGAACAGGGCAGGCCCTCCAAAAAACTGGCTCAGAAACATATATTGCTTCTCCATCACCGGCATAATATCCTCTGGAAAAAGAGGGCCAATCAGATGATTCTTCTGAACGCGCGGATAAAAAGCTTCCACTAATGAGCGGATTCCTTCTGCACCGCCAAGATTATCATATATGCTCAAGCTCGGATCCATTTCCGTAATCCATCCCCCATCTTTGAAATAAGTAATCGTAAGTTAGTCTCATTATATCAGACATAACAAAAATTTCTATCAACGTAATCACATGAAGCCAGACCGCGTTTAGCGGAAGTTTTTATTGCGATATAAGGATGTCGTCTAAAACAAAAAAGGCGCTAAACGAAGTTTAGCACCCTGTTCCTATTTAATAACTGCGCCAGTCCTCTTCACCCTGATGGACGAGAGAGGCACGTATTACATAAACGAAGGCGCAAACCAGAATACCTGCGACTATGCTCATGATCATCACTCCATCCAAACATAATTCGAAAGATGTGCTTTGATGCTTTAATTATAGCACAATGTCCTCAAAAATAAAGCACCTCTGTAACCGCTTTCTAACTATTTTTGTACTGTTTGTCCTAATTTCCGCATAAAGATGAAGCAGTAAGGCTAAATTTACCGCAGACATGATCTGTTCTACCCAGGGGGCGTTGTTAAATATATGACCATGAAAAGAATGGGTTGGATATTTCTCATGACCGGTTTATTCAGCATTGTCGTCCTTATGGCGGCTTTTCCCGGGGCCGCTCTGCAATCTGCAATCCGTGGTCTCTCCATTTGGTGGGACGTACTCTTCCCATCACTCTTTCCCTTTTTCGTTATTTCCGAAGTGCTACTTGGATTTGGCGTTGTTCACCTTATCGGAACTCTGCTGGATCCCTTAATGAAACCTTTATTTCGTATTCCCGGAAGCGGAGGATTTGTCGCGGCTATGGGATATGTGTCTGGCTATCCAGTGGGAGCCAAATTGACAGCTAAGTTATGGGAACAAAAAATGGTCAACCGGGACGAAGGAGAACGCCTGGTTGCTTTCACAACCTCCTCAGATCCTATTTTTCTCATTGGTGCCGTTTCAATTGGTTTTTTCCACAACCCGCAAATCGGTTTAATTCTTGCATTAGCGCATTACGGCGGTGGATTTCTGGTAGGACTTTTGATGCGATTCCACGGTCGTAAAAACAATACAGTTTCGGATCATTCTACAGATTTGGCAAAGGGCAGTCGTCTTAAAGTTGCGATTCACGCCATGCATCATGCGAGAGAAGCAGACGGTCGTGATTTTGGGACTCTTTTGAGACAAGCGGTTCAATCTTCTCTCCAGCTTATTATTGTCGTAGGCGGCCTGGTTGTATTCTTTTCCGTTTTTCTGGAGCTCTGGACACGTGCGGGAGCCATCCCCGCCCTGAATCAGATTGTAAGTGCCCTCCTGTCCCTTGTCGGTGTTCCAGAACAATTATCTACGGCACTGGTCGGTGGCCTGTTTGAAGTCACGCTGGGTGCCCGTTATGCGGGTGAAGCTGGGGACGTAATTCCTTTAGCTTACAAAGCGGCAGTTGCAGCCTTCATATTGTCATGGGGCGGCTTGTCAGTACATGCCCAAATCGCAAGTATTTTGAATGCCACGGATCTTCGCTATTTACCGTTCATGATTGCCCGCTTGATCCATGGGGTCGTGGCTGCAACTGCGGTCCTACTGTTCTGGAATCCGATTATGGGGGAGACGATAACAACTCAAGCCATCTCAGCCGTTTCTTATTTGTCTTCCAGCGGGTATAACCATATTATGGCGGTATTTTGCATATTGCTCGGTATCCTTATCAGTCTGACTCTCTTGATGGAAGTATTTATCCTACTGCGACGAAAGTTCCGCAATTTCCCAAGGTGACATTGTTTTATTCTCCAAGATTGATTATCATCGATATATAACCTTACAGAAGGAGCTTATCAACTTGAGATACTATGTTCTGGACCGCGGAGACCCATTGTCTGTAGAATTGAGTCAACAATTTCACAAGCTGGCGGAACAGCGGGGCTTCGAACTGGATGCAGAATCTCCGGAGATCGTTGTCTCCATTGGCGGAGACGGCACGATGCTCCATGCTTTCCATACGTTTATCGACCGTATTCCAGACCTTGCTTTTGTCGGGGTTCATACCGGACATCTCGGCTTTTATGCCGACTGGAAAGCAGACGAACTGCCAAAACTGATTGATCTCATGTGCGGCATCGGCGATCCTAAAATTCTTAAACCCCGCATTGTTAAGTATCCGTTAGTTCAACTCGAAATTCATAAAAAATCGGGGACGGCATCGTATATCGCCCTAAATGAATTCACACTTAAAGGTGTAGACGGCACTGTCGTTGCCCAAGTCGACATTAATGATGTAACCTTTGAAATGTTTCGGGGAGACGGTATTTGTATTTCAACACCTTCCGGCAGTACAGCTTACAACAAAAGTGTCGGGGGGGCTATGGTTCACCCTTCCATCGATGCACTTCAAATCGCGGAAATTGCCTCTATAAACAATCGGATCTTCCGAACGCTGGGGTCTCCGCTTCTTCTTCCGAAACATCATCATTGCGATATTTTTTCATGCAAAGACCAGCGTTTGCTGCTTACGGTCGATCATAACAATTTCATGATTGATGATCTTATTTCCGTTCGCTGTCAGGTCGCAGAACAGAAGGTAAGTTTTGCTCGCTATCGTCCGTTCCCCTTCTGGAATCGGGTACGGGACGCTTTCCTCGGATAATATTTATCGATTCATACCAAAAACAGCAGCCCTGCGCAGGAGCTGCTGTTTTTGGTGGTACGTATAGTATGTATCCTACTCAGCCTGATGCTGATTCTTTTGATTGAGACGATTGTCTCGATTGTCCCGGTTGTCTCGCTGCTTAGATTCCTTCCAGGATTTTGGCGATTTGTTAGGTCGCGGCTCCTTGGATTCTTTTACTTCTTTTACTGCCTCGCGTTTGCTCCGGTATTCCTGCGGCTCTTTACCTGTTCCCGGTTCACTCGAACGCCCGCCAGATTTGTTTTCCCTAAGCTCTATTCTTTCCTCGCTTTCGGTTAACTCATCCGCTTCCTGCTCGGCGCGACTTTCCTGAGCCTCCCGTGCCTCCCTCAATTCCTGTTCCTTCAATTCCTTGAGCTCTTTCGGGTCTTTGATCTCCTTGCTTTTCTGGAGCACGAAATAAGCACAACCAAAATTGCAGTACTCATTAATATAATCAGACATTGTCGAGAAGGTTACGTCTTTGGAGGCTTTCGGATGGTTATCCCGATAAAACCCCTTTAATCGCAGCTGGTTGTATCCCCAGTCTCCGACAATATAGTCATACCGCTCAAGCACTTCACTGTACCTTTCGCGGAAAGCCTCAGCATTCCAACCGTTTCTATGATCCTCAAGTACTTCGTAACTTCTGTTGCCTATAACGATCAAACAAACTTCCCCTGCCTTTCCCGGCTATGACCGTACAATCTCATCCTTATGGCGTTCAGCCGATTTTACCTGCTCATGCGCATGATAAGAACTCCGCACAAGCGGTCCAGATTCCACGTGGCTGAATCCTCGTTTTAGTCCTTCTTCCTTCAATAAAGCGAATTCTTCAGGAGTATAATACTTCTCCACATTTAAATGTTTAGGTGAAGGCTGTAAATACTGACCAATTGTCATAATATCACAATCTACTGCTCTAAGGTCGTCCATCGCCTGCAAAATTTCGTGCCATTCCTCACCTACGCCCAGCATGATGCTGGATTTGGTTGGGATGTCCGGCTGCATTTGCTTTGCATTTTTCAACAATTGCAGGGAACGCTCATATTTGGCTTTGGCACGGACACGGTCAGACATCCGTTCAACCGTTTCAATATTATGATTCAGAATATCCGGCTTTACGTCCATGACGATTTGCAGCGATTCCGCGCTACCCATAAAGTCAGGAATCAGCACTTCAACACTGCACAACGGCAGACGTTTGCGGATAGCCTTTACCGTTTCCGCGAATATATAAGCTCCGCCATCTTTCAAATCATCACGGGCAACACTTGTCACAACACAGTGGCGCAAATTCATCTGTTCGGCTGCTTCAGCCACACGTTCAGGCTCCTGTAGATCCAGTTCTGTAGGCAAACCTGTGTTGACTGCACAAAAACGGCATGCCCGAGTGCATATATCTCCCAAAATCATAAACGTAGCAGTACGGTTAGCCCAGCATTCATAAATGTTCGGGCAGCGCGCCTCTTCACACACGGTGTGAAGTGTCTTGGAACGCATCATGCTTTTGATTTCGTTATAGTTATCGCCCGTTGTGAGCTTGATCTTAATCCAGTCCGGCTTAGGTTGTTTGTTCAAAGTTTTGGACAAGAAGAGAACCTTCTTTCGTTCGATTTGAGTTGAGTTAGATAGTCCATTTAACTGTTCCATATTATATCATGAAAATCTTATGATTACCTATCTTCATCGATATGGAATTCATCTTTCAGCGGCATGGATAAAAATCAGTCATTCGATTCACCCTACAGGTAGGCATCAATGTCCGTGTATTTTTGAAAACGAAGGTTAGGAGGATGGGACACCATGAAACAACCACGACGAAAATCAGGTCGATTGGGTATGAAGCGCCACTTTACTGCGGCTTTATTAACCGCCTTTACAGCAGCCGCATACTTTTGGGGACCGGGCTGCGCTGCAGCAGAAGAAGCTATTCTAACTGATGCGTCAACAGTTGCGCAGACGAAGGAAGATGATGTCTTTACATCCAGAAAGATGTTGTATGACCGAATTTCAGCCGTGACCCAAGTACCCTGGTATCGTTTGGCAGCCATCGATCAATACGAGCGGACATTGACCCGCGTGCATCCTAAAGACCGCAAGCATCCTGAACGTCTTACAGGTATTTTCGTTCCAACTACAGCTTGGACAGGTCCGTTGAATCCGAACCAAGAGGACACTAATCCCCCAACGATCGAAATGTTCTCCGGTTTAGGTCGAGATGGAGACGGAGACGGAAAAGCGGATCCTAACAATAACACTGACTTGCTATACAGCATTTCGGCCAAACTGAAGCCCTACGGACACTCTAAGGATGATTTCGCAATCGGATTATGGTCGTATTATCAGAACGGAAGAGCCGTTCAGCGGGTCATGCAGTATTCCAAACTTTATGAAACATTTGGCAAACTCGATCTGTTCGCCCATGCCTTTCCGCTCCCTGTGGGCAATAACTACTCCTACCGTAGCACCTATGGTATGGGACGGAGTTGGGGAGGCAAACGAATTCATGAGGGGACTGACCTGTTTGCGGGGTACGGGGTGCCTGTCCGCAGCACCTGCTATGGTATAGTCGAACTCAAGGGTTGGAATAAATACGGAGGATGGCGGATTGGCATCCGTGATCTAAACAATCATTATCATTATTACGCACATCTTCAGGGCTTTGATAAAGGAATCAAGTCAGGCGATGTGGTGACCCCGGGGCAGACCATTGGCTGGGTCGGAAGCTCCGGATATGGAAAACCGGGAACACAGGGTAAATTCCCACCTCATTTACACTATGGAATTTACCGAGACACTGGTCTTAGCGAGTGGTCATTTGATCCTTACCCGCTTCTCAGGCATTGGGAGAATGAAGAGCGCCAATCGTTACGAAAAAATAAAAAAGCGCGTCCCTAAGTCATTAGGGCGCGCTTCTTCTTGATTTGAGCTACGGATCGATACTTGTATCAGGGACACCCTCTGATTCCTGAGGGGGTACTTCCTTATGCCCTTCCGGAGCTGGTACCGAGATTCCCGGATTCGGATCAGCCTTTTCCCCTGTTGCAGCACCGCCTTCTGACTTACTCATTGGAGGAAGAGCGATGCTCGGCGCATTATTGCTATTTTCGCCTACCGGCCTGCCCTGATTATCGTAATAATACATGGGCACATCACCAACTACTAACATGTAGGAGATTGGGATATCCGTTTCAACAACCTGAGGCTCCATATCAAAAGGAACGACAACGGCAACCTCTGTCACAATATGAACGTATACCTCGACTAGAATCATATTGATCCCGGCTTCCTGCTGCCTAGTATCCAGCTGAACTTTCACAGCTCCTTGAGGTTCAATCTTGACTGGAATTTGCGGCCCAAAGGATGCTACGATGGGGCTTTTTAATACTTGGCCCAGAGGGATATGCTCTTTCCGTTTGTGAATACTCTCCAAAGTTTCCTGAACAAGTTGAGTCGTATAAGATGTGATCTTTAAGTGCTCTGCATAGTTCAGCATAAACCCGGTCACTTTGCCTGTACTGTCGGTTTTCCAGTTCACCAGGTTATCAAACTGCTTACCGTCGGTTACCTGACTTGTAATTGCTTTGTTAATGGCTTCCGTCGCAATTTGCTTAACACGGATTTGAGCCAGATGCATAATGGGCGGTCTCAAATTTCTTTCCACATAAAGAAACAATTGAATGATTCCGAACAATAAGATCAGTGACGCGATAAGCCACAATTTTCTTCGGCTCCGCGGTTTCGATCCCTGAGGACGTACACTGTTCCAAGATGCTTTTACAGGTGTAAAGTGATTTCTAGGCCGCTTTTTATATACACGCCGGATTCTCGGCCTGGGCCATGACGGCAAGGACGGAAACGATATCCGCCGGCTCCCCCATTTTTTTCGCCTCACACATTTGCCCTCCCCTCATTTGCGCTGGAGGCGTGCACCCCACTTCTTAGCAAGTATCCATAGAGGATATGCGGACAAAGTGTAAAAAAGAAGAGCAAGAGTACCGGTTAAGGTTGTCTTTGCTCTTCTTCACATCTCTTTTTCCATAACGTAGCACTCTTCCCGAATATCGAACGGACTTAATAAGCAGCCCTGCCGGTTATCGTGATTTTCATGAATCCATACAATGACAGCACCGATGACATGACCGTCCTGCCATACTTTGAAAAACTCCGAAGCGGATTCAATAGCCTATTGCTAGTTTGAATACTCCCGCTGTCGCAGCGCTTCAAACATCAGCACCGATGCAGCCATAGCCGCATTCAGTGATTCTGCCTTGCCGGGCATAGGAATGATGATTGCATCATCCACAAGTGCCGAAACTTCTGGCGATACACCACTGCCTTCACTGCCGATAACAATCCAGCAAGAGCCGCCAAAATCATAGTGAAAGGCTGTAGTCTGTCCCTCTAGGGAAGTCGTAACTAATCGTGCGCCCATTTCTCTAGCTTGTGGGAGAATATCCGTTAATTCCCCCTCTATCACTGGTAGATGAAACAACGATCCCATCGTGGAGCGCAGTGTCTTCGGGTTGTACAGGTCGGCACAGCCTTTGCCTAAGATTACGCCACCGACACCCGACGCATCCGCACTGCGGATGATCGTACCGACATTTCCGGGATCCTGCAGGCCATCTAGAACGATGACCAGCTTGTCCTTTTGGGCAAAAAGATCGTCCCATGTCATCTTCTCTTTACGAACAACCGCGAACACGGGCTGCGGGGTCGAAGTATGGCTGACTTTCGATATAATGGCTTCCGTCACACCGATCCATTCGACACCTTGTCCGTTGTCCGGCAATTCCTTAAGCTCATGAGGAATACCTTGATCATAATCGTAGGCAATACATTCAATGTCTGCTCCAGATATTAGCGCCTCCTGCACCAGATGAATGCCTTCCACCACAAATTTGTTCTGCTTGTCCCTATGCTTCTTCTCCTGCAGCTGGGTCCAGCTTTTCACTCTTGCATTTTGCAGCGATAAAATTTCCATATATGTTCCACCCATTCCTGGCGTATATCCATAATCAAATTACTTATTTCGGGTAAGCAAGCTCAAACTTCGTCAAATCATTCTTATGTCCAACCATAACCAGAATATCACCCTCAGCAAGGCGATCTTCAGGGTGTGGTGAGATGTTCATCTCCCCGTTACTGCGGATACCCATAACGTTGCAGCCAAAGCGAACCCGGATATTCAGCTCCTTCAGGTTTTGACCAACCATCTCCGCTGATACTCGCATTTCCATAATACTGTAATCATCCGATATTTCGATATAATCCAGAATGTTCGGCGAAATCAGATGATGCGCTACCCTTAAACCCATATCTCGTTCGGGGAATATCACTTTATCGGCTCCGATTTTTTGCAGCACCTTACCGTGAAGTTCATTTTTTGCTTTGACAATAATAACAGGTACACCCAAATCCTTTAGAATCAGTGTCGTTAAAATACTTGACTGAATGTCCTCACCAATCGCAACAACGACCACGTCAAAATTACGGATCCCCAGAGCCCGAAGTGCCTCTTCATCCGTCGAATTCGATGACACGGCGTGCGTAACCATATTAGAGACTTCTTGTATACGCTGCTCGCTAGCATCAATGGCAAGCACATCAAAACCCATCCCGCTAAGCTCCTTGGCCACACTCGTACCGAAACGTCCCATACCGATGACCGCGTACTGTTTCTTAGCCATTTTCTTTCCTCCCCGAACCCTAGGTTATCTGTGTTAGTATACCATAATGAACGTTAATCTTGAATTTATATGTCTCCCTGCGGGCACATTAATCAATGACCCTTAAATAACAAGGAGGAACATTTCGATGTCCATATTGTTAGATCTAAGGCAGGCCGTCATTCACAAAGTCCATAATCAGGATGAAGAGCAGCTTCGCTCCATGATCGAGGGTTCCGTGGACGGGCCCGAAGCCGCCCTTCCTGGTCTCGGCGTCATGTTCGAAATGATGTGGAAAGACATGAATCCGTCAGCTCAAAACGATCTTGTCACTTCCCTTCATGATCACCTCAAAACCGTAACTCCCGGCAAGCTGGTCTAAGCTAAGCGGGGAACGGGAATGAACAAACAATCCCCCTGTCAGAGCATGGACAGGGGGATTGTTTATGTTTGAAATATTACAGCTACTCTACTTAAGGAGCAGTCTCCAAAAACTTCGCTGTCGGATTTTTATCCACGGCTGTTCTCATCGCATACTCATTCTCAAAGAGAACAACATAATTATCTTTCTTATCCTTAACTAGCGTTGAGTTAATTCGGAATTTAGACGGGTCAACCTTCTCATCAACAAGCCAACGTGCAAACTGATAAGGCATACGTTGGAGCAGAACATCAACACCGTATTCAGCTTTCATCCGGTACTGAAACACCTCAAACTGAAGCTGGCCTACAACTCCGAGAATCATTTCGTCAAAGCTGACCGTACGGAACACCTGAATCGTGCCTTCCTCAGTCAACTGATCGATTCCCTTTTGGAACTGCTTATGTTTTAATGCATTTTTCACAGTAACCTTGGCGAACAATTCAGGCGAGAACGTTGGCATCTCATCAAACTGGATATCACCGCTCTGACTGAGAGAGTCACCGATCCGGAAAATTCCTGGATCAAATAAACCAATAATATCTCCCGGATATGCTTCCTGCACAATGTCCCGGTCCTGCGCCAAAAACTGCTGAGGCTGTGAAAGCTTTATATCCTTGCCTATCCGGATATGCTTCACACTCATACCGCGTTCAAATTTACCAGACACGATACGGAGAAACGCAATGCGGTCCCGGTGTGCCGGGTTCATGTTGGCCTGAATCTTAAACACATAGCCCGAGAATTTCTCATCCGTTGGCTGTACAAGACCTGCTGTGCTCCGGCGCGGTTCTGGCTTCGGTGCGAGTTGAAGGAAATTTTCCAAAAATGTCTGTACACCAAAATTGTTAACCGCACTGCCGAAAAATACAGGAGTCAGTTCACCCTTCAATACTTTTTCAAAATCAAACGGATCTCCGGCGACATCCAGCAATTCGAGATCCTGACACAATTGATCGTGCAAAAACTCTCCTGCCATTTCACGGATTACAGGGTCATTGTAATCTTCAACCTTTTGCACCTTGATGGATGAGTGGTCGTCCCCTTGGAAGAGTTCAACTTGATTTTTCATCCGGTCGTATACCCCGCTGAGTTCACGTCCGGAACCGATAGGCCAGTTCATTGGGACGGAACGAATACCAAGTACTTGCTCAATCTCTTCCATCAGATCAAATGGACTTCTACCTTCACGGTCCAATTTATTGATAAAGGTGAAAATAGGAATGCCTCGCTTGGCACATACCTGGAACAGCTTAATCGTCTGAGCTTCGACACCCTTCGCCACGTCAATCAACATGACCGCGCTGTCTGCCGCAGTCAGCGTCCGGTAAGTATCCTCACTGAAGTCCTGGTGACCGGGTGTATCCAGTATATTAATCCGGTGACCTTTGTAGTCAAATTGCATAACGGAAGACGTTACCGATATCCCCCGCTGCTTCTCGATTTCCATCCAGTCACTTGTCGCGTGTTTACTTGCCTTTCTCGCTTTAACCGAACCTGCCAAGCGAATGGCACCACCGAAGAGCAGCAGCTTCTCCGTTAGTGTTGTTTTACCGGCGTCCGGGTGGGAAATAATCGCAAAAGTTCTGCGCTTATCCACTTCACTTTGCAGTTCATCTACTGTTTTGCCCATCTCACTGTTCCCTTCGTACTAAAGTCATGTACATTATTGTACCACAATCCATACGCAAACCAACCCCATACGCAAAGCGTATGAGGATGATTTTTGATGGTACGATACAATATTTAATTCGAGCCCTTCAGCCATACTACATTATCTTCTTCTTGTCCATTTACAGGCCACCAGTGGAATCCATCCTTTTCAAGCAGTTCATCCGCTTGCGTAGGACCCCACGATGCTGCAGGATAGGTTTCCAATTCACCCTGGTTTTCTCTCCAAGCTTCAGCGATGCGATCCACGAAGGACCAGGCCGATGCAACCTCATCCCATCGCGTGAAGTAAGTTGAGTCGCCACGGGCCGCATCATGCAGCAGGCGCTCATAAGCTTCAGGTGAGTTAATACCAACCATGCAGCTCTGACAGAAGTCCATAGCAACCGGTTCAATTTCCGATTCCGAACCCGGTTTTTTCGCATTGATCTTCACGTACAGCCCTTCCATCGGGTTAACCCGAATAACGAGCAGGTTTGGTTCCAGCGTGTGCTTTTGCCCAAGATATACATTACCCGGCATACGCTTGAATTCCACAACGACCTCCGTTGTTTTCACCGGCAGGCGCTTACCTGTGCGAATGTAGAATGGCACCCCCGCCCAGCGGAAATTGTCCACGAACACACGTGCTGCAAAATACGTCTCCGTATTCGATTCTGGATCAACCTTGTCCTCTTGACGATACGCAGGCAAATCTTTGCTTCCTACGGAACCACTCGTATATTGGCCGCGGACAACGTTCTCCTTCACTTCTTCATTTGTTGCATAGGGACGAAGAGAGCGAAGTACCTTCACCTTCTC
This sequence comes from Paenibacillus uliginis N3/975, assembly GCF_900177425.1. Taxonomy (NCBI): domain Bacteria; kingdom Bacillati; phylum Bacillota; class Bacilli; order Caryophanales; family Paenibacillaceae; genus Paenibacillus; species Paenibacillus uliginis. Next base: position 780,076 of record NZ_LT840184.1, on the reverse strand, counting down.
ATCACGGATATCTTCCGGAAGAAGACGGCTAGGCGGCTCCATAGCAATCATAGTAAGCATTTGAAGCATATGGTTCTGTCCCATATCGCGAAGTGCACCCGCATGATCGTAGTAGCCTCCACGTTCCTCCACACCGACGGTTTCCCCCAGTGTAATTTGAATGTTAGCGATATGTTTGTTATTCCACAGCGGCTCAAAGAATGCATTGGCAAAACGGATAACTTCGATGTTCTGCACCATTTCTTTGCCCAAGTAGTGGTCAATACGGTAGACTTCCTCTTCCTTAAACACCTGGCGGATTTCTTCATTCAGCTTTGCAGCCGACTCGAGGTCGTAACCGAATGGCTTCTCAATGACAAGACGGTTCCAACCTGCTCCATCCAGCATGCCGCCCTTCATCAGATTAAAGGAAACACTGCCGAACAATTCAGGAGCAAGCGCTAGGTAAAACAAGCGGTTGCCAACTATATTAAACTTGGCTTCCAGCTGCTCGGTTTGCTCCCGTAACTCGCGGAATCCGTCAATATTGTTAATATCTAAAGATTTATATTCAAAATGCTGCGCGAAATTATGCCATTCCTCATCCTGTTCAGAACGATATCGACAAAATTCCTGAATCGAGCGATGCACGTCCTCACGGAATTCATCCTGAGACCGCGGACGCCGCGCCACGCCGATTACCGCAAAATCCTCTGCCAACTTTCCTTCGCGATAGAGACTATAGATCGCCGGGAACAATTTGCGTCTTGCCAAATCGCCGGTCGCTCCAAAGATGAAAAATACCGCTCCCGGTGTCTTTAATGAATCTAGATTTTGATTTTCAGCCATGGCTCCTCATTCTTTCTCTATGTAATATAGTGTATTTTTATGCATCACAACATAACATGATGTGATGACATTTTAGCATATTCATATAAAGTATGCTATCTCATTTCATACATTTTCATCGTTATTTCAGAAAGGGAGCTTAGTATTCTATTGTAATAACGGGAAATCCGATTGTTATTCTATTATTTTCCTTCATCGAATCTTCATGCACTGCTATTTGCATATGAATAGGGTTCTCCCCACCCATAACATAGGTTTTCAGAGAGGGAACTTCATAAGAGCGGCTTTCGGTCGTGGTATCCTGATAGGAATCCACTGCGTTAAGTGGCAGTTGTACAGCCAGCTCTTCCTCTAATCTTTGTACAGTTTCACCTGCTGTCATTCCATTGTATACACTGCCCTGAATTGAAGCATTCCATGCGGGTGTAATTCCCGCTTTCATCATAGAAGCTTGCGCTTTCTCCTGTATGCGAATCAGGTGCCGAATACCATCCGGCCCTTGGGCATCCAGTTGTATTTTCACGTAGCTCGTCTCTCCAGCCTGAACCCAGTCCAACCGTATATCGGTGTCAGAGATGACATCCCGGGCTCGATAGGCCTTCTCCCCGTGTTCCAACTCAACAGACAGATCACTTATACCCATCTCTTCAGCAAGAATACTCGCGGCTTGTTCACTTTTCTTAACCGACAAAGTCTGGCTCTCTCCTTGCAATTTTACAGTTACATGCAGCGGTGAATCAATTTGTGCCTTTCCCAGCGCATACAGCAGTTCCAGTTGACTGCCGGAAGACTCCACCAAAAGCTCGGAACCTCTCTTATTCGTAGAATCCATCGTGAATCCGGCCAATATCCCTGTAATCCCGCATAATAGCACCATACCTGCTATAAATTTCATTCCGAACCGCTGCATGAATAACCGCCCCTTTATACCGAAATCTATCAATCTAGTAAAAGGATTCCCGGTTACAGCGAAAATATTCTGTTCATATCAAAAAAAGACCCAACCGCTATCCGGCAGTCGGGATCTTTGTACTACTGGTATGTTGGAACCGTTACTCTGCGAGCCCGTTCTTGTAAGCATAGATGGCCGCCTGTGTACGGTCCTCAACCCCAAGCTTCGCCAAGATGTTTGTCACGTGAAACTTTACGGTTTTTATGCCTATGATCAAATCATCCGCAATATCCTGATTGGACTTGCCCTGTGCGAGCAGGCGCAGCACTTCCATTTCCCGATCCGTCAGCTCACTGTGAGCAGGAGCTTCCGCTTGCGGGTGACGGAATCGGTGCATCATTTTGGATGCTACTTGGGATTCCAGTACCGACTGTCCACGTGCGGCTGCCCGGATGGCATCGGCAACCTCCGAAGCTCTGGACGTCTTCAGCAAATAGCTGAATGCCCCGGCTTCGATGACAGGATACATTTTTTCATCATCCAAATAGCTGGTAAGGACGATCACTTTACAGTCAGGATACAGCTTTAGCAGCTGCCGAGTGGTCTCTATCCCGTCCATTCCTTCCATTACGAGGTCCATCAGCACCACATCCGGATGATATTCTTTTGCTAACCGTATGCCTTCTTCTCCACTGCCGGCTTCTCCGACCACTTCAATCCCGTCCTCCGTGCCCAGCACGGCGGCAAGCCCGATTCGAACCATTTCATGATCATCAACAAGCAGCACTTTAATTGGCGTTTCCAACTCCATCTACTTCACCCCGGTTTCGTTCTTCGTCCATCAGAGGGACGGATATCTCGATGCGAGTTCCTTTACCGGGCGCAGTAATAAACTGTATGGAGCCGCCAAGCTCCGTCACCCGTTCCTGCATGGTAGAAAGACCATAAGAGGTTTGTTTTTTCTCATCCACCTCAAACCCGACCCCATCATCCCGCAGCGTAACACGCACCGTGTTTTGCTTCCGCTGAATGCGGATGTCCATTTTGTCCGCTTTGGAATGTCTCAACGTATTGGACATCGCTTCTTGAATAATGCGGAATAGATGATTCTCAATCCCTTTCACAAGGGTTATTCCTTCATCCATTTCCAATGTAATCTCCATCGGGACTTTGATCTGCAGCTCCCGTATCAGTTCACGGAGCCCCTGCTCAAGTGCTTTACCCTCCAGGTACACAGGCCGCAAATGAAGCAAGAGCGCCCGCATTTCCGATTGAGCTACCGCTGACATTTCCTCAATCAGGGCTACCTGCCGCTGTGCTTTACCAAAATCCTTTTCCAGCGTACGACCAACGGCCGTGGCCGTCATCGATATGGCGAACAGCTGTTGAGATACCGCATCATGAAGCTCCCGTGCCAGACGCTGCCTCTCCTCCACAATGGCCGTTACACGGGCCTGTTCAGCCAGTTGTGCGTTGTTGGTAGATAAACGCTGAAGCGAATTCACTTGCTCCTCCCAGCGTTTACTGATCCGTCCCAGCTGTTCTCCAAGGCGTCCTACCTCGTCCTCTCCCATGTCGGGCATGATAGCTGAAGTTACGCCGCCTTTTTCCCAGGTTACTAAGGTTTCCCTAACCCCATCAAGCCTTCGTTTTATCCGGTAGCTCTGAAAAAAACCATACACAGCTCCCAAGCTAACCGGCAAAAGCACTAACGTTATCCCGGCTTGAATACCATTCCTCCAGGAATCAAAAGGCTTCAAATAGTCGTATGTATATAAAATGTACAACGTAACCAGCATAACCACAAAGCCCAGAAGGGTGCCCTCACGGATACTTCGGGTAATAATATTAGCCTTTTTCTCCGATTTCATCGGGCAGCCCTCCTGCTTTCTTCGCTTTGAGGTATCTTGGATCAAACCAGGCGAATGTTGAGATCACCACCAAGATATGAAACGATAAACTTCACTTTATATTCACTAGATTCATAATTCGGCGATTTCCAGTTCAGACGATTCATGATTCCGGTCTCCCGCTGCCTACCGTTGTCTATTGATCCAAAAAGAACAAAAGCTTCAATCTCTACACCATAATAGTCAGGGAGCGTTAAATCGATATCCCCAAGAATACCATGGAACATCATAACCGTACTCCGTTCCTCCGGCAATGCAAGCGACAAATCCACATCAGCTTCGCCAAGGACATGCCACACGCTCATACTCTTCATGACCCATGGAGCACTGTCCCAATCAAAATTGGACATGAAATTCTGCCTTTGGACGTATCGGTCACTTTCGTGAGCACGACGTGCTTTCCCATAAAATATTCCGAGCGACACCAAGCCGATTCCGATAATGAGCATCAGGTGATCCAGAAGAAGCAGAACGGCCCCCACACCAAGTATAATATATCCCTTTCGGACAGAGCCGCTTCGAATCTGCTGAATGCCTGCAACCATCAGTAGAAGAGCGACGATGGTAAAGAAACCAAACCATCTGCCGAAAAGCATAAACACACCGATGCCAATCAATCCAATTGCGATCCAGCGGTTTCTATCCATGCCGCACCTCCCCAAGATGATTATAAACCCTGAAAAGCCAAAACAGTGCGGGGATCCGCACCGTATGGCTTACCATTATATACTGAACGGTTTACCCCGAAATTATGAAGGATACCCCAATACCCATACATCAAGTTCATTCAGTAGTTTATCACATTTCCTCGTTTTACGAATACTTCTTTTATAAAATCCTAGACTTGCGTCTTCCTATTACTCTTCTTTTGCAGAGCCACCATTCATTTTGTTTCTGAGAGCGTTAAGCTGCTCATCCACTTTCATCTGCTTTTCAACGTCCACAGGACTTGTGTAAGCTACGTTGTTCGGACGGTATGGTGCACGCATTACATCCGCTTCTGCTTCCAACTGCATAATTTTTTCTTCCATGCGGTGGAAGCCCATCGAGGCGCTGCCGCTTTCGATCGAGTGCAGACTGCTTACTTGAGACATTTGCTTCTTCGCTTTAGCCATTTGAGCACGAGCTACAAGCTCATTACGCTTGTTGCGCATTTTGTAGAACTCATCCTTCATTTCATGAAGCTGAGCAACCAATTCTTTGGCCTGGGTTTCAGACTGCAGGTGAAGCTCTGTGTATTCTGTTTCCTTTTGATCAAAATAGATTTTCTCTTCCAGAAGCTTACGTGCAACTTCCTCTTGACCATTCTTCAAAGCCAGTTCTGCTTGAGCCTCACGCTGAGCAGCCATTTTCACAGCTTCTTCCACACGTTGTTTCATGCGACGCTCATTAGCCATTTGCTTAGCAACCGTTACCTCTGCCTCGTGAATTTCTGCTTCCATGTCGCGCAAATATTGATTCAGCATAACAATTGGATCTTCAACCTTATCGAGCAATTCGTTCACCGATGCTTTTGTCATATCTTTAATTCTTTTAAATACTCCCATTTTATAAATCTCCCTTCTCATACTTCGATAGTTTTTTCTTAAGTTCTTCTATTTCTTTCTTCATAGCCTTCTTCTCTATGTCCTTCATCATGGAATCCAGATCAGCCTCTGGCGCTACTTCCTCATGTCTAGAGGCATATCCTCTGTCATAAGATGACGGTCCTGCATTTCTCGGTCCAAAGTTGTCCCGGTCATCACGATAAGTTCCGCCTGGACGGTTGTTATAGCCGCCATATGAGCCATTCGGTCCATAATGGTAATTGTTCTGGCCACGGCCTGGGCCGCCCGGGCCATATGGATCGTGATAATAAGGTTCCTTCGGAATGACCAATGAAGCGATCAAATAAATCAATAATGTCGTACCGCCAGTAAAGAAGATACTGATGACAAATATAATACGGAGCAGGGTTGTTTCTACACCAAACGTTTCAGACAATCCGCCTATCAACCCGGTGAACATTTTATCTCTGGTAGAACGGTACAATCTTGTCATATTTACTCCTTTCCGCTGTTATTCAGCTTCTCCTTCAAACGGGCAAGCTCGCGATCCAACACGGTCGAAACACTTTCACCAGTCTGAACCAGATACTCTTGGCCCATTTTGCGAATGTCGCGGAGACTCTTTGCTTCAAGCTCCCAATCGTTGAGACGGTCATCCAACCGGTTGAACATTTTCGGTACATCTTGGCCACCATAAGATCCTGTACGCTCGTTCATTTTTTGCTGAAGTCGCAGTGTCTCCATCCGAGCAACATAATACTGACGCTTACTGTATACCGACTGATATTCCATACGAAGCTCACCCAGTTGTTCTTCTACTTCTCTGAGCGATTCGCGGCTGGTCATTAACAGCCCCTCATACTGTTCAATCTTTTCTTCATAGATCAGTTTTTCTTGAAGAGCCAATTTCGCCAGATGATCTTCCCCAGCTTTCAGTGCCAGAAGCGCTTGTTCTTCCCGTTTGTTCTTCATTGTTTCAGCTTGGCTTACCTGCAGCTTCAATTGTCGTGTATGAGACTCACACTGATGCAGGAGCTTCTCAGCCTCCGTAATGTCCTGCCGGGTAGAATGTAGAAACTGATCAATCAATCGAACTGGATCCTGGCTTTGTTCAAGCTTCTCATTTAGAGTGGCAGCCGTGATATCCCTTATGCGTCGAAAAACACTCATAATTTCTTTATCCTCCTCTTCTATCAAGTTCATTGTGTTACAGGTTTATTAGTAGTAACGACGGCTATTTCCACCTTTAAATCGGGAAACTCCGTAGACGATCAAGACAATCCCAAGTATCGGGCCGAACAGCCAGGAAAGCTTACCGATCAGTGACAATACGCCGATACCTAGTATGATCCAGCCGAAGAACGTGTTACCGCGGCGGATTCCGTAATAGCCAAGTGCGATCATTGCCACTGGTATCAGTAAGCTGAACAACCATCCAAGCACTGGACCGAATACCCCAAGTAATACTAACGCCCCCAAACCAATAAGGAGGATTCCCATTCCATTATCTTTTGTACTTCTCATTTATACACCGCCTTTCCGTCTTATTTATCATTCGTTTGTGACTTGTTCAACCTTATGACCTTATTTTAGGTTAATTCTATTCAATCTAAAACGGACCCTGGACGGTTTTTCATCCTCGACCTAAGTCGGGGAAGGGGTAAGACCTCAGTCTAAACAAGACAACGACAAATAGCGAATAACAGCCATGCCATCATTCGCAGTTCTTGCTATTGCTGCTTATCCGTTTATTCTTCCGCCATAACATCATTAGGAACGTATGAAATTGAAAGCACCAATATATCACTCTCTAGCCTCTTTACTCTATAGTAAAAGTATGGAGCGTGCGTAACCCCCAACGCCACACTGAGCGTTGTATGACGGCGGTCAACCACAGAACACAAAAAAAGAACGTGGATATTATCCATGTCCTTTTTGATGATGCCGGTGAAGGGACTCGAACCCCCACGGTTTCCCTCACGATTTTGAGTCGCGCGCGTCTGCCAATTCCGCCACACCGGCTTACTTAATGGCGTGCCCTAAGAGATTCGAACTCCTGACCTTTTGATTCGTAGTCAAACGCTCTATCCAGCTGAGCTAAGGGCACATAGTTATAATGGAGGCGCCACCCAGATTCGAACTGGGGATAAAGCTTTTGCAGAGCTGTGCCTTACCACTTGGCTATGGCGCCAAAAACAAAAATGGAGCGGACGACGGGAATCGAACCCGCGACCCTCGCCTTGGCAAGGCGATGCTCTACCGCTGAGCCACGTCCGCATAAAAATCAATGGCTGGGGATATAGGATTCGAACCTATGCATGACGGAGTCAAAGTCCGTTGCCTTACCGCTTGGCTAATCCCCAATATGATTTTTGAAAAATATGGGGCGATCGATGGGACTTGAACCCACGAATGCCGGAGCCACAGACCGGTGCGTTAACCCCTTCGCCACGACCGCCATATTCAAAGTCATAGTTCTATTGGCAGGGGCAGCAGGAATTGAACCCACACTAACGGTTTTGGAGACCGCTGTTCTACCTTTAAACTATGCCCCTATAAAACTGGTGGAGGATGATGGATTCGAACCACCGAACTCGTACGAGAACAGATTTACAGTCTGCTGCGTTTGGCCACTTCGCTAATCCTCCATGTGGTGCCGGCGAGAGGACTTGAACCCCCAACCTACTGATTACAAGTCAGTTGCTCTACCAGTTGAGCTACACCGGCGTATACAGTTGTTAAAACAAATGGTGGCTCGGGACGGAATCGAACCGCCGACACAAGGATTTTCAGTCCTTTGCTCTACCGACTGAGCTACCGAGCCATAAAATCTCTTTCGGTTATAATGAAGAATGGCGGAACTGACGGGATTCGAACCCGCGATCTCCTGCGTGACAGGCAGGCATGTTAGGCCTCTACACCACAGTTCCATGAGGCACTATCGCTGTTTTGTAGCGATATAATTGGTTGCGGGGGCAGGATTTGAACCTACGACCTTCGGGTTATGAGCCCGACGAGCTACCGAACTGCTCCACCCCGCGTCATTAAAAGGTGTATATATGGTGGAGGCTGAGGGGTTCGAACCCCCGACCCTCTGCTTGTAAGGCAGATGCTCTCCCAGCTGAGCTAAGCCTCCATGATTAAACCGACTTTTATCTTATCAAAATACTACTCACTTATCAAGAGGTAAATCTTGCATAAAAAACTGAAGCGAGTAAATAAGTGGTGACCCGTAGGGGATACTCTCACTTTGTTCGAGACTGCGAAGTATTCCTATCGATGTCTATGCTTCGACGAACCATTGGGATTCTCATCCCCAGAAGCAAGCAAATAAATGGTGACCCGTAGGGGATTCGAACCCCTGTTACCTCCGTGAAAGGGAGGTGTCTTAACCCCTTGACCAACGGGCCTTA